>JBBIVT010000022.1:12014-13570 GCA_037439565.1 Acidobacteriota bacterium | reverse complement strand
GCGAGCAGCGCTTCCACCGAAGCCGCGTCGTGATAATACTTCCGGCCCCAGGTGAACACCTGCAGGTTGCGCTCCACGTCCACGCCGTTTAGCTGAATGGCCTGCTCGATCGCGCCCAATGTAAGCGGAATCAAGCCGCCCTGCCAGGCAAGGCCCAGGACGAACAGGTTTACCGCCATGTGGCTGCCGAACAATCCCTCCGCCAGGCGCGAAGCATCGACCACCACGTTATGCCCCCGCCGCGTGACCAGCTCGACGGCCTCCATCATCCGTTCCGGCCCGGCGATGATCGCGCGGGAGCGAATCGTGTCGATGGTGGGCGCGATATCGGAGTTCAGAACGGCCGTGGTTTTCTCAGGCGACGAGGCCTTGAGGATGTCGGGATTCGCAGCGCCGATCAGGTCGAAGCCCAGGATCACGTCGGCATTGCCGGCATTGGTTCGCGACGGCGCTTCCAGCGGCTGGCGGCTGAGCAGAATGTGCGACACCACCGCCCCTCCCTTTTGCGCCGTTCCCGTCTGGTCCAGGGTATTTACATACAGCCCGTCGGCCCAGCCCGCGGCGGCCAGCAGAGCGTTGATCGTCACTACGCCCGTGCCTCCGATGCCCGGGCAGACGATGCGGTAGCCTTCGCCCACCGGAGCGATCTGGCGCGGCATCGGCACCTCGGCATCGGGCAATTTGGGCAGAGGCGTCCGGCGCAGGCCGGTGCCTTCCTTGATCTTCACCGTGACGAACGAAGGGCAATCTCCCAGCGCGCACGAGTAATCCTTATTACAGGACGACTGGTGGATGCGCATCTTCTGTCCCAGCTCCGTTGCCACTGGATTCAGGCTCATGCAGTTGGCCTGTCGGACGCAATCGCCGCAGCCCTCGCAGACCTCCTCGTGAATCATCAGGCGCTTCACCGGCTCGGCATATTTCCCGCGCGACCGCTTGCGGCGGACTTCGGCCATGCACTCCTGGTCGTAGATCATCGCGGTGACGCCCTTTTCCTGAGCCAGCTCGGCCAGGGTGCGCTCCAACTCCGCGCGGTCGCGAAGCTCGGCGTTCGACGCCAGATCGGCGTACTGGTAACGCTTCAAATCCTCGGTCAGAACGATGGTGCGCCGCACGCCTTCGGATTCCAGCTTCTTGGTAAGCTGCGGCACGGGTAGCGCGCCGACGGCGTCCTGTCCCCCCGTCATTGAAACATGGCCGTTGTAGAGAATCTTGTAGGTGATGTTCAGGCCGCTGGCGATCAGCGCGTTCACGGCGAGTTGGCCGGAATGAAAAAAAGTCCCGTCGCCGATGTTCTGGAACATGTGCTGGTGGCCGGTGAACGGAGCCATGCCGATCCACGGCGCGCCCTCGCCCCCCATGTGCGTCAGGTGCGAAAAGGCGCGGCCCGAGTCCGCCAGCCGCATCGCCATGGTGTGGCATCCGATGCCTCCGCCGCCCACTGCGCCCGCGGGCAAAATCGTCGAGCGGTTATGCGGGCACCCCGAGCAGAAATTCGACGCGCGGATCGCCAGCGCCTGCGGCCGGGGCTTTTCCGCGAGCCCTTTCAAAAATCC
>JBBIVT010000022.1:10188-11914 GCA_037439565.1 Acidobacteriota bacterium | reverse complement strand
TCAGCGAACCCGCGCGCGAATTCGCGGTCCAGGGGGAACGTCATCCCGAATTTGGCGATGCGGATGCCAAGCTGCTTCAGGTCTGATTCGCCGATGCCGAGATCGCGCAAAGCCTGCGCCAGGTCGTAATACGATTTGCCGGCGCTCGCCAATCCCAGCCAGGCCTGACGGGCGCCACGCCAGCGGTTGATCTTGTTTAAACGCCCAAACTCGATGGCGGCCTGCAGACGCCGAACGTTTACTTCGTGTTCCAAGGCCAAAGTGATGGGCGGCGCGAGTCTTGGATCGACGGTCTTCTGATAACCCTGAGGGATTTCGATATGCGGAAGATCGGGATCCACTACCACCGTGCCGCCGCCGTCGCAGATGTCGGTGACGAGTTTCAATCCCACCCATGCGCCGGAAAATCGCGAGAGGGCGACCGCCATCAGGCCATAATCGATGATCTCCTGCGCGTTTCCAGGGAAGAGAAACGGAATACCGACGTTGGCCAGGCTGAAATCGCTCTGATGCGGAATCGTCGAGCTCTTGCAACCATGATCGTCGCCGGCGAGCACCAGCGCCGCGCAATTCCTGCCCGTCCCGGCAAGGTTCGCGTGGCGGAAAATATCGCCGCAGCGGTCGACGCCGGGGCCTTTCCCGTACCACATGCCGACGACTCCATCAACCTTGGACTTGCCAACAATTCCGTGAATCTGGCTGCCCATCACGGCGGTCGCGGCCAGGTCTTCGTTGAGGCCGGGGCGGAAATGGATGCCGTGCTCATCCAACAGTTTCTTCGAACGGCCAAGCGCGAGGTCATATCCGCCTAAAGGCGAGCCTTCGTAGCCGGAGATAAATGCCCCTGTATTGAGGCCCGCGCGGCGGTCGCGGCGCATTTGGTCGATAGGCAACCGCACCAGCGCCTGAATGCCGGTGAGATAGACGCTGCCTCGCTCAACGGTGTACTTGTCGGAGAGGAGCATGCTAACCTCGCATCGTACCATACCGTGTTGACGCGAATCGCAATTTGCTGCCTGTTCCTGACCGCTTGCGGACGCCCCGTGCCCGGTGTGAAAATCGCCATCGGCGGTCAGGCGCAATTGATCTATTTGCCGGCCACCCTGGCGCAAGAGCTGGGTTTTTATAAGGGCGCCGGGCTGAACGTCACGCTGCTCGATTTTCCCGGGGGATCCAAGTCTCTGGAGGCGCTGATGGGCGGCAGCACCGACGTCGTCTGCGGCTTTTACGACCACACGATCCAGATGGCCGCGCAGGGCAAGGAACTGCGGGCGTTCGTGGCGATGCTGCGCTATCCGGGACTCGCGCTGGCGTCGCCCAATGTCAGCCGCATTGAGGAGCTGAAGGGCAAAACGGTGGGAGTCTCCGCGCCCGGCTCCTCCACGTACATGTTTCTGAATTATTTACTGGCCGCTCACGGCATGAAGCCGGACGATGTTTCCAACGCCTCCATCGGCATGAGCGCGACCGCCGTGGGCGCGGTGACGCATGGCAAAGTCGATGCGGCGGTGATGACCGACCCAGCCCTCGCCATCGTCCGCAAGCAGGTGCCCGGGCTCCACATCCTGGCCGACACGCGGACGGCGGAGGGAGTGAAAGAAGTGTTCGGTGTTGAGAGCTATCCGTCGGCGGTGCTGTACTCCAAGTCGGATTGGGTGGAAAAAAATCCCGAGACGGCGAGAAAACTCGCCCGGGCGATCATAAATACTCTCACCTGGATGCATTC
>JBBIVT010000022.1:0-10088 GCA_037439565.1 Acidobacteriota bacterium | reverse complement strand
CATGCACCGATTCCTGCTTCACAACGACCAGATTCGCGACGCCGGGGACCGTGTCCTCTCGCCGGGCCAGGTCGGTTTGATGAATGGATGGGGCGTTTTCTCCACCATTCGCGTGGAGGACGGTGTGATGTTTTGCTGGGAGCGGCACTGGGCCCGCATGCAACGCGACGCGGCGCGGATGCGCGTCCCGTTTCCAGACGACGCCAAATGGCTGGAAGACCGGCTGTACCGCCTGATCGACGCCAATCATGCCGTCCACTCCACGTTGCGCGTGGTGATTGTCCGCAATCGTGGAGGGATGTGGGAAGGCCCCGCCGCAGCCGAGCGCCCCTTTGAAACCATCGCCTTTACTGCGCCCCTGAATGACTGGGGCCGCGCGGTGAAGCTCGGCGTCGTGGCGCAGGCTCGCCACGCGGCGAGCGAATTTGCCGGCACTAAATACCTGTCCTGGGGAGAGAATCTCACCCGCTATGAGCGCGCCCATGAGCAGGGGTTTGATGAGGTCGTGCTGCTGAACGAACGCGGCGAGGTGGCCGAGTGCACCTCTGCCAATATCTTCATTGCAAAAGGGAATGAAGCGTTTACTCCGCCGCTTTCCTCCGGTTGCCTGCCGGGCGTGACGCGAGCGCTGTTGCTCGAGGAAATCCGCGTTCCCGGCATTGACGTCTCGGAGAAGGTTCTGCTGCCCGGGGATCTCGCTTCCGCCGATGGCGTGTTCATTACCTCAACGACGCGCGACTTGATGCCCGCCGCCTCCATTGACGGACTGGACATCGGCCAGGGTCGCGCGATTCGCAACCGCTTGCAGGAAGCCTTTTCGGCCTACATCCGCGCCTACACCGCGGCGCATCCGCGCGAGCCGGAAAGAGTACTTAGCGGACCGGGTTTATAATATCGTTTCATGCAGCTTGCTTGCCCAAAGTGCGGGACCAGGGAAATCCGCGTCTCGCATAAGCAAAGTTTCGCCGAGGAAATCCGGGCGCTGTTCGGGATCTATCCCTTGCGCTGCCGCCGATGTCGCGCTCGCTGGACCACCAGTGTGTGGGCCGCCGGAGCCTGGAAATTTGCCCGCTGCCCGCGCTGTTACCGCCAGGATCTGACCACCTGGAGCGAGCACTATTACCACCCGCCGCGCTGGACCCTGCTGATGCTGCGCATGGGCGCGACCCCGTACCGCTGTGCCGCTTGCCGCTGCAATTTTGCCAGTTTCCGGCCCTGCAAGGATAGGAATTCGTGGCGGCCGGAAAATCGCCCCACGGCGGAGGAGACGGCTCAACGGAACGCGGATCTTCGGGGATGACGCGATGTGCGCCGGGTGAAAAGAAAAATGGTTCCAAGTGACCCGTCAGTTAGCTCGTTCTCCAGCCGGCATGCACGACTAGAACATGGCATCCGAAAACGGCGTGACGTTGGCCCTTAACTCCCCGGTGCCGGTTTTACCCAGCATCGGATCAGTGCGCTGGTGCGCGTCCGCTGTCCCGTTCCGGTAGAACCCCGCTCCTCGATACGGCCTTTCGCTCTCCGTCAGCGACAATCTGCCTTGCGGCAAACCCCCACGGACGGGTCGACGTTCCTGGCCTGCATCTTCGGAGCGATCCCGGAATCTTTCCTGGCCCGTTCAGCGTCGGACTCCCGCCCCCGGTTGGCTTTTTATGTCCTTCCGGGGCGCGATCACTGTCCGCCGCCCGTTGCCCGGTCTCATTCCGGAACTCAGCGCCTGTTCTCGAGCCTCCGCTCCCCGTCAGGATCTCTCAATCCCTCCGGATCGTTGCGCTCAGCCCGATTCCAAACGTTGAGGCTTGCCTTCGCGAGTTGCCCGATCTTCCTTCGCTCCCCGCCGCGCTTGAATAATTACTTATCGCTTTGCGCGTCGGATCATCGTTCCGGATCCGCTACTTCCCGCCAGGCTCGCTTTCCTTCGAACCTCTTGGAACCAAGTTCATGATGCGCCTAAGTACGATTACAGTCAAGTTAAAACAGGTAGAAATAAGGGTTTTCCCTCAAGAAATATTCCGTTTTGAATCTTAGGCTTACAAAGCCTTGATGGTGAATTCAATGTGGATAAAACACAGCAGAAGGGAACTGTTTTAAGGTTTTCCGCTTGTGGCCAGATGGAGAATCATTCCCGTATCGGTGGCTACCCAAAGATGCTCTGGATCCGGTCCGGCGATGATCACCTGACGGGCCACGGCCTTATAATCGACCTTCATTTCGGACCACGTTTGAAAGTCGCTGCTTTGCAGAATGCGCACTTTCCCGGGAATCGGCGCGGTATTCATTTTTCCGGTGGGCTCGACGCCCGCCAGAAACACACGCGGTCCGGGAAACAGCAGAGCATCGATGACGCGTGGGGACTTGTCGCGGAAAACGCGCCCCGTCTTGCGATCCGCCAGCCGGTACACATCCGAAGGCCATTGAAAGGATTCGTCGAAGCCCATCACGATGAGTCCTTCTTTGGCCGTGATTCGCGCACTCGTGATCGTTCCCTGCAGCGGTACGGAAACAACGCTCCAGGTTGCGCCCCCATCCCTGGTTTCGGCCATCAGGGTCAGTGAGGGAATTGCCTTGCGTTTCGCTGCTTTTTCGGGATCCATCCACGCCGGCAGCGAGCCTCGGGCGCCTTGATCGCGGCGGGGCGGTTGCGAGCCCCCGAAGATCACACCGTTTTTCGCGTCGCTGAAGACAATATGCGTGTATGCGGTGAAGGCAGGATTCCCCTCCGGTTTGGCGGCCGCCTCGACCGGTTTCCAGTTGCGTCCTCCATCCGCCGTCTCGACGATGGTTTTCTGCAGGCCCACGCCGAAGCCGTGGCTCTCGTCGAGGAACCAGACGCGCAACAGCAGGCCGATGGTGGTGGGCGGATCCATCTTCTTGTCCGGCTTGAGCTGCTCGCTGACCTTCTTCCAATTCCGTCCGGAGTCGGCCGTGCTCCACAGCCCTTTGTCGGTGACCATCCAGCCGAGCTTCTCGTTCAGGAAAAAGACGCTGCGGGGATACTCGCGCAGGGGCTCCAGCGTCCAATGAGCGCCTCCGTCGGAGGTAAGGACGGACGTATAGCGTTCGCCGCCGGTGGCGATGTCGTAGATCGCGCCCACGGCGATGCCCGTCTGCGCGGTGGGAAATGCGAGGTCGGTGATCTCCATTTCCTTTCTCAACTCGTCGTAGAAGTATTGAATTGACCACTTCTGGGCGGCTGCGGGCAAAATGGCCAGGCAAAAAAGAAAAATGGTTTTCATTAGCTTCGGGGGGCCATGAGCAAATCCATCACGCGCGCGGCGCGGAGCCGGGCGGTGTCCACCAGGGCGAGCGCGGCCAGGCATCCCACTTGTTCGCCCACCGTCGTCAGCAGTTCCATTTCGCCTCCGGTATGGAAGTGCGGTTGGCGATGCTGTACGTTGATGACGCCCGCCACGCGGTTGCGCACGATCACCGGCGCAGACAGGAATGCCTCAAACGTGTCCTCCGGCAGATCGGTAAACAGCTTGAACCGCGGATCGGTAAACGCTTCACGGGAAATCGACAGCAGACGGCGCTCGCGCGCCACCCAGCCCGTCAGGCCCTCGCCGAGCTTTAGCCGAACCTTGCCGATCGTTTCAGGCCGCGGATGATGCGACGCGCACAGCACCAGTTCCTCGCCGTCGAGCAGATAAAGCAGGCAGGAGTCGCACTCCATGAACTCGACCACCAGATCGACGACGCCTTGGAAAGACTCCGCCAGGCTGAGGTCGCTGACCATGAATCGGGATATTTTTTGGAGGAGACGGAGCTGCTGTTCCGTATGTTCGAGCTGCGACTCCAACTCTTTGAAGCGGGACACCAGACTTTAGTATCCCAAATTTAGGGAAACGGTATAATTGGCCGCAGCAGGGTCAGCGGATGGATTTCAGAACGTTCTCCCACGCCCACGCCAGCCGCCTGATGGATCGTCTGTCGAACCATATCGGCGAGGCGGCTCGTTCGCCCCGCGCGGTGCACCAGTTGCGCGTTGCCATCCGGCGCTTGCGGCAAACGCTGCCGAAGGCGTGCCCCGAAATTCGCCGGCCATTGAAGGAAATCATGAAGGAGGCAGGGGCGGTGCGGGACTGCGACATCGCGCTCGAACTGATCGCGCGGTTGAAGGCGAAGAATGCGCGGGCGGTATCGGCCAAGCTCCGAACCCGCAGGACCCGAGCCCGAAGGAATTTGTCCCTCCTGTGCCGCCAGTGGCGCAGGGTTTCCGTCCCGCCGCCAAAAAACGGCAGATCGGGCACGCTGGAGGAGGCCGCGCGGCGTACGCTGCCCCGCCTGGCAAAATCGTTTCTACGCGAAGGCCACCGCGCAGCGGAACCCAAGGCGCCGGCAAAACGCGTGCACAACTTCCGTCTGGCGGCCAAGAAGCTCCGCTACACGCTGGAGATCTTCGCCGGATGCTACGGCCCGGCGGCCGGGGATTGGCTGGAGCAGTTGAAAGCGACACAAACCCTGCTCGGCGAGATCAGCGACTGCGCGGTTTCCATCCGGCTACTGAAGGAGTCGGGAGCGGGCGAAACCTTGATCGGCGCGCTGAAACAGCGGCGAAAGCGCAAGACGCGAGCCTTTCGCAAAACCTGGGAGCCGGCCGTCGTGGGATTCGAGAAATGGATGGGCGCGCTCAGCCGGCCGCGGAACATCGCGTAACGCCTTCGCTCTCACTACAGGACGCGCGCGACAAACTGTTCAATTGACGGATCGGGCATCAAAATCGTCATGCCGTGCACCATGGCCTGCGCGACCAGCATTCGACAGATCCGTCCTCACTTCGTGTATATTCACTCGCTTCACGCCTGGATTGCGAGTCAACAAGCGACCTAGTCAATCCTAGGCCTGCTGCTGCCTTCCCGTCCCGCAATCCGCCGGCATCCCCGTTGCGTATACACTATTTGAGGCGCTTGCCGCGCCCGCTATGTTCTGGAATCTGCTGCCGCTGGGGTTTGCCTACGGCTTGTTGCAGGTCGCGCTCCGTTTCAAGGACGACGGCGACCTCGCCAGGCGCTTAAAAGCTCGCGACCCAAGGGCCATGTCCGATTTGTACGATCGCTACGGACGGGTCGCCTACTCCCTGATCTACCGGGTGGTCCGCGACACAGGCGCAGCTGAAGATCTGGTGCAGGAGACGTTTTTGCGCGTGTGGAACCGGATGCAATCCTTTGATGAGCAGCGCGGCTCGCTGGGGCCGTGGGTGCTGGCGGTTGCGCGCAACCGTGCCATCGATTACCTCCGCTCCGCCGACGGCCGGATGTCGGCCGGCGCGCTGGAACTGGATCGCCTGGAGAGGCCCGCGGCGTTTTCCGGCTTCGACGACGGCACGCTATCGCTTGACCGCGCGCGCGTGGTGAAAGGCGCACTGGATAAATTGACGCCGACGCAGAAACAAGTGATCGAGCTGGCCTATTACGAAGGCCTTTCACAATCCGAAATGGCGGAGCGGATGCAGCAGCCCCTCGGCACGGTGAAGACGTGGGTGCGCGGGGCATTGAAGGCGCTGCGCGACGAGATCGCCGGGGAGGCAACCGCATGAGCCGTTGCCAGGAGTTTCGCGAGGAATTCGAGATGTACGCGCTGGGCGCACTGGATCCGGCGGAAATGGCCGAGATCGACGCTCACCTGCGCGAAGGCTGCGCCGGGTGCGAAGCGGCGATGAAGAACGCCCTCGCGATGAACGCCATGGTGATGAGCATGGCGCCGGACGTGGTTCCTCCAGCAAGGTTGAAGCGCCGTGTACTGTCCGGCGTGGGCGTGCATCGCATGAGCTGGGGGTGGCTGGGGGCGCTGGCCGCCGCGTCGATGCTGGTGATCGCGCTATGGCTCAGCGTGCAGGAGCGATCCCGCGCCTCCGAACTGGCGCAGGCGCGGCGCACGCTGATCCAGGTGAGCGCGCAGCGCGACCTCCTTCTGCAGGCCATGAGTTTTCTGGACGATCCCACCACGCAGCCGGTGAGTTTCGGCAAAGGCCAGCCGCTGCCGCCGCATGGCAATGTGTTCCTGCATCCGAAGCTGGGCGTGCTGCTGATTGCATCCAATCTGCCGCCGGCGCAACCCGGCAAGACGTATCAGATGTGGGTGATTCCCAAGGGCGGCTCGCCGCGTCCGGCCGGATTGTTCCAGGCGGAGGGAGGAACGGCGCTGCACATCCTGTCGGGCCCGCTGGACCTGTCCACCATCGGCGCGGTGGCCGTTTCCGTGGAGCCGGAATCGGGCTCGCAAGCGCCGACGACCACGCCCATCATCGTGGCGGCGGTGACGGGGCTGTAGGAATCCCCGGTAAAACTCGCTGGGGACCATCGTCCCTGGCCCAGGATTACGAGAGCAATCTTTCGGCACGCCAGATTCTGCTGATATCGAAGGTTTTTGTCGGTGGTGACCAGTACATCGAAGCCGGCAGCCTCGGCCTGAGCCAACAACTCGCCGTTCGCTGAAGAGGCTCCCTCAGCGCACGAGTTTCAGCACTGCCGGCCAGCCTCCCGCGCGCTGGATCGACGGGATGAACATGTAGTCGATCCAATCCTGATCCGATCCCTTGAAATTCGGCGGGAGCGGCGCGTCGAGCTGAACCTTTTTCGGACTCACCGCGGCGGCCAGCGTGCACCAGACCGACGCTTTGCCGCGGCAAACCAGCTTCGTCGAATCCTGATTCAACCATCTCAGCGCCGTGAGGATGTCCTGCACCCGCTCGGCGTCGTCGGTCTTGTTGAACGTCAGAAACATCTCATGGCTGCGGTCGCGCGGCGCGACGGAAGCGCCGGTCTGAAACACCGTGATTTTTAAAGACGCCTGCGAGGCGCTCGGATTATCGGCGTCCACCAGAAGCGTTGCGGGCTTCGCGCCCTCATGCCATACGCCTGACACCCGATCCGTGCCGCGCGACAATACGACATTTTCCCCGTTGCGTTGGTCGAATACTTTTTCCGGCCACTCCGCCGCCAGCGCGAGCATCAGGCGCTCCTTATCCGGCGCGGCGGTATTCTGCCTTTGGGCGTTGGTGATCCACTGCTCCACCACCTGCGCATAAGTCAGCGCATTCTTGGGCTGGGTGCGATCGAACAGGGCGAGCAAATCGTTTGGCTTTTCCGGCGTGAAGCCTTTTTCGGCGAAATCGGCCGATTGCGGGTCCGCACCCAGCACCGTTTTGGCGAAAAACCGGTACACGGCCTCGCGGCTGTCGCGATTGTAATTGTGCGGCGCGTCGATCTGCACCATCGCGACGTTAGCTTCTTTATCGTAGAGGCGATACATCGCCTTCAGTGCCGGATATTCTATTTGCGGCGTATTCTTGGTCCAATCCTGAGTGGTGGAAACCATGAACATGGGCCGCGGAGCCATCAGCGCGGCGATCTCCATGTTGTTCGTTCCAATGCGCAGCAGCGGAGCGTTTTCGCACGGCGAGCCGCCCTGATAAATCGACGAAATCATGTTCACGGGCGCGGAGAATTTGATGCGCGGATCGATCGCCTGCAGCATCAGGATCTGGGTCGCGCCGCCGGAGGCGCCGGTTGCGCCGATGCGCTCCCGGTCCACATCGGGCAGCGATTCCAGAAAATCCACCGCGCGGATGGAATCCCACAACTGCATCCCCAGAAGCCCGAATCCCCACAGTTGCTCACGCTTGCCGGTGGCCGCGTGAGGCATCTGGATGGTGTCGTCGTAGCCGATCATGTCGTAGGAAAAGACCACGTAGCCCTGGCGGGCCAAATTGATGCAGCGGCCGGGCACGGAGCCGGTGGCGGAGTTTTCCAGGCGCCCGTACGCCCAGTGTCCGTGAGGCGAAACGATCGCCGGAAACGGCGTGTTGCGGCCAGCGGGACGGTACAGATTGCCGCCGAGATAGAAACCGGGCATCGTTTCGAGAAGAACTTTTTCGACCGTGTAGCCCTTGCGCACGATGCGCCCAAACACCTGCGCTCCCAGAGGAGCTTTTTCGGGCATGGGCAGGAGTCCGGCGGCGAACTGAATCTGTTTTCGCAAATGGGCCGCGCGAACCTCCCATTCGGCGCGGGATTGGAAGCTCGGCGGCGCGAAGTGGGTGTCCGAATCAATCACAGTCACGTTCCGGGAATCCTGCGCCGGAACCTGCGCCTGAGAGATGTATGTGAGGGATAGCAGTAGCGTTAAGGCGATGCGCATAGCAGTGGAGACAAGTTTACCTGAGCGCGAAACCAAAAACCTGGGGATACCATGGGGCACGGTGCCTACTTTCGCGGTCCTGTCACTAACCCTGGGAACCGGCCTGGCCGCGGCCTGCGCGATTCCCCGGATCCGCGCGTCGACCGATCCGGTAAGGCGTTGCTGCAGTACGGTTCGCCACGCCCATGATCCCGGAGCTAAACTGAAGGGTCAACCATGAAAACCTCCCGGATGTCCGCCACGTTAGCTCGCTCCGTTGCCGAGCCGTTGAGCCGTAACACGCACCTTCTCACGTGGGTGGAGAAGATGGCGCAGTTGACCAAGCCCGACGCGATTCACTGGGTCGACGGGTCGCAGGAGGAAAATGACGCGCTTTGCGCGGAAATGGTAGAGAACGGCACCCTCATCAAGCTGAATGAGAAGCTTTGGCCCGGCTGCTATTACGCGCGATCGGACGCGAGCGATGTGGCGCGCGTCGAGGACCGAACGTTCATCTGCTCCCTGTCGAAGGATACGGCCGGCCCCACCAACAACTGGGTGGATCCGTTCGAGATGCGCAAGAAGCTGAAGAGCCTTTTCAAGGGCTCGATGCAGGGCCGCACCATGTATGTGCTGCCGTTCAGCATGGGTCCGGTGGGCTCGCCGATGTCGCAGATCGGCGTGCAGTTGACCGATTCGCCGTACGTGGTGGTGAATATGCGCATCATGGCGCGCATTGGGATGCCCGTGTTCGCGGAAATCGATAAGGATGTGAAGCGGGTGGTGCCCTGCATGCATTCGGTGGGCGCTCCGCTGGCGCCGGGCGAACAGGACGTACCGTGGCCTTGCAATAAGGAAAAATACATCGTCCATTTCCCGGAAACGCGGCAGATCTGGTCCTACGGCTCCGGTTATGGCGGCAACGCTCTGCTGGGCAAAAAGTGCTTCGCGCTGCGCATCGCGTCGAACATTGCGCGCGACGAAGGCTGGATGGCGGAGCACATGCTCATCGTGGGCGTGGAGGATCCGAAAGGCGAGAAAACCTACGTTGCGGCGGCGTTCCCGAGCGCCTGCGGCAAGACGAATTTCGCCATGCTGATTCCGCCCGCGGGTTTCGAGGGCTGGAAGGTCTGGACCGTGGGCGACGACATCGCCTGGATCAAGCCGGATGCCAACGGGCGCTTGCACGCCATCAATCCGGAAGCCGGATTTTTCGGCGTCGCGCCGGGCACGTCGATGAAGACGAATCCGAATGCCATGGCGGCGCTTTCGAAGAACACGATTTTCACCAACGTCGCGCTAACGCCGGAGGGAGGCGTCTGGTGGGAGGGCATGACGGAGGATCCTCCGCAGGAGTGCGTGGACTGGCAGGGCAAGCTGTGGACTCCGGAGATCGCCAAGCAGACCGGGGCGAAGGCGGCGCATCCCAACGCGCGCTTCACCGCGCCCGCGTCACAGTGCCCGACGATCGATCCGGATTGGGAGAAGCCTACCGGCGTGCCGATCAGCGCGCTGATTTTCGGCGGACGCCGCGCGACGACGATGCCGCTGGTCTATCAGGCGTTCAACTGGACTTCCGGCGTGTACATCGGCGCGACCATGGGCTCGGAGATGACCGCGGCTGCGGTGGGAACCGTGGGCAAGGTACGCCGTGACCCCATGGCGATGCTGCCGTTCTGTGGATATCACATGGGTGATTATTTCCGCCATTGGATCCAGATGCAGCGCAGCTTGGGCGAAACGCCGCGCATCTATCACGTCAATTGGTTCCGCAAGGACGAGCATGGCAACTTCATGTGGCCGGGCTTCCGCGAGAACATGCGCGTGCTGAAATGGATCGTCGACCGCGCGCACGGAAGGGGCAGCGCCCAGGAGACGCCGATCGGCTGGATGCCCAGATATAACGACCTGGATTGGACCGGCATCGATTATTCAAAAGAGCAGTTTGACGCCATGCAAGCCTTCGACCG
>JBBIVT010000021.1:28110-50287 GCA_037439565.1 Acidobacteriota bacterium | reverse complement strand
CCCACCGCGAGCGACAAGGGAATCATGCCGGCAACGGTGGCCAGGGCTGTCATCAAAATGGGCCGCAGGCGGCGCGCGCCCGCCTCCAGCATGGCGTCGCGCACCGAAAATCCTTCCGCGCGAAACCGCTGATCGGCGTCGAGCAACAAAATTCCGTTCTTCGCCACGATGCCGATGACCATGATTAGCCCCATGAACGACGAAATATTAAATGTCGTTCCAGTGATCAAGAGTCCGAAGAACACGCCGGAGGTGGACAGCAGCGCCGACGCCAGAATCGCAGTGGGTGCGGCGAAGGTGCGGAATTCAAACAGTAGCACGGTGAACACCAACACCACCGCCAGCGCCAGGACGACGAGAAGATCCTTAAAGGACTTCTGCTGCTCTTCGTACGTTCCGCCGTAGACCACGCGAATTTCCGGAGGAAGCTGTACGTCCGTCACCGCCTGCTTCACCAAATCCATTCCCTTTCCGAGGCTGATGCCGTCGAAGCGTCCGGTGACCGCCACGTCGCGGAGCAGGTTCTCCCGCCGGACCTCCGTCTGCCCGACCTCGGTGCTAAACTCCGCCAGCGATCCCAGCGTCGCCGTCTTGCCGGTCGAGTTCGAGGTAATCAAGGTATTGCGGATCTGATCGAGAGTGGCACGCGTGTCCGCCGGGAAGCGTACCCGGATGGTGTAGGAATGGTCGTTCACCACCACCGGCGTGGTCGCCGGTTCGCCCTGTAGAATCGCGCTGGCGTCGATCTCGATCTCCTGCGGAGAGAAACCGCTGCGCGCCGCTACTACCGGGTCCACCTTCATCACGATCGCCGGTCCGCTGATGGTGTTTTCGATGCCGTCCTTTACGTCGGCCACGCCCTTGATCTTCTTGATTTTCTCCGCCACCTTCGGCGCCCATTTCTTCAGCAAATCGGGATCGGGCGAGAAAAGCTTGATTTCGATGGGCTCCGGGGAACTGGTCAGATCGCCGATCTGGTCCTGTAAAACCTGAATAAACTCGACATCCAGCTGCGGAAATTTTTCGTTGATTTCCTTGCGGACACCGGAAATCACTTCCTCGATGGTCCGGTTGCGCTTGCGTTTGAGCTTCACCGAGAAGTCACCGTTATTCGCTTCGGTCACCGCCGAGAGGCCGAGTTGCAGGCCTGTCCGGCGGGAAGTCAACTCCACTTCCGGCGTGTTCTTCAGAATCTTGTCGACCTGCAACAGGACCGCGTTCGTATCGTCCAGCGACGAACCAGCCGGCATGAGGTAATCGAGAATGAATCCGCCCTCATCCATGGCCGGCAGCAGATCCGAACCCAGTGCCTGATAGCAGAAGTAGGACGCGGCGATCACCGCGAGGCTTCCCAGCGCAAGCGCCAGGGGATAGCCGAGCACGAACCGCAGCGCGCCTTCATATGCGTCAGTGAGCTTGCGCATGAATCCAGTGGAGGTTTCGCCGTGATCTCCGCCGGATCTCTTGCTTCGCAGCAGGTGGAGGCTGAGCGTCGGGGTCCAGGTGAGCGCCAGCGCCAGGGACGTCAGCAGCGAGGTGCTGACGGTGAGGGCCAGCGCCCGAAAGAACGTTCCCGTGACGCCGGAGATGGAAATCAGGGGAAGAAACACCACAATCGGAGTGATCGTCGAGCCCACCAGCGGCACGCGGATTTCCCGCAGCGCGCTACGGATGGCTTCGCCGCGGCTCTGGCCCGAATCGCGGTGAAGCACGATATTCTCCACCACCACGATTGCGTCGTCGATGATCAGGCCGACGGCGGCCGCCAGTCCGCCCAGCGTCATCAGGTTGAAGCTCTCGCCCATCAGACGCATGGCGATCATGGTGATGCCGATGGTGGCGGGAATCACCAGCGCGGCCACCAGGGAGCTACCCCAGTCCCTCAGGAACAGCACGAGGATAATCGCCGCCAGAATCAGCCCGATAAGAATTGCGTCGCGAACGCTATCGATCGAGTCCCGCACTAACGTCGATTGATCGTAGAAAGTCTCCACCTTCACGCCCGCCGGCAGCGTTTTGCGGATTTGGGCGAGTTCCGCGGTGGCCGCATCCGCCACGGCGACGGTATTGCTTTCCGGCTGCCGGAAAATATTGAGCAGTACGGCTGGCGCGCCGTTCGCCGTCACGATGGTGTACACCGGCATTACCGAGGGATGAACCTTGGCCACATCGCCGATCCGCACCGGGACGCCGTTCGGCGCCATTCGCACCACGATGTTGGCGATTTCCGCGGGATCCTTCGTCTGCCCGCTCACCAGCGTCAAGGACAGTTCGTGATTATTCTCGATCAGGCCCGGCGAATCGATCATATTGGTCCTCGCCACTGCGTCGAGAATCGCAGGCACCGAGACCTGGGCCTGATTCAGCTTCGCCGGATCAGGTTCAATTTGAAACTCGGGCGTGCCGCCGCCCTGTAACACCACCATCGACACGCCGAGGACGCGATTCAGGCGCGGCTTCATGGAATACGTGGCCAGTTCCCAGAGTTCGGTTTGGGACATCGTCGACGAGGTCAGGCTGTAGCCCAAAATCGGAAATGCGCCGAACGTCAGGCGGTTGGCGACCAGTTTGGCGGTTGGCGGAAGCGTCGTCTGCACCCGCGCCATGGCCGCGTTCACCGATTGCAGCGTCTGGAACATGTCGACGTTCCAGTTGAAAAACAAGTTGACTTCGGCCGAGCCGCGGCTGGTGATGGAGCGCACCTGCTCCAGTCCTGGCACGCTGTTCATCGCCTCCTCCACCGGGCGGGTCACGGTCACCTGCATTTGATTGATGGGCGCAACGCCGTTATCGATCCCCACCACGATGCGCGGAAAATCCGTGGAAGGAAATACGGACACCGGAATGCTGTATGCGAGGTACGCTCCGGTGGCGATCAGCGTAATAATGACGAAGATGATGGGACCGGAAAATCGCGCGGTCCAATGCTCGGGCTGGGGCGTCATTCCTTCTTTCCCTTGTCGCCCGCTTTGTCCTTGTCCGCGGGCTTCGCGTCCGCGCCCGGCTCGTCGCCGGCGTTATCCTCGTCGTCCTCCGCCTTGGGCTGCTGGATCGTGACCTTGGACTTGTCGTCCAAGCCGAGGCCGCCCGAGGTGACCACCTGTTCGCCTTCCTGCAGGCCGCTGACGATTTGCACGCGGATGCCCTGGCGCACGCCCACCGCAACCCGGCGCTCATGCGCGATGTTGTCGGAGGTGACTACCATCACCTTCTGCCCTCCGTCATCGGAATTGAGAAGCGCCGCGGCGGGAATCACGATGGTGTCCTGAATCGTCTCCGCGATGATCGATACGCGGACGCTTGCACCCGGCTTCAGTTTCTCGCCGGGATTGGGGACTTGAACCCAAACCTCCACTGTGGTCGTGCTGGGATCGACCGCCGGGCTCACCACGGTGACTTTTCCCGCAAGATCGCCTTCCGGGCCGGTAATCCGCGCGGGACGCCCGACGCGGATCAGCGACGCTTCCTTCACCGGGATATTGGCGCGCGCCACAACCTGCGAAATATCGACGATGGAAACGATCGGCGTGCCGCTTGCCGGCATCTCGCCGGGATACACGGAGCGGTCCGCCACCACACCGTTAATCGGACTGCGAATCACGGCATAGGATAGCTGGACGGCGGCATTTTCGTAATGCGCCTTGGCGGCGTTCATCTGCGCCTGCGCGCCGCGGATCGCTTCGCGCTGGCTGACGTTATTCAGCGTCTCCAGATGGCGTTGCGCGGTGTCGAGCTGCCCCTTCGCCTGCGCCAGCGCGACCTTGGCGTCGTCCACTAATTTTTGCGCCAGCGCGCCCTGTTTTTCCAGCGCCACGCGGTTGTCGTAGAGCTTCTGCGCGGCTTCCATGACCTGCCGGGCGACCTGGACGTCGGCCTGCGCTTTGCTCCGATCGTCCACCACGGTCGCGCCGGAAACGGTCTGATACGACGCTTGCGCCTGCTGATACTGGCTGTTGCTCTCATTCGCCGCCGCCGCCAGATCGCCGGCTTCGAGCTCCGCCAGAACCTGGCCGGCGCGCACGTGATCGCCGCGGTTCACCAGCATCCGCTTCACCGGAGCGCTGATCTTCGGTGTGACGTTGGCCTGATTGATGGGATACAAGGTCGCGTCGGCGGTGACGACGTCATCCACCGCGCCCTTCACCGCGGCCTCCACCATCACTGGCGTCGGGCCGGCGCTCTCGGCGGCCGCGGCATCGTCGGCGTCCGCCTTCTTCCCGCACCCCGCAAGGCCGATCGCGATCAAGCATAGGACCGCGGCGCGCCGTCGTTCACGCGCGTTCATCGGCGGCCAAATCTTCTTCATAGGTTCCCCGTGAGCATTCTCAAATTTTCCGCGGCGACGCGAAACCGCGCCAGCCCGTCGTCATTGGCGTTGCGCGCGATCATGGCGGTGTTCTGCGCGTCCACCACTTCAAGCGCCGTCGCCTCTCCCGCCTGATACCGCAGCACCGTCAAGCGCAGGCTTTCCGCCGCCAAATCAACGGACTTTTTTAACGAGTCGAGTTGCGCCCGCGCCGCGTTCGACTCCGCATAGGCGGCAGCGAGGGTGCTATCGAGGGCCCTGCGGGCCATCGATAGATCCAGTTTCGCCTGATCCCGCCGGAACTCGGCCTGCTTGACCTTGCTGCGCGTCGCGCCCCAGTTCCACACCGGAATATTCAGCGTGACCTGCGCGCTGTAGCCAAGGCGGTTGATCGACCCATAAACCGGCGAAGGGCCGGCCGGCTCCACGATGGCCGTGGATTGCGCGGCGAACTGATTGGCGTCAATGCCATAGAAAAAATCGAAGGAGAGCGATGGCAGGAACTGGTAGCGGGCCACCGCTACATCCCATCCGGCTTGCACCACGCCCGCGTTTGCGGCCTTCAGATCCGGACTGCTGGCGGCCGCGGCTGCCTTGGCATCATCCGCCGTTGGCAGTTCGGCCATCTGCTGCAAATCGTCCACCACCGCGAAATCCGAGCTGAAATCGGGGAATATCAGAACGCCCAGTGCGATCCGCGCCTTTTCCACCGCCAGATCGGTCTCCTTCACATCCCGTTGCCGCTGTTGGAGATCGATCTGCGCCTTGATGACGTCGGCCCGAGCCACCTCCCCGCCCTTTTCCTGCTTCTCGGACAAGTCAAAGAACCGCTCGGATTCCTTTAAGCTGATTTGGGCATTGGCGTACTTGCGCTGGGCCAGTACGATGGCGAAATAGTCCTGAATCACGATCGCCGTCAGCCCGCGCGACGCCACGTCGATTTTTGCCTTCGCGACCGCCTCCGCCGCCATGGCCCGGTGGATCTCGCCGCGCCGAACGAGCGACAGCAGTTCCTGATGCACCACCGCCTGCTCGTTGTAGACGTGCACGCCGTCGTTTGCCACGAAGACTCCAGAAGGGGTTCCGTTGCCCTGGGTGTAGATGAACTGGTTCAGAGCGTTCAACTGCGGCAGCGTGGCGGCGCGGGCCTGGGCGCGGTCTTCCCTGGCCTGAAGGGCCCCCAGGTTCGCGCTCTGAATCTGGCCCCCATATTGCCGGGCTCGCTTCAACGCGTCTTCGAGCGTAATCGTCGGCGTCGCGGCACACACCACTCCCGCGCAGAGACAGCTCAGCAGAATTCTCGCAATCATTTCCTGAAGTCCAGTGCATCATTGTAACCTGAAGATCCGCTGAAGCCCCCTTTCAGGCGCTCTTCAGATTCTGTTGGTAAGATCGGAAGCGATGAGGATTCTGGTCGCCGAGGACGATCCGCGCATGGCCGGCCTGCTCGACAAGACCCTCACCGAGGAGGGCCATCAGGCGGTGGTCGCGCGCGACGGACGCGAAGCATTCGAGATTGCGCAATGCTCCGTCTTCGATGTCATCGTGCTGGACGTGATGTTGCCCATCATGAGCGGCACCGCGGTGGCGCGCAAATTGCGCGAGGGCCGCAACCAGACGCCCATTGTGATGCTCACCGCGCGCGATGCGGCGCCGGACATCGTCGCCGGCCTCGACTCGGGCGCCGACGATTATCTCACCAAGCCTTTTTCCATCGACGTACTGCTGGCCCGGCTGCGCGCGGTCAGCCGGCGCGGCGCCATCCCCCGCTCCGTATGTCTGGAAATCGCCGACGTGAAGCTCGACCCGGCCAGCCGCCGCGTGACCCGCGGCAAACGCGAACTCTCGCTGACGCCCCGGGAGTATAAACTCCTGGAGTTACTGATGCGCAATCCCAGCCGCGCCATCAGCCGCGACACGATCCTCGAATCGGTCTGGGGCCACGACAGCGAGGTGAACGAGAATACGCTGGAAGTCTTCATGCGCCTGCTGCGAAGCAAGGTCGACACCAAGGAGCCGAAGCTGATCCAGACCGTGCGCGGCTACGGCTACATGATGAGGGAGCCGTGACAAGATCCATCCGGTTTCGCCTCACGGCCTGGTACGCGGTCATCCTGACCGCCGGCTTTGTGCTCTTCGGCGGATCGATCTGGTGGTCCCTGCGGCACCGCCTGCTGGCCGAGTTCGACGAAGACCTGAAGGGCCGGGCGGCGCGCTTTGAAAAATATTTCCGCGCCGAATTGACCGAAACCTCCGGCCAGCAGTTGAGCGACGAACTCGACGAATTCTGCCAGGCACTGCCCGCTCTCAGCAACATCGAATTGCAGGGCGCGCGCGGATTTTCATTTCATCATTCCTCGACGGCGTCCGATCTGCGGACCATCCGGACGGCATTTGACATCTCCGGTGAGTCCTACACTCTGGAAGCGGGCGGATCGATACAGGATATCCGGCATACGCTCGACCTCCTGCGGCTTCTTCTCCTCAGCCTGAGTCCCCTGGTGATCCTGATCGCCTGCGCCGGCGGCGCCTGGCTGAGCCGCCGCGCGCTGAAGCCGGTGACCGACATCACCGCCGCGGCCTTGGACATCAGCATTGAAAACCTTTCCGGGCGCCTTCCCGTTCCCGCCACCGGCGACGAACTGGCTCACCTCACCGAGGTGCTCAACACCATGCTCGCGCGTCTGGAGAGCGCCGTGAAGACGCTGTCGCAATTCGTCGCCGACGCCTCCCACGAATTTCGCACTCCTCTCGCCGTCATTCGTACCAGCGCCGAGCTGGCCTTGCGCCGTGCCCGCTCTCCCGAGGCCTATCGCGACTCGCTGCAGGAGATCGCCGCCGAGGCCGAACGCATGACGGTTCTGGTGGAAGATCTGCTGACGCTGGCCCGTTCCGATGCCGGCGCAGTGGACATGCCGCTGGCTCCCCTGGATTTAGGTGACGTTCTGCGCGGTGTCCTGACAGAGATCCAGGGGCTTGCCGAATTCCGGAGGATCGGGATCAAGACAGTGCTGGACGACGAGAAGGCCGTCGTTTCCGGTAATGCCACGGCGCTGCATCGTCTGTTTCTGGTTTTGCTCGACAACGCCCTGAAGTATTCGGCGGAGGGCGGCGAGGTGCGCGTCACGCTCTCCGGAACGCAAGTGGAGATTCGCGATTCCGGCTGCGGCATCGCCGCCGAGGATCTGCCTCACATTTTCAAGCGTTTTTATCAGGCCGACCGCGCGCGAAGCCAGGGCGGCTATGGCTTGGGATTGTCCCTGGCCGAGCGCATCATCAAGGCGCACGGGGGCGAAATCCGGGTCCTGAGCGCGCCGGACGAGGGATCCACCTTCACTGTGTTTTTCCCGGCGTCCAGAGGCGCGCGGAAGGATTCGAAGAGCCATTCGTCCGCCGCACAGACGAGGGCTTAGAGATTCTTTTTGTGGAATTTCCCGTCCTTCATGATGACGGGAATTCGCGCGCCGCCGGCGGCCAGCACCGGGATGTCCTGGAGCGGATTACCGTCCACCACCAGCAAATCGGCCACCGCGCCTTCGCGAATGCAGCCGAGGCCGGATTGGCCGATCAGTTCGGCCCCGATGGAGCAGGCGGAACGAAGGATATCGATTGCCGGCAGTACCTTCGCGCGGAGGGTAAACTCAGAGCTCTGGCGCACGTGAAGGGCGCCCAGCAGATCGGTTCCAAAAGCCATCTTGACGCCCGCGCGCTTCATGATTTCGAGACTGGCGAGCCCGGAATCGGCGATGCGCCGCAGCTTCTCCATGCTCACCGGAGGAAGGCCCAGCGTTTCGCCCTCCTCAACAAGCGCTGCGATAATCGCCATGGTCGGCACGCAGAAGGCGGCGCGCTCGGCCACGAAATCGGCGGTGGGGCTGTCGATCATGGTGGCGTGCTCAATGGAACGCACGCCCAACTCCGCGGCGCGGCGCACCGATTCGGCCGGATGGCAGTGGGCGGCGACGTAGGAGCCGGCGCGCGCAGCTTCCTCGACGGCGGCGCGGATCTCCTCCTCGGAATACTGGCAGCGGTCGAGAGGATCGGTAGGAGAGGCGACGCCTCCGGACGCCATGATCTTGATGTGATTCGCGCCGCGGCGCAGTTCCTCGCGCACGGCGCGGCGGACCTCATCGACACCATCGGCAATCACCGCCAACTGGTCCGCATGCGAGCATCCGCAGCACAGGACTCCATCGAGCGCATGATCGCCGGGGCGAGCGTCGCCATGGCCTCCGGTCTGCGAAAGAATGCGGCCGCCGTAGAGGAGCCTCGGGACACGATCGAGCAAACCGTCGCGAATCGCCGAGGCAAGGCCGACGTCCGCGCCGCCGACGTCGCGCACCGTGGTGAAGCCGCGGTCGAGGCTCGCCTGCAGGAATCGCGCGGCGTAGTGCGCCAGGTACGACATCGGCGTCCGCGCGATACGGGTGAGATTCAAACCGGAAATATAGACGTGGACGTGGGCGTCGATCAGGCCCGGCATCAGCACGCGCCCCGCGCAATCTACGATCTCCGCGCCTGCTTCCGGCGGGCGATCGGAGATTTCACGGATCGTTCCGCCGGAGACGACGACGTTCACGTTCTCGCGCAGCTTCGGCGAATCCCCATCGAAAACGGCCGCCGATCGGAAAACGATATCGTGGGCCATTTTAATTCGTCGCCGGATTTACCGTGAATGCGTACACGCCATCGCCGGCGCAGACGAGCACATACTGTCTCCCATCGAGCATGTAGGTGATCGAGCCGGCGCTGGGGCTCCCCATGAGACCGGCGTGCCAGAGGATACTGCCCGTGGCGGCGTTGAACGCGATGAAGTTGCTTCCGTTGCTGGCAAACAGCAGATTGCCCGCCGTGGTAAGGTTGTGCGTCACGCCGCCGCCGCTGGGCCACTCGTGCTTCCACACCGTGTTCCCGGTTTTGTAGTCCAGGGCGAGAAGCGCGCTGCCGTCGTTACCCGCGCCGCTATCGAGCCCACCCCACCCCTCGGGATGATCGTCGGTGTCGGTCAGATAAAACATGCTGTACGACCGCGACGAGCCGACATAGAGCAGCCCGGTCAAAGGATTGTAGGCAGGCGCGGGCCAGTTTGTCGCGCCGTTCGATGAGGGCGAAACCAGTACGCCGTCGGTGGTGGGATATTTTTTGGGATCGGCGATGGGCTGCCCCTTCGCGTCGATCCCCTTGGCCCAGTTCACGGTGTCGATAAACGGCTTCGTCACGATGTTCTTGCCAGTGGCGCGGTCCAGGAGGAAATAGTAGCCGTTCCGGCTGGCCTGCGCCACCAGTTTCCTCGGCTTGCCGTCGATCACGCCGTCGAACAAAATCGGCGTCTCCACCGCGTCCCAGTCGTGCACGTCGTGAGGCGACGGCTGGAAGTACCACACCAGTTTCCCGGTGTCCGGATTCAACGCGACGATCGAGCAGGTGTAGAGATTGTCGCCCTTGCGGCTCTTTTCCGCCATCACGGGATTGGGATTGCCGGTGCCGACGATGTAGAGGTTCAATTCCGGATCGTAGGTGCCGGGAATCCACGCCTGCCCGGTGCCATGCGCGGCGGAATATTCGTCGGGCCAGGTGTCCATGTTCGGCTCGCCCTTGCGCGGCGTGGTCCACCATTTCCACTGCAGCGCGCCCGTCTCCGGATCGCGCGATTGAATGAAGCCGGGGTTATCCAGATGGTCGCCGCCGATGCCGACGATGATGTGATTGCCGATCACCACGGGCGCGACCGTCGATGTGTAGTCCAGCTTCGGATCGGCGATGGCGACCTTCCACCGCTCCTTGCCGGTGCGCGCATCCAGGCTCACCAGATTGCTGTCCGGCGTCTCGAAAAACAGCCAGTTGCCGTACATTCCGACGCCGCGATTGCCGATGGTGCTGCCGGTATTGGGCGGGTATTGGTAATGCCACAGCACGCGTCCATCGCGCGCGTCGGCGGCCCACACGTTGTTGGGCGACGTGAAATACAAAATGCCATTGACCAGCAACGGCGTGGACTTGATCTGCACGTTGGCGCCATTTACGCGCGTCGACCAGGCCAGCGCCAGATTGTGAACGTTTGACGCGTTAATTTCCTTGAGCGGACTAAAGCGGCGGCCGGAGTAGTCGCCGTTATACGTCGGCCAGGAGTCGGGCGGAGGCTTCAAAATCGCGGCCGGGTTCAATTGGCCGAACGCGGTGAGGGCGGTGAGGAGCAGGAGGAAGGATTTCATTTGAGCGTCACCAGGTACGCAGTCACGTTATGAATATCGGAATCGGTATATCTTCGCAGCAAATCCACGTGCGGACGCAGCGGATCGTGGACCTCCACTTTGGGCGCCGCGCCGTGGCGGGTAAACGAATGATAATCGCCCGAGGCGTCGCGAAGCGCGACGTTGAAGTCGTCGATGTGTTCCAGCGTACCGGAGATTTTTTCGCCGGATGGCAGCGTCACGGTCACCGTGCTCTGGCCTTTCGGAGATGGGCTGCCTCCGCGCCCGCGCGGCTGAAGCCAACGGGCCTGAAGAGTGAAGGAGTCGTACTTGGCGCCGATGCCCTTCAAATCACCAGCCGCCGAATGGCAACCCGAACAGGTGGCTTTGAAATACGTTTCGCCCTTTTTCGCGTCGCCGGTGAGCACGTCCTGAAACGCGTACGTCCCGCGATGCCCCGCGGCGTACGTTTCGACGTGCAGCCAGGCGACGATATCGGCCACCTGCGGCTCCGTCAGATTGGGCTTCGGCATGCCTTCATCGGGCCGCCCGTTGCGCAGCACCGGCGCGATGAGGATGCCTTTTTCGTCGTCCAACACCAGCAGGGACCGGACCAGATCCGGCGCGCCCGGGGTTCCGCGCGCCGCGGGGCCGTGGCAGCCGGCGCAATTCGCCGCGTACGCTTTTGCGCCGCGTTCGAAGGCGGCTGGATCTTCCTTCGAGCCGGCAATGGCGGCGGTGATGCCGCGGTTCTGGCCTCCGCGGCCAGGCCGAGTGGCGGGTTCCTGGGCAAGGATGATTGCAGGAAGAAGGAGCGTGAGAAGTGATGAGCGATGCATTGGTCTCCCGAAAGGGACAGTGTACGACAGTTCATTCGTCGCGCAGCACCGTCATTGGGTCTACCTGGGTCGCCCTCCACGCGGGAATGTACGTTGCCAGAAACGCGCAGGACGCAAGAATCAGCGAAACCGCGCCGAACGTGACAGCGTCCGTCGCGCCGACGCCGAACAACAGGCTGGCCATCAGGCGCGTCAGCGCGAACGCGCCGGCGAGACCCAGCACGATTCCCGCGCCCGCCAGTTCCATTCCCTGCCGCACCACCAGCGCCAGGATATCGTTGCGCTGCGCGCCCAGCGCGATCCGTAATCCGATGTCGTGGCGGCTTTGCGATACCAGGTACGACATCACGCCGTACACGCCCACCGCCGCCAGCAGAAGCGCGAACGCCGCGAACGCGCCCAGCATGATCGCGGCGAACCGCTGGCGCGCCATCGAGTCCGCCATGCGATCGGTCATCGACCGCACGTCATACACCGGACGCGCGGGGTCGGCCTCATGCAGCGCGCGCACAATGCCCTGCGCGGCGGCTGCCGGGTCGATAGACGTACGGGCGACAAGATACTCGCCTCCGGGACCAGGCCTGTACATCGCCATTCGCGGGTCGATATCCAGGCCGTATTCTTTCACCACGCCAACCACGCCGACGATCTCCATGCGGTTCTTGCCGCCGCCCACATGTTTGCCCAGCGCATCGCCTTGGGGCCAGAAGCGATCCGCGAATTTCTGATCGATGATACAGACGCGGGGCGCGTTGGTCACCATATCGCGGTCATCGAACACACGGCCTTTGACGAGCGGAATCTCCATGGTGCGAAAATAATTCTGCGAAGCGCCGCGCTGGTCCACCTGCACCTCCTGCCCCGGCTGCGGCATGAAGCCTTCAATATCGATGCTCCCCCAACCTAC
This sequence comes from Acidobacteriota bacterium, assembly GCA_037439565.1. Classification (GTDB taxonomy): domain Bacteria; phylum Acidobacteriota; class Terriglobia; order Bryobacterales; family Bryobacteraceae; genus Palsa-187. The sequence continues at coordinate 38,044 of JBBIVT010000021.1, read as the reverse complement.
CGAGGACGTAAACGGCAGCGACGAAACGATGCCCAACGACGCTACGCCCGGCGCCGCTGCAATCTTACGCTCCACCTCGCCGAAATATTGGTTAAACTCCTCGCGCGTCTGGAATCGGTGATCGCCCGCGCCGAGCCGCATTGAAATTACGTGGTCCGGATTGAACCCCGGCGGCACCTCCTGCAGTCGAGCGAAGCTGCGGATTAATAATCCCGCCCCGATCAGCAGCATCAGCGAAAACGCCAGCTCCGATACGACCAGCAATCCCCGCAGACGGTGCCGCGCCAGCGTGAATCCTCCATCGCCTCCGGAACTGCGTCCGCCCGATTTCAGCGCGCCATTCAAATCCAGCTTCACGGACCGCAGCGCCGGCGCGAGGCCGAATGCGACGCCGGTGAGAACCGCCACGGCAAACGTAAACGCCAAAACGCGAACGTCAATCGAGATGGCTTCAAGGCGCGGAATATTACCCGGATTCACCGTGCGAACAATGTACAGACTTGCTTGCGCGATCACAAGTCCCGCCGCGCCGCCCGCAAGGCTCAGCAGCACGCTCTCGGTCAACAGTTGGCGCACCAGCCGCGTCCAACTCGCGCCAAGGGCCGCGCGCACGGCCACCTCCTTTTGGCGTCCGGTTGCGCGGGACAGGAGCAAATTCGCGACGTTCGCGCACGCGATCAACAGCACCAGCGCGACCGACGCCAGCAGCACCAGCAGCGCGCGCCGCACATCGCCGACAACCTGCTCCATCAACGGAACCACACTGATGGTAAATGTCCGGTCGCGTTTGTCTTTTTCCCGAATACGCGACGCGATCACGCTGACGTCCGCCTGCGCCTGCGCCATGCTCACGCCGGGTTTCAGCCGCGCCATCAGGTTGTAGTTTTCATCTTCGCGCGCTGAAAGCGCCTTGACGTCCAGTTGCAGCGGAAGAAAAATATCCATACGCCGCGTGGAGGAAACCGTGGGCATGATCTCGTCGTTCAGGAGAAACTCGCGCGGGAGAACGCCCACAATCGTGAACTGGTTCTTTTGACCGCCCCCACCGACGACATATTCGACGCCGTTCAGTGTGATTGTGCGCCCCACCACCTTCGGGTCCGCGGCGAAGAGTTTCGTCCAAAGCGCATAGCTCAGCACCGCCACGGGAGCCTTCCCCGGTTGATCGTCCTCCGGTTGCAGCAGGCGCCCGTGCAAAGGCGTCGCACCCAGCAAATGAAACAGGTTCGACGTCGTGCGCAGCAACTCCACGTTTTCCGGCTGCTCCAACCCGGCCAACGTCGCTCCCGCTCCCTGCGAAATCGACACCTCTTCGAAGGAGCTGCCCTGCGTCAAAATGTCGCTATATTGGCCGGGCGACGGCCAGTCGCGCAGGATGTTGATGCCGGGCGACCGCAGCCACAGCGCCGCCAGTCGGTCCGGCTCCGGATACGGCAGCGGGCGCAGCAGCAGCGCATTCACCACGCTGAAAATGGCGGAGTTCGCGCCGATCCCGATGGCCAGGGAAAGCACCGCGACCAGGGCAAATAAGGGAGCGCGCAAAAAACCGCGCAGAGCGTAACGAATGTCGGCGAGCATATCTACTTATTACTCCACCGCGCGAAAAAGGTTAGCTGCCCGGATGATATTCCCGCTCGATGTGGCCTTTTAGCTGATCGGGATAGAAATAAACGTCGCGCAGCGCGCCCGTCGCGTAGCGTTTGGCCTCGTCGTTGAAATGCTTCGATTCGGGATGGCCGCTTTCGCCGCCCGCGGTCACGGCCTTTGCCCGAACGCGATCGCCGAACTCCACCACCGCGACGAAGCTGTTGCCGCTGGTGCCGTACCATTTCTTCGTTCCCGGATACGCCCGCGCGCCGAACGACGCCAGCGACCCCCACGCCGACGACGTGAACGGGACGGGAATGCTGGGAGCCGCGTCGCTAAAAGGCTGCACGATGTCGCCCGTCAGTCTCTGGAACCGGTTGATGTCGCCCCAGGGCGTTTTCCACGTCCCGAAATCCGCCGCCAATTTGCCGGAGGCAGCGGAAAGAGCATCGAGCAGTTGTTCGCCCGGCATACTCGCGATCGCCTCCTCGGGCGAGCCGCCCCGGCGTCCGCCGACGCGCCGCCGGGCTTCGTCGCCCCAAAACACGGCCAGCGAGGTCGCCACGGAGTTCTCCGCCCATCGATAATCCCAAGCCTTTAGCACCGCGATCTGCTCGGCGAGCTTCGGATTCGGTGCGGCATCGTACGCCTTGATCAGCGCCGGCAGCGGTTTTTCGAACCACGGCAGATAGCTGTCAAACGCCGCCGCAATCAAAGAATCGAGCGTAAAATCCTTCTTGCCCTGCAGAACCCGAATGGCATGCAGCCCGCGGGCCGATTCGCCTCCGTTTTCCACGTATTTCGGATAATTCTCACGCTTCGGGCTGCTCTCCCCGGCGGCCGACCAGGGCCAATTATTGGTGTTGTACAACCAGCCCGATTTGGGATTCAGCAGTTGCACCAGTTCATCCACGTTCAGCAGGCCCTTCCATTCCGTCGCGGGATTCGAGCCGTCCACCGGACGCGTCCAATCGAAGCTCTCATCGCGGCGCGGGATAAAATTGCCGTGAAAATACGCGATGTCTCCGTCGGCGTCGGCGAAAATCGTATTATTCGACGAGTTAGCCTTGAATTCCATCGTCTCGCGATACCCTTTATAGTCCTTCTGCTTGGTGCGCAAGTAGGATTGCTCCAGCGCCTTCACCGGCTCCTGCATTAGACGGATGGTCACCCATTTTCCGTTGGCCTCGCGAATCACCGGACCATGCGCCGTGCGGAACACGCTGAAAATTTTCTCAGCTATTTTACCGTCGGCGGTCTTGTAGGGCAGATTGATCTGCTCAGCGATCATCGGACGCTCTTCGTTGCCGTACTTGTAGAAGTAGCTCTTGTAGCTGCCGCCCTTCTGGCTCACCGTCTCCAGATACTCGTCCACCGCATCGACGCCGCTCGACGTGTGCATCCAACCCGTGCGCGCATTGAAGCCTTGATAAACGAAGAACTGCCCCCAGGTCACCGCGCCGTAGGCGTTCAGCCCTTCGTCGCTCGTCATCTGCAGTTCGGACCGGAAGAAGAAGGACGTGTGCGGGTTAATCAGCAGCAGCGCGTGATGATCCCGCGTATTCGACGGCGCAACCGCTGCGCCGTTGGAGCCGGAAGGTTCCGCCTCCACCTCTTCTTCCTCCTGTGCCGGAGCGGCCGCGGGAATGGCGTGGCCGTAGAACGCCTCAAGCTGATTCAGATTGATTCTTTCGATATCGCCGCCGATGCTGCCTTCGGTGAAGCTCAACGCCATCCACGGTTCAAAGCGCCGGATTACGCGAGGCTTCACGTCCGGATGCCTGGCCAGATAGAAATTCAGCCCGTCCGCCCAGGCGTTCATCAGCTTCTTCAACCACTCCGGACTCGCGGCGTATTGCTTTTTCAACTCGCCCGGATTGATGAACAATCTCATCCGCAGGTCCTGATAGATTTTCGATTCGCCCTCCGCCTGCGCCAACAGGCCCATGGAGTTCAGATAGTTGGTCTCCACGCGATTGAAGTCGTCCTCGGCCTGCGCGTAGATCATGCCGAACACCGCGTCCGCATCCGTTTTGCCATGAATGTGCGCGATGCCCCAATCGTCGCGCGCGATGGTCACGCTGGCGGCTTCCTTCTCCCATCGGGCCAGGTCAGGACTCTGGAATGCGAATGCGGCCGATGCGGCCAGCAGCGGGAGCAGGAGTTTTTTCAGCATGATTGTTCAGTTTACTTCGACAATATAGACCTGCGCCGTTCCGGTGCGGTCGCTGGCGAAGGCGGCCTTCGTCTCATCGTTAGACCAAGAGGGGTGCGGGTGGCTCCATTGCGGTCCGTAGACCGTGTCGGAGTCAGCCTCCATCCAACTGAGCGTGTTCTCTGCGCCAGCCCGAGCCCGCGCGAAATCCTCCGGCAGCGCATAGCGCGATTCGCGCCACTGCGAGCCGCGGTTGCTCGATTCGCTCAAGCATAGTTGCCGCCGCGCGCCCGTCGCCACGTCAATGATCTGCAACCCAAGATCCGGATGATTTGTGTCGCACAGCACGCGTTCGCCGCGCCGGTCCGGAGCGATGTGCCAGGCGTTGTATTCGCAAATTGTGCGGATTTCCCTCGTCGTCCAGTCCATGCGGCACAGCGCGCGCGGCCAGATGGTGAACACCAGGTCGCCGGTCGAGCCTAGAAACGTCTCATGCACCACGAACTCGCCATTGCCGTGTTCGTGCAGGCACTCCATCGCGCTGCCGTCGCGTTTTACCCGATGCATGCGAGGCGCCGGGTCGCCGGCAAATTCGATCCAGTCCGGCTCCAGCGGATGAAACTGCGGATGAATCACGGTGCGGGGAAACGGGATCGTGTGCCAGACGGTTCCGTCGAGTCGTCCGCAGACCAAACCGCACTCGCCGCCGGCCTTGAACGCCGCCGTCAGCCATTCCCCATCGCGGCTGATGGAGCATTCGCCCAACTGCGCGCCGTCACGCTCCATGATCAGGCGCTCCGCCAGCGTCTTTCGATCGATCGCCCACAGCCCTCCGCCGCGCGTGAACACCAGCGTTTCGCCGCCGGGATGCAGAGCCGCCGAAAACGGATGCACCGGAGCGCCGCTCGTCATCTGCCTCGCCATACCAGAAGCAAGAGAAGCCTCGAACAACTGCGCCGAACCTGTTCGGTACGACGTGAAAAATATCTCGCGCCCGCCGGGGAAAAACGAGCTCTGCAAAAAATAGGTGGGGTGATTGATCGCCGGGCCTTCCGTCACCTGCCACACGCGAGCGCCCGTGGCACGATCCCGAAACTCGATCATTTCCGCCCCAGGTACAGGTCGCGCCCCTTGGCCAGCGCTTCGATCTTCCGGTCCGCGACGGAGCGCTTCAGCATCCAGAAACCGCAATCGGGGTGAATCCAGGAAACGCGTCCCTGTCCCAGCGCGCCTTCCGCCCGCTCCAGCGCCGCCGCGATCTCCTCCGGCGTCTCCACGTGATTCACCTTCACGTCCACTACGCCGATCCCGAGCCGGATGCGCGGATCCACGTCCTTCAGAGCTTCCAGATCCGCCCCCGTCCGCCGCGCCATCTCCATCACCAGGTGATCCACATGCAGGCGGTTGAGAAAATCCACCAGCGCCCGCCACTCGCCCTTCTGAATCGTCTGGCCGCCGTAATTGCCGAAGCAGAGATGCACGGCGCGCATCCCGGTGAACGCGTCGAGCACGCGATTGATCGCCTCCGCCGCAATCGGGCCATCGGTAGGATTGCCGGGAATATTCGCCTCGTCCACTTGAAGACACGAGCACGGCAATCCGGCCACCTGCTGCGCCAGCACGCCGGCGATGGCCATCAGCAGTTCCTCGAACCCGCCGTAATGGCGGTCGAGCAGCGTGCGCGCCAGCATGTACGGACTGGTCACCGTGAACTTGAACGGCCCTCCGGCGACGCTGGCGGCCAGTTCGCAATCGGCTATCAGGTTGAGCGAGCCCTCGCCCAGCGCCGCCTCCACGACGCCCGCCGCTTTGCGCCGGAATTGCATGGTGTGCAGGCGCGCAAACGCTTCATGATCGCCGCGCCCTACCTGGGCGCGCACGCCCGCCATCGGCCGGATGAAGTACTCGATCATGCCGTTCGTATCCGGATGATTCACATCGAAGCGGTACAGCTCGCCGTCGGTGGGCAGATCGATTCCGGCCTGCCTCTGCAGATCGAAGACGACGCGCGTGGCGTCCAGGCGCGCCTGTTCGCTCGGCAAAGCCGCCAGCCAGTCGGGAATCGGATAAGAACCCACGGTCGTGGTGAGGATGGACGGCGGATGGGGCATTGATCGTACTATAATCCCCTTCAGCGCCATGAAGCCACTCCTGCTGTCCCTGTCACTCCTCGTTTCGGCCAGCGCCGCGGATGTTTCCGTGTTTCCGCAAAATATTATTGTTTATCGTGAAGCGAAACGTTTCGCAGGCTGGCCGGCCAACCATGGAATCTGGATCTGGGGCAACGAAATCGCGGTCGGCTTCGAGCGCGGCTACTTCCAGTTCAACGACCTGCGCCATTCCATCGATTGGAACCGCCCGGCGGAACACGTCCTGGCCCGCAGTCTGGACGGAGGCGCGTCCTGGACCCTCGAACATCCCGATTCCTTGAAGCCTCCGCCCGGCTCCAAGGTCGCCAACGTACTGACGGAACCCGGCGGGAAAGCTCCCGTCGATTGCCCCGGCGGGCTTGATTTTACAAATCCAAACTTCGCCCTCACCGCGCGCATGGAGGACGTTCACATCGGCCCTTCGCGCTTCTATTACACCTACGATCGCGGCAAAACCTGGGCCGGCCCCTATAAAATCCCCAACTTCGGCCAGCAGGGTATCGCCGCCCGCACCGACTACCTGATCGACGGCCCGCGCCAGATGACCATGTTCCTCACCGCCGCGAAATCCGGCGGCAAACAAGGGCACGTCATTTGCGTCCGCACGGCCGACGGCGCGAAGACATGGAAGATGCTCTCCTTCATCGGCCCCGAGCCCGCCTCGGACGACAAAGCCATCATGCCGTCGTCGGTTCGCCTGTCGGCGAGATCGATCGTCACCACGCTCCGCCATCCTTCGTGGATCGAAATGTACCGTTCCGACGACAACGGCTTGACTTGGAAATATTGGAGCAAGCCCGCGCCAGCCACCGGAGCGCACAACGGCAATCCTCCGTCGCTGGTGAAGCTGCGCGACGGCCGCTTGGCGATCACCTACGGGTACCGTTCCGCGCCCTACGGAATCCGCGCCCGCATCAGCGCCGACGAAGGGCGCACCTGGGGCGCGGAAATCACGCTGCGAAATGACGGAGGCGCATGGGACCTCGGCTATACGCGCAGTGTCCAACGCCCGGACGGCAGGATTGTGACCGTTTACTATTTCAATGACAAAGAAGACACGGAGCGCTACATCGGCGCGACCATCTGGGAACCAAAATGACAAAACACCTCGTCGTGATCATTTCATTGGCAGGCTCCGCCGCCGCTCTCGATCTGCACAGCGCCCATATCGCCGCCGGACCGAACCTTACCGGGCCTGAGCAAAAGGCGGTGCAGATGCTCGTCGAAGAAGTCGAGCGCCGCACCGCGCTGCAGTGGCCTGCATCGGGCGGCGGTCCCGCGATCCGCGTCCATCACGCGTCCGGCAGCGGCCCCGCGGAAGGCTTTCATCTCACCGTCCGCAACGGCGCGGTCGATATTCAGGGAAACGACGAGCGGGGCACTCTGTTCGGCGCCGGCCGTTTTCTGCGCGAGCTTCGCTGGGACCACCTCACTGCCTCCATCGACGACAACCTCGACATCACTACCAGCCCGAAATACCAGCTACGGGGTCACCAGATCGGCTATCGCCCCAAGGTGAACGCCTACGACGCCTGGACACCGGCGATTTTTGAGCAGTATCTGCGCGACATGATCATCTTCGGCACAAACGCCGTCGAACTGATCCCGCCGCGCTCCGACGACGATGACGACAGCCCGCACTTTCATCTCTCGAAGCTCGACATGATGGCCGAAATGTCCCGCATCTGCGCCGAATATGGCATTGAAGTCTGGATCTGGTATCCGGCGATGGACAAGGATTATTCAAACCCCGCAACCGTCGCCTTCGCCTTGAAGGAGTGGACGGAAATCTACAAGAAGCTCCCGCGCATCGACGCAGTGTTCGTCCCCGGCGGCGACCCCGGCCACACCCAGCCCAAATATCTGTTCGCGCTGCTGGAAAAGCAGAGGCAGGATCTGCGCAAGTATCATCCCAAGGGCCAGATGTGGATGTCGCCGCAGAATTTCGACGCCACCTGGTTCGCCGAGTATCTCGACTTAATGAAAGCGGAGCCCCAGTGGCTGGATGGCGTCGTCTACGGACCCTGGACGCGCGTCACCATTCAGGAACTGCGCGCAAAAATTCCCGCTCGTTACCCCATCCGCTATTATCCCGACATCACGCACACGATCCACGCGGAATTTCCCGTGCCCGATTGGGACGTCGCCTTCGCCGTCACCGAGGCCAGAGAGTCGATCAACCCTCGCCCCACTGACTACAAGAAGGTTTTCCATCACATGATGCCCTCGGCGCAATACGGGTTCCTCACGTATTCCGAAGGCGTCAACGACGACATGAACAAGTTTGTCTGGAGCGGGCTGGGCTGGGATCCCGATCAGGACGTTTCGCAGATTTTGCGCGAATGGGCGCGCTGGTTCATTTCTCCAAAGCAGGAAACCGCGCTCGCGCAAGCCGTGCTCGATCTGGAGAGCGATTGGCACGGCCCTGTCGCCACGCGCGTCTCCATTGACGACACGCTGCGCAAGGTACAAACCATCGAGCGGGCCGCCACGCCGCAAATGCTGCTGAGCTGGCGCTTCCAGCAGATCCTCTATCGCGCCTACTACGACAGCTATGTCCGCCAGCGGCTGCTTTACGAATCCGGTCTCGAGCAGCAGGCCATGGACCGGTTGCGCAACGCCTCGCGGACCGGATCGGCGATCGCCATGGACAGCGCGACGCACATCCTCGACCAATCGTTGACGCATCCCGCCGCCGAGGATCTGCGCAACCGCGTCTTCGCGCTGGCCGAGGCGCTGTATCAAAGCATCCACGCTCAGTTGAGCGTGGATCGGTACAAAGCCATCGCCGTAAGCCGCGGCGCGAACCTGGACACCATCGATTTTCCGCTGAATAATCGCGTGTGGCTGGAGGACCAATTCACCAGGATTCGCGCGGTCCAGAAGGAAGACGACCGGCTCGCCGCCATCGGCCTGCTGCTCCATCGGAGCGATCCAGGCCCCGGCGGATTTTACGACGATTTAGGCAACACCTCGATGCAGCCGCATCTGGTGAACGAAGGCCCGGGCTATGAAAACGATCCCGGCGGCTTCCATTCCACCCGCTCCGAGTATGCTGCATTTTCCGGCGGAATTATCGGCCGCACCTCGGCTGAGGCGACCAAGCCCGACGGTCCCGCGCGCTTCATCCTGAATCCTATGGCCTGGTGGACCTGGGCCGAGACGCGCTACGAAACGCCGTTAACCATGCGCTACGAACACCTGGATCCTAAGGCATCCTACGCCGTGCGTGTGGTGTACGTCGGCCGCCCGACAGATCCGAAGATTCGCCTCGTCGCGAATGAAAAATACGAGGTCCACGGCTGGATCGCCAAGCCCGCCATGATGGGTCCACTCGAATTTGCCGTTCCCAAGGAAGCCACCCGCACCGGCACGTTGACGCTACGCTGGTTCCTCGATCAGGGGCAGGGGGGATTCAACGGATCGATCGATATCGCAGAGGTATATCTTATTTTGAGCCGCCGATAAGGCCAAGCGCGATTTCATCGCCGTCTGAATGAGACAGCCGCAGTTCGATCGCCCGCGCCGTCTCCTGCACTGCGGTGAGAATCGCCTGCCGCTGAGGATGCCCCTTGTACCGGATCAGCGGCATCGAGAGGCTCACCGCTCCAAGGGCGAATCCATTCGCGCCCAATACCGGAGCCGCGAAGCAACGCCCGCCCGGGATGCTCTCTTCCAGGTCCTCGGCGAAGCCGCGCTCGCGGACCTGCGCGAACTCCTCGCGCAACGCGATTTCATCGGTAATCGTGTTGGGCGTAAAGTAGTGGGTTCCGTAGCTGCGCACCAGCTTTTCTGCGACCTCCGGCGGCTGAAACGCGGTGATCGCCTTGCCCAGCGAACTCGCATTCGGCGGCAAAATCCGCCCCACCGTGTTGCCCATGCGCATCAACTGCGGACTCTCGAACACCGTCAGCACTTCCACGTGATTCTCAAAAAGCCCCGCCAGACTGGCCGTCTCGCAGAACTCCATGCTTAAGCGCTCCAGCGGCTCGGCCGCCTGCTTCACCAATTCCAGATGAGGCGATTCCGGCGGCGCGAAATA
>JBBIVT010000021.1:0-28010 GCA_037439565.1 Acidobacteriota bacterium | reverse complement strand
GCCTTGATGCCGCGCAGGTACGCGCTTCCTGGAAATCCCACCCGATACAGCAAATTCCCCATCCGGTTCACTTTTTCCTGCAACTCCGCCGCGCGAGCCGTCCTGCCCTCCACGATGGCTTCATACAAGTCGGCGAACAACCTGGGAAACAGATTGGAACCGCCGCACACGCCTCCGATCGCCCCGCGCTCCATGCTCTCCAGCAGCATTTCTTCCGGCCCGATCAGGATGCTGAACCCCGGACGGTCCCGCATCAGGTCCAGAACCTTCTTCAGGTACGCAGGGTCGTGCGTGCTGTCCTTCAGCCCCACCACACCCGGCAGGTCAGAGGCCCTGCGCACCGTCTCCGGCTCGAACGAGTTCTTCGTCAAGTGCGGAATGTTGTACAGGAACACCGGCAGCGAAACCCGCGCCGCAACCTTTTCAATATAACGGAACAGGTCCTCCTGCGAGTTCTGGAAATAGAATGGAGGGGCAAGCACCAAAGCGTCCGCGCCCGCCTCCTCCGCCGTCTCCGCCAGCCGGAACGTTTCGGAAATCGCCGTATCGGCGATGTTCACTAACACCGGTATCCGGCGGTTCACCTGAGTAGAGGTGCGGCGGACGATCTCTTGCCGCAGTTCACGCCCCAGCGAGCAAAATTCCCCGGTGGTGCCCAGCAGAAACAGCCCGCTCACCCCGCCGCCGATCACGTGCTCGATCAGCCGCTCCAGCGCCAGAGCGTCCAAGGACGGCTCAGCCTGATTCGACGTGGCCAGCGGCGTGACCAACGGAGTCACAATCCCTCTTAACGGTAGTTGCATGTTCTCTTATTGTACTTATGTTTCTAAAATTATGCGTATAATTATGAAACGATCATGCGTAATTTGAAACTGCCCTGTCTCGCAGTAGCGATGCTGGCGGCCTCCACCCACGCCGCCGACTTCAAGCAGGCTGTCGTCATTCTGCCCTCTTCCCCCACCACTCCGCAAAAAAAAGCGGCGCAAATGATCCAGGAGGAGGTCGAGAAGCGAACGCAGCTCCGCCTGAAGATCGCATCCTCCGGATCGCCGGCAATCTACCTTAAAATCGCCCCCGGCGGCAAACCCGAAAGCTTCACATTGACCACTACCGCGGACACGGCCATCGTCACCGGAGCCGACGACCGAGGAGTCGTCTTCGGCGCGGGCTATCTTCTGCGGCAATTCCGCATGGCTCGCCAAAAGCTGGAACTTGACGCGAATTTGAATGTTTCCACCGCGCCGAAATATGCCGTGCGCGGCCAGCAACTCGGCTACCGCCCGAAGACGAACGCTTACGACGCGTGGAGCGTACCCATGTGGGAGCAGTACATCCGCGAACTGGCGATCTTCGGCAACAATACCATTGAGCTGATCCCTCCCCGCTCCGACGACGACGATGACAGCCCGCATTTTCCCCTGCCCAAGATGGACATGATGGTGGAAATGTCGCGCATCGCCAATGAATACGGGCTCGATGTATCCGTCTGGTATCCGGCGATGGACAAGGATTATTCGGACCCGGCGACCGTCCAGTTCGCGCTTAAAGAATGGGAAGAGGTTTTTCGCCGCCTGCCGCGCATCGACGCCGTGTTCGTTCCCGGCGGAGATCCCGGCCACACGCAGCCGAAGTACATGTTTGCTCTGCTCGAAAAGCAGACCGCGAGCCTGCACAAATATCATCCAAAAGCACAGATGTGGCTTTCGCCGCAAGGCTTCACCAAGGAGTGGCGCGACGAATTCTGGGGCCTCATGGGCACGAATCCACCCTGGCTCACCGGACTGGTCTTTGGCCCGCAGGTCTACGGCAGCCTGGAGGAATTTCGCGCGCTGACGCCCAAGCGCTTTCCGATTCGCTTCTATCCCGATATCACCCACAGCATCCACGCCGAATTTCCGGTGCCCGATTGGGACTTGGCCTACGCCTCCACGGAGGGTCGCGAAACGATTAACCCGCGCCCTGTCGACGAAACCGCTATTTTCAAACGCTACCAGCACTTCGCCGACGGATTCGTCAGCTACTCGGAAGGCTGCAACGACGATGTGAACAAATTCATCTGGAGCGGCTTGCTCTGGAATCCCGACGCGTCGACGAAGAGTATCCTGACGAACTTCAGCCGCTTCTTCATCGGCGACGACATGGCGGACGACTTCGCCAACGGCCTCTTCGCCTTGGAAGAAGATTGGCGCGGGCCGCTGGCGTCAAACCGCCAGGTGGATGTGACGCTCGCGCAATTCAAGGACATGGAACGCCGCGCGACGCCGCAGCAGCGCCTCAACTGGCGCTTCCAGCAGGCGCTTTATCGCGCCTATTACGATGCGTACATTCACAGCCGCCTGCTCTCCGAAAACCGCCAGGAGGAGATGGCGATGGCCGCGCTTTCTGCCGCCCGGCGCACCGGATCGCTCAAGGCAATGGACGCAGCAGAGGCCATTCTCGACTCCGACGCCCGTACGAAGGACGCGCTCGAATCCCGCGCCCGCGTCTTTGAACTGGCCGAGGCCTTGTTCCAGAGCATCCACATGCAGTTGAGCGTAGAGCGCTATAAAGCCATCGCCATCGACCGCGGCGCGAACCTGGACGCCATCGACTTCGCGCTGAACAACCGCGTCTGGCTGGAGAATCGCTTCCATGAAATTCGTGCAATGGCCTCCGAACCGGAACGCCTGGCGAAAATCGGCGAGATCCTGAACTGGACCGATCCCGGCCCCGGCGGATTCTACGACGCGCTCGGATTTGTCAATCAACGTCCGCATCTGGTCCTGGGTGAATCCTACGCGCAGGATCCCGACTTTCTGAAATCGCCCCTGATCTCCTTCGGTGTTTCCCCACAGCGAGGTTGGCGCACCAGTTGGGCCGCCAACGGCGAAATCATGCAGGACAGGCCTCTGCGCATGCTATATACCGGCCTCGATCCCGTCGCCCATTACAAAATCCGCATCTCCTATGGAGGCGACGCACGCAGGATCGCCGTCCGCCTCACCGCCAACGGCGTCGAAGTGCATCCTTACCGCGAAAAGGGCGCAACGCCGGAGCCGGTAGAATTCGATCTTCCGCCGCAAGCCACCTCCTCCGGCACCATGACGCTCGAATGGACGCGCACGCCAGGCCTCGGCGGCAACGGCCGGGGCACGCAGGTTTCCGAAGTATGGTTAATAAAGGCGCCAAAACCATGAGCTGGTCCCATCCCGTCCGCGCGAAGCTCGAAGCAGGCGACTCCGTCGTCGGCGTGACCATCACCACGCCCGGCATCGAAGCGGCGGCGCTCTGCGCGACGCTCGGCTTCGATTATCTCTGGGTGGAAATGGAGCATTCGCCCGTCACTTTGGAATCCCTGCGCGCCATCGTGCTGGCCACGCGGGCCCTCCCCGCCGCCGTTTTTGCGCGTGTCCCCGCGATCGAGCTCTGGACCGCCAAGCGCGTCATGGATCAAGGCGTCACGGGCGTGATTTTCCCGTTCGCGTCGACGCCGGAAAGAGCCCGCACCGCGGCCGCCGCGTGCCGTTATCCTCCGCTTGGAAAACGAGGCTCCGGCGCGGGGCTCGCCATGAATACCTGGCCCGATCCAGGCGATTATTACGACTCCGCCGACCGGAACATGATGACCATTGTGGTGATCGAGGAGGCGCAGGCGGTCGAGAACATTGAAGAGATCGCCGCCACGCCCGGCATCGACGTGCTGTTCATCGGCACCAGCGACCTGTCGTTTTCGCTCGGCCTGCGCGGCCGCCAGAACGAGCCCCTGCTGGAACAGGCAATCGACAAGATTGTAGCGGCCGCGAAGAAGCACGGCAAATATCTGGGCCGGCCCGCCGGCTCGCCCGAACTGGTCGCCAAGTACCGTGAGCAGGGCTTTCAATTCTTCCAATCGCAAACGGAGCTCGGCCTCTTAAGGCTCGGCGCAAAAGCTCTCGGCTTGATCGAAGCGCCCGCAAAGGCGCTCTATTGATGGAGCGCCAGAATTCGAGCTATCGCTGGTTTGTCGTCGCGATGCTGTGGTGGATTTCCTTTTTCAATTATGCCGACCGTCAGGCGATCAATTCGGTTTTCCCGCTGCTTGAGAAGGAGCTGGGGCTTAGCCTGGTGCAGCTCGGGCTGCTGGGCAGCGCGTTCGCTTGGGTCTATGGCCTGAGCGGATTTTTCGCGGGCTATGTGGTCGACCGCGTCTCGCGCAAGAAATCCGCGCTGGGAGGACTCTTCGTCTGGAGTGTGATCTGCATGGCGACGGCTCTGGCGCGAGGGTTTCGGGCACTATTCATTTTCCGCGCCCTCACCGGCCTGGGCGAAACGTTTTATTACCCTGCATCCATGTCGATGGTGAGCGATTATCACGGGGCACAAACGCGCTCGCGCGCCATCGGCATCCATCAGACCAGCGTCTACGCGGGCACCATCGCGGGATCATTTTTCGCCGGTATGATCGGGCAAGTCTACGGCTGGCGCTGGTCCTTCATCGTCTTCGGCGGCCTGGGCGTGCTGCTCGGCTTCGTGCTGAACCGCTTCCTGCGCGAACCAAAACGCGGGCAGTCCGACCTGGGCGACGCCGAATCGGCCGGCGCATCCTTGTCCATGGCGGAATTCGGCGCGCTCCTGCGCCGGACGCCCACCGCGCTCTGCCTGATGGGCGCGTTCATGTGCTCGAATTTTGTGGCCGTCGTGCTGCTCACCTGGATGCCCAAATTTCTCTACGACCGGTTTCACATGGGACTGGCAGTGGCCGGATTGACGGCGACGATCTTCGTACAACTGGCCAGCGTGCTCGGCGCCATCACCGGAGGATGGCTCGCCGATCTTCTCCGCGCGCGTACGCCGCGCGGACGCATCCTCGTTCAGGCCACCGGAGTCCTCTGCGGCGCGCCATTCGTCGCCTGGTGCGGCATGACCCGCTCCGTCACCGCGCTGATCGCCGCGCTCACCTTGTGGGGATTTTTCAAGGGTATTTACGACGCCAACATCTTCGCGTCTCTGTTCGACGTGGTGCGGCCGGAGGCGCGCGGAACCGCAGCCGGATTCCTCAATTCCATCGGCTGGCTCGGCGGCGGCGGCTCCGCGCCGGTGCTGATCGGCTGGATCGCCCGAGACCGGAGCCTGAGCGCCGGAATCACCGCCGCGTCCACCGTTTACGTGTTGGCCGGCGCGCTGCTCGTGATTGGGGCGGTATTTTTCGTGAAGAAGGACATTGGACGGATGCGCGAATCCCCTGGCTAACGTGCTTTTCGTCCGCACAAAGGAGGTCCCTACGAAATCTCTCGCCATCGCCACCCTTTTGGCGGCCACCGCCCTGGCCGTGGAGCCGCAAAACGTGTTGGTCTACCGCGAGTCCGGACGATTCGGAGGCTGGCCGGCGAATCACGGCATCTGGGCCTGGGGCAATGAAATCGTCGTCGGCTTCAGCGCGGCCTACTTCAAACACATGCCTCTCGACCGCCATCAATACGACAACTCCAGGCCCGAGGAGCCGCGCCTGGCCCGCTCGCTCGACGGCGGCGCGACCTGGACCGTCGAAGCTCCCAAATCCCTGCTGCCTCCCGATCAGGGCGGCGCGGCCGCGTCGGACCTCGCCCAGCCGATGGATTTTTCCAATCCCAATTTTGCCATGACCATCCGTTCTCTCAATAAGGACAATGGCGCGTCGCTCCTGTTCTACTCCACCGACCGCGGCAGGACGTGGCACGGCGCATACAACTTCCCCACCTTCGGCCTCCCTGGCGTTGCCGCCCGAACGGATTACGTGATTGAAGGCAAGCGCCAGGCTCTCGTGATTCTTACCGCTTCCAAATCGAACGGTAAAGAAGGCCGCTTATTCTGCGCCCGCACCACCGACGGTGGCCTGCATTGGAATCGCGTAGCGTGGATCGGTGACGAGCCCGAGGGGTTTCGCATCATGCCCTCCACCGTGCGGCTTCCCAATGGGGATCTCCTCACCGCCGCCCGAACACACGGTCCCAAGGAGACGAACTGGATCGACCTCTATCACAGCCATGATCGCGGCGCGAATTGGACGATGGAGCCGAAGCCCGTCGTGTCCACCGGAGCCCACGGCGGAAATCCTCCGTCGATGATCCTCCTCAAGGACGGCCGCCTGTGCCTCACCTATGGGTATCGCAGCGAGCCTTACGGCATCCGCGCCAAATTGAGTAGCGACGACGGTAAAACCTGGGGCGGCGAAATCGTCCTGCGTCCCGATGGCGCATGGTGGGACCTCGGCTATGTGCGCAGCGTCCAGCGTCCCGACGGCAAAATCGTTACTGTGTACTACTTCAACGATCAGCCTTCCAGCGAGCGTTTCATTGAAGCCACGATCTGGGACCCGGCCGGCAAATAGTTTGCGAAACGGTTAGCAGCGCCATTGACACCGGCATCGCAATCATGATAATTAAAGCTAACTGGCAGTCGATGGGGATTTACGGCGGATGATCCGCCGTTGCTGTCTAAACGTTTCGCAGTATTAAGCTAAAGGAGTTGTTTATGAGGATATCCCGCTCGGCTCTGTCTGCCGCGGCCATGTTGCTGGCCTCCCTGTTTTCCCTGACCCGTTTGAACGCCCAGGTGAACGCCACCGCGACGTTTTCCGGCCAGGTGACCGATCCCTCCGGCGCAACTGTCGCCAACGCGACCATCAAGGTGACCGACCAATCCACCGGAATCGTCGTCACGCGCCAAACAGGCGGCGACGGGTTCTATACCATTCCCTTGCTGAAGCCCGGCACGTATACAATCGAGGTCGCCGCCCCAGGTTTCGCGCCGATCACGAGAAAGAATATCACCTTGCAGATTCAGCAGGTGGTGCAGGAAGACTTCAAGCTCGCCGTGGGGGGCACGGAGCAGCAGGTCACCGTCGAAGGCGGCGCACCGCTGCTGAACACCGAAACCACGGAAGTCGGAAACGTAATTAACCAGGAGTCCACGGAGCAACTCCCGCTCAACGGACGCAATTTCTCGCAGCTCGGCCTGCTGGTCCCGGGCACCGCGCCCGGGCCGGTCGGCGGCATCCGCACGCAGGGCAACGGCAATGAGACGCAGCGCGCCGGGGCCGAAATCATCGCCGATGGCGCGCGCGGCAGCTTCAACCTGTTTATGATCGACGGATTGGACGACCGCGATCAATCGGTCGGCACCGTCAAGGTGTTTCCGAACCTCGAAAGCATTGAGGAGTTCAAGGTCCAGATCGGCAACTACGACGCCGAGTTCGCCAGTGGAGGCGCGGTGATCAACGTCATCACCCGCTCCGGCGGCAACGAGATCCACGGCTCGGCGTTTGAGTTCCTGCGCAACAAGGACCTCAATTCGCGTCAGTTCTTCGATGCCACCGAGCCTCCGTTCCAGCAGAACCAGTTCGGCTTCTCGATCGGCGGCCCGATTATCAGGAACAAAATGTTCTTCTTCGGCGACTACCAGGGCCTGCGGGTTCACGAATCCAGCACCTCGATCCTCACCGAGCCGACCGCGGCGCTTCGCATCGGCGATTTCAGCGCCTATCCCACCGTGATTTACGATCCCACAACCTACAACGCGTCGACCAACACCCGGACGCCTTTCGCGGGCAACATCATTCCCACCTCGCAATTGGATCCGATCGCCCGTAATCTGCTGGCGATCTTCCCCCTCCCCAATCTTTCCGGCAACACCAACAACTTCCGTGTGAACAACCTCGCCGCGCAGAATGAGGACCAGTACGACATCCGCATCGACGACGTCCTCTCGGAAAAGGACAGCATGTTCGGGCGCTTTACTCACGGCACGGCGAGCATTACCTTCCCCAACACGCCCGTGTTGATCAACGGCCAGATCAATCCCCTGGCCTTCGCCCAAGGCACGGCCACCGCTGGTTCGCTCCGCACCAATCAGGCGCCGAGTACGCAGGCAACCTTGCAGGAAATTCATCAGTTCACACCGAATGTCAGTAATCAGCTGGCGCTCGGCTATACGCGCTTTGCGCTCAGCGTCGCGCCGATCGATGAAACCTACAATCTGGCCTCAAAGCTCGGCCTGCAGGGCGCCAATACGGGCCCGGACTCCGGCGCAATGGCCTCGCTCGGCATCTCCGGCGGCAGCGGTTTTAGCGCCGGGTACATGCCGGAAGTGGTTCCGCAGAACACCTATCAGGTGACGGACACGGTTTCCTGGGTTCACGGCGCGCACTCGCTCCGCTTCGGCTTTAGCATGGATTACAACGGCTTCGGATTCTTCCAGCTCGCCGCTCCGTCCGGCTCGCTATCCTTTACAGGAAACTACACCAACAACCCGGCGAAATCGGGAGGCACGGGCGCGGGCTACGCCGACTTCATGCTGGGCCTTCCGTCGAGCTCCAACAAATCCCTCCTCGGCAGCGGTGTGCCATACAACACCTACTCGGAATACGGCACGTTCGTGCAGGATCAGTGGCGCGTCTCCTCTAAGCTCACCCTCAACCTCGGCTTGCGGTGGGACCTGTTCACGCCTGTTTCCGAGCGCTACAACCGGCTATCGGACTTCTTCCTGAACAGCGGCACCTTGGCCATCGCGGGTCAGAATGGCGTCTCCTCCACCATCCTCGGCACGCAAGACCACAACTTCAGCCCCCGGATTGGCGCGGCCTATCGTCTGAATGAAAAGACCGTGGTGCGGGCGGCTTATGGACTGTTCTACTTCAACGAACAGGGCACGGGAGGTTCGGCGCGCCTGTTCATCAACTATCCCTTCGCGCCTTCCTACGCGGTTTCGTGCAGTTCCACGGTGCCTTGCCTCAGCACCTCCACCGGCATCCCCGCGGTGTTTTCTTCGAACAATCTGCCCTCGGCCGTCTATCAGCCGACCCCGAACCTGACGCCAAACGTCCAGCAATACAACTTCACCGTGGAACGCGAAATCGTCAAATCGATGGTGGCGCGCGCGGCTTACGTCGGCGCAAAGGGCAACCATCTGAACATCGCCTTGGATGAAAACGTAGCGGTTCCCGGGCCAGGAGCAGTTCCAGCCCGCCGGCCTTATCCCGGTTATAGCCAGGTCCAGTCATGGGAGCCTCGCGGACCTTCCGAATACAACGCACTTCAACTTTCCCTTGAAAAGCGCATGAGCTACGGCCTGTCTTTCCTCGGCGCATACACCTACGGCAAGAGCCTCGATGACGGCGCGGGCGGAAACTCCTCGGCGGGCGAGGGCCGCGTCAACATTCAGAATCCTCGGAACGTCATGGCGGATTATGGATTATCGAACTTCGATATCCGCCAGCGCTTCACCCTCTCCACGGTCTATCAATTGCCCTTCGGCCACGGCCGCCAATTCCTGGCGAATTCCAATCGCGCCGTCGACGCTGCGCTCGGAGGCTGGCAGATTTCCAGCATCCTCACGCTCCAGAGCGGCATGCCGTTCTCCGTCTCCATGGCCGCTCCCACCGACAATACCGGGAGCTTCCAGCGGCCGAATCGCGTCTGTGATGGAAGTCTCCCCAGCGGCCAGCGCTCCATCAAGGACTGGTACCAGCTTTCCTGTTTCGTCGCGCCGCCCGTGTACACGTTCGGGAACACCGGACGCAATGTGCTGATCGGGCCCGGACTGGAAACCTGGGATCTGGGCACGGACAAGGATTTCCGGATCACCGAACGCGTCGGGCTCCAGTTCCGCGGCGAATTTTTCAACGCTCTCAACCACCCGAATTTTGGATTGCCCAACGGGAGCATCGGCTCCACTCCCGCCGGCACCATTACCACCGTCATTACCAATGCGCGGCAGATCCAATTTGCGTTACGCTTGCATTTCTGATGTCAACGCCGCATGAAGATCTGCTCGCTTTCCTGAAGACCGTAGATACGGCCACGGTCTCCAACGCCGTGGAACTGCTGAAAATGCGCCCGGATTCCGAGGGCTACGCCTCGCTGGAGCTGAAGTGCCTGTTTCCGGAGTTGGGACCGATGGCCGGCTACGCGGTCACCGCCCAGGTGGAAACCGTCAGCGACGGCGCGCCGAAGACCGAGGAGGCGTTCGTCGAGTTGTTTGAGGCGGTGGAGCGCTCGCCGCGCCCGTCGGTGGTGGTCTTGCAGGATGTTGGAGGCGATCGCGACAGGGCCGCGCATTCCGGTGAAGTGATGGCCACCATTTTCTCGCGCCTCGGCGCAATCGGCCTGGTGAGCGATTGCGGCGTGCGCGATTTGAGCGCGGTCCGCAAGCTGGGCTTTCATTATTTCGCCCGCGGGGCCGTCGCCAGCCACGCCAGCTACCGCATCGTGCGGTCCAGCGTCCCCGTGCATGTCGCTGGCGTGACGATCCGCCCCACCGACCTGATTCACGCCGACGAGAACGGGTTGATTACCATTCCTGAATGCGGCCGCGACCGGTTAGCCGCCCTGGTGGACCAGATCCTTTTGACGGAGCGCGCCTTGCTCGACTTCGTCCGCGAGCCCGGGTTCACCGCCGCCAGCCTGCGAGGACGTTTTTTGCACTAACGCAAAATGACCTACACGATGAGAGACGTGGCCCGCCTGGCTGGCGTATCGATCGCCACTGTATCGGCGGTGCTCACTGGGAAGAAACGGGTCAGCGATGAGTTGCGCGGCCGTATCGAGGAGGCCATGCGGGCGCTCGATTATCACCCCGATCAGGTCGCGCGGAGCCTCAAGAGCGGGTCCACCAACATGGTCGGCATGGTCATCCCGGACGTCACCAATCCGTTCTTCACCGAACTGATGCAGGGGGCGGAGGAGGAGGCGCGCCGCGCCGGCATGTCCGTGATGCTGTGCAACACCGATGGAGACTCCGCCATCGAGCATCGCCATTTGGACACCCTGCTCGCCCACCGCGTCGACGGCATTCTGCTCTCCTGCGCCGACTCCTTCACCCCTTGGGAGCGTCTCGAGCGCCGTAAGGTCCCCTTCGTGTTCTTCGATCGACTTCCGGTGGGATTTAAGGGCGCGGCCGTCGCGCTCGACAATAAGGCTGCCGCCGCCGAGGCCACTCGATTTCTCATCTCGCTCGGCCATCGCCGCATCGCCATCATCGCCGGGTCGCAGAACGTCTCGCCCGGCATCGCGCGGCTCGAGGGCTTCCGCGAGGCGATGGAGGCCGCGCATCTCGCCGTCCGCGACCAATACGTCCGCTGTGGGGATTTTTCCATCGAAGGCGGTTATACATCCGGGCTTGACTTGATCGGTCTGCCAACGCCGCCGACCGCGATCCTGTCCTGCAATAACAAAATGACCCTCGGATTGATGCGCGCCATGGCGGAAAAGAAGGCGCCTTGTCCGGGAGCCATCAGCGTTATCGGCTTCGACGACTTCGAGTGGAGCGCCAATTTCAGTCCGCGCCTCACCACCGTCGGCCAGCCCACGCGCGCCATGGGCCGCAAGGCGATGGAGATGCTCCTCGACCAGATCAACGGCCACCAGACTTCGCCCGGAATTGTCATTTTTCCCAGCGGGCTGAACATCCGCGACTCCACCGCCCCGCCGGGTGAAATGCCTTCAGAATGGACTTCATCTCTCCCGGCCCGGAGCCCGGCGTAGAATGGTTTTGTGCGGGCTTTCTGCCTCCTGATCGTCGCGAGCCTCGTCCTCGCCAGCCTCCTCCTCGCCCGTTCCTCCGTCGAACGGCTGGAGACGGCGCGCCTGGAGGCCGTGCATGCACAGCGCGTCGAATGGATAAAGATTCGCGCCCATGCGCCTGCGCCGCCTGGCGTCTATCAGGATTTCCGCGCCGTGATGCACGTCCACGCCGAGGACGCCGCGCACACCCTGGGCAAGCGCGTCGAAGTTTTGAAGGCCGCGAAAGAGGCCGGGGTCCGCGTCGTCATGTTCACCGATCATCGCGGCCCCAACCCCGGGACCTGGTCCGGCCTCCGCGACGGAGTCCTGTTCGTCCCCGGCTCCGAGGACGATCATCTGCTGCGCTACCCCGCGTCGCCCGCCGGTCCCGAACTGCGGTTTCTCTCGCACCTCGAAGAACGGCCCGATATGCCGTCCCTTGGCTTCCAAGGGATGGAAATTTATAACCGCCATACCGACGCGACCGTGCACAAGGATCTGGCAGACTACCTGCAAGCCGCGATGAAGGACCCCAAGGAGTGGAAGCGCCTGGCGGCCAAGGAAAAGCAGTTTCCCGACGAGGTGTTCGCCGCCGGGACCGACGCGCTGCCGCAGTTCCTCGCCCGCTGGGACCAGGAGATCCCATCGCACCCGTTCACCGGAATCGCCGCCAACGACGCGCATCAGAACCAGATCTATAACGGTGTCATGTTTGACCCCTACGCCGTCGCCTTCCGCCACGTCAGCACCCACATTCTGGCGCGCGAGCTGACGGAGGCGTCGATCCGCGAGTCCCTTGCCGCCGGCCGCGCCTATGTTTCGCATGACTGGCTGTGCGATCCCACCGGCTTCGCCTTCGTCGCCGAAAACAACCTGGGCCTGTACGACATGGGCGACACCATTCCCCTGAGCGGCCTCGCCGTCTCCGGCGCGACGCTGCACGCCGTGCTGCCGGTTCCCGCGAAATTGAAGCTGATCCACAATGGCAAAGTGGTCGCCGAGGCGAGCACGGCCAAATTCGAGTATTCCCCCAAGGAACCGGGCGCGTATCGCCTGGAGGCCTGGCTCGCCGTCGACGGCGAGGACCGGCCCTGGATCTTTTCCAACCCTATTTACGCGGCCAAATCGACGGATCTGGCGCTCCCTCCCGGTACGCTCGCGCTGAACGTCGAGCGGAGGAAGGACATCACGTACGCGGGCGGCGATCCGGGCGACGCGGCCAAGCACAAGCTCGACCTGTATCTTCCCAAGGACCGGACCAATTTCCCCGTGCTCGTGTTCCTGCACGGTGGCGCGTGGCGATCGGGCGACCGTTCTCTCTACGCCGCCTTCGGCAACCGCTTCGCGAAACTCGGCATCGGCGTTGCCATTCCCAGCTACCGGTTGATGCCCAAAAATCCCTATCCGGCGCAGATCGAGGACGCGGCGGCTGCCTTCGCCTGGGTCTATAAGAACGCCGCGGAATTCGGCGGCGATCCGGAGCGCATTTATCTCGCCGGTCACTCCGCCGGAGGCCATCTGGCGGCGTTGCTCGCGCTCGACGATTCGTACCTGGCGAAACTCGAGGTCCCGGTCCGCGCCATCCGCGGCGTGGCAACCCTGTCCGGTGTCTATGACGTCGGAGAGATCAAGGATTTCAAAAGCGCCGGGCCCGGCGCATCTCCGATGACCCATGTGCATCCGGGCGCGCCCCCATTTCTGGTGACCTACTGCCAGTGGGATTATTACGGCCTGCCGTTGCAGGCGCGTGAGTTTACCGCCGCCCTCAAAAAGGCCTTCGACACCGTGAACCTGGATTACATCCCCGGCGAAGGTCACATTTCCGAAGTGATTCATATCGTCAGGGATGACGACCCTCTCGCGCAGGCGATTCTACAACTGATCCAGTGAACTCCACACCTACTTTCGATCTGGCTGGCGTCGGCCTCAACGCCACCGACACGTTATTGCTTGTTTCGCACTTCCCCGCCTATGCCGGGAAAGTGCCGTTTGAGGCGGAAATTCTGAGCCCCGGCGGCCAGGTAGCCAGCGCGCTGGTGACGGCCGCCAAGCTGGGGATGCGGGTGAAATACATCGGCACGGTGGGCGACGATGAGCGCGGCCGCGTGCAAATGGAGAGCTTGCGCGAAACCGGCATCGATCTGTCCGACGTCGAGATTCGCGAAAACTGCCCGAACCAGACCGCCTACATCATCATCGATCAATCCACCGGTGAGCGTACCGTCCTCTGGAGCCGCCCGAACTGCCTGCGCCTGGAGCCGGAGAGCATCACGCTCGAAAAAATCGCCTGCGCCCGCATGCTCCACATCGACGGGCACGATACACCGGCGGTGGAAAAAGCCGCGCAACTGGCGCGCAGCTTGGGCATTCCGGTCACCTGCGACGTCGATACGATTTACTCCGGCTTCGACCGCGTGCTCCACTCGGTGGATTATCTGGTGGCCAGCTCCGAGTTTCCGGGTCAGTGGACCAGCGACCGCGACCCGTTCCGCGCGCTGGAGATCATCCAGAAAGAGCACGGTATGAAGTGCGCCGCCATGACGCTCGGCTCGCACGGCGCGCTGGCCAGGATCGGCGGAAAGTTTTACTATTCGCCGGCGTTCGTGGTGAACTGCGTGGATACCACCGGCGCGGGAGACATCTTCCACGGCGCGTTTTGTTACGCTGTGCTCAAGGGGATGTCCATCCAGGAGACGCTTGAATTCTCTAACGCCATGGCTGCGTTGAACTGCACCAAACTGGGCGCGCGCGGAGGCATCGCGACGTTCGACGAAGCGCGCACGCTGATGGAGCGCGGCGAGCGGCGCGCCAACAAAGACTTCCTCGCGGCCACCCACACCGCATGATTCCTCTTCGCTCCAGCGAGCGCGTCTATTCGCGGACCGCGATCACGGCGTCGCTGATTGCCTTGAACGTGCTGATCTTCCTTTATCAGGCGACGTTGACTCCCTACGCGTTGAATCAATTCGTCACCCAATGGGGCATCGTCCCGGACCAGATGCGCGGGATGGAACTGCTAACCCTGCTCACCTCCATGTTCCTCCACGGTGGCTGGCTGCATCTGGGCGGCAACATGCTGTTCCTTTGGGTGTTCGGCCGCGGCGTGGAGGATCTGATCGGCGGCTCGAAGTTCCTCGCGTTCTATTTGATCTGCGGCCTCGCCGCCGGCATCGTGCAGGTAATCGCGAACCCCTATTCCCGCCTTCCAACCATCGGGGCCAGCGGAGCCATCGCCGGCGTGATGGGCGCGTATCTGGTGAAGTTCCCGCGCTCGAAAATCGTGATGCTGATCCCGATCTTCTTCTTCCTCACCAGCGCGGAGATCCCCGCCGCGATTGTTCTGATTTATTGGTTCGCTCTGCAGTTCATCAGCGGCCTGTGGTCGCTGGGAACCGCCGATTACACCGGCGGCGGCACGGCCTGGTTCGCCCACATCGGCGGGTTCCTGGCAGGCGTGCTGCTGATCCGCGTCTTCCCCGCCCGCCAGCGCTGGCGCGCCTGGTACGACGGGGAGTAACGGGAAAAAAGTCTATCCCTGCTGCTTGCGCCGTTTGCGGAGCATCCGCTTGTGCCGGCGGCGTTCGACGGTGGGCGGGGCGAACGCTTCTTCAATCAGGTGCGCTTGCTCCTGGTTATGGCTCTTCTGGGAACCCGGCGCGGTGCTGGCGCTTTCCGGACGGCCCGCGTAGCCGATGGTCCGGCCCTGGCGGTCGAGAATCGGCTGGATGTATTCCCGCACGAAGCTCCATGCTCCCATGTTGCGAGGCTCTTCCTGCACCCAAACCACTTGGCTCGCCAGGGAGTAATGCCGCAGCACCTGAGTGAACTCGGCTTCGGGGAACGGATAGAGCTGTTCCATGCGCACAATGGCGATGTCGCTCAGATTCTTCGTATCGCGCGCGGCGGCGAGTTCATAGTAAATCTTGCCGCTGCACACCAGGATCTTGCGGACGTGAGCCGGGTCGGCGACGGTCCAATCCGCCAGAACCGGCTGGAACACCGTGTTCCCGGTGAACTCGCCGGTCCAGGAAACCACTTTCGGATGGCGCAACAGGCTCTTTGGCGTCATCACGATCAGAGGCTTTCGCGTGCCTCCCTTTAGCTGGCGGCGCAGGGCGTGGAAATATTGCGCCGGGGTGGAAAGATAGACCACCTGCATGTTGTTTTCGCCGCAGAGCTGCAAATAGCGCTCCAGGCGCGCGCTGGAATGCTCCGGCCCGCCGCCCTCCTGGCCGTGCGGCAGCAGCAGCACCAGACCGGATTTCTGTTTCCACTTCGATTCCGAGGAGGAAATGAACTGATCGATGACGATCTGCGCGCCGTTCGAAAAGTCGCCGTATTGGCCTTCCCACAGCACCAGCGCGTTCAGGTCGGCGGCGCTGTAACCGAACTCGAAACCCAGCACGCCGTATTCGCTCAGCGGGCTGTTATATACCTCGAATGGCCCCAGTTGCGACAACGGCGCGTACACCCGGTCCGATTCGTAGTCGTGATATTCGGCGTGGCGCTGGCTGAACGTGCCGCGGCCGGAATCCTGGCCCGACAAACGAACCGTGTGGCCCTCCATCGCGAGGCTGCCGAAAGCCAGCAGTTCCGCCATGGCCCAATCGATGGTGGCCCCTTCGAGCACCGCCTTGCGTTTGGCGATCATCCCGGCCAGCTTCGGATGCAAATGGAACCCGGCGGGAAACGCCGTCAGCGCGTGGATGACGCGCTCCACCGCGGCCTCGGTGACGCCTGTGGCCGGCTGCGCCACCACCGCGGGCTCGGCCGGAAGGCAAACCAACTGCACTTCCATCGAGTCTTTGTTCTTCTGCGCCTCGTCGTACACGGCGTAAAGACTCTTCTTCTGAGCCTCATGCCACTGGGCGACCTCTTCGGACGTGACCACGCCTTCCCGTTCCAACCGCTCGGCATAATTCACGCCGACGGGCTTCTGCGCCTTGATCTTGCGGTACATCAGCGGCTGCGTGTAGCTGGGATCGTCGCCTTCGTTGTGCCCGTTCTTCCGGTAGCAGATGACGTCCACCACTACGTCCTTGTGGAAGCGATGGCGGTATTCGCACGCGATCTGGGTCGCGCGGACGCAGGCCTCGGGATCGTCGCCGTTGACGTGGAACACCGGCGCTTGCACCGAGAGCGCGACATCGGTGCAATAGGTCGACGAGCGCGAGGATCCCGCGGCGGTGGTGAAACCGATCTGATTATTGATCACCAGGTGGATGGTGCCGCCGGTTTCATAGCCGGGGATTTGCGAGTAATTGAACACCTCGGCCACGATGCCCTGGCCGGCCATCGCGGCGTCGCCGTGGATCACCAGGGGGATCACTTTGTCGCGGCGGGCGTCCTTCAACTGATCCTGCGCCGCGCGGACCGAGCCTTCCAGCACCGGATTCACCGCTTCCAGATGGCTCGGATTGAACGCCACGTTGACGACGATCTTCTTCCCCGATGGCAGTTCGCGTTCCTGCGCGCCGCCCAGGTGATACTTCACGTCGCCCGAGCCTTCAATGGAATCCGGATCGGCCTCGCCCTCGAATTCGGCGAATAACTGCACCATGCTTTTGCCGAGCACGTTGCAGAGCACCGCCAGGCGCCCGCGATGGGCCATGCCGATCGCCACTTCCTGCGTGCCAGCGGCGGCGGAATGATCGAGAATCTCCTCAATGCAAGCGATGACGGATTCGCCGCCTTCCAGGCCGAAGCGCTTGTGGCCCTTAAAGCGCGTGTCGAGAAAGTTTTCAAAGCCTTCCGCGCTGATGACGTCGCGCAGCACGCGGCGCTTCAGCGCGGGCTCGAACGGCCACTGGTTTAAGGACGGCTCCATGCGCTGGGCCAGCCAGTTGCGTTCCTCGGTGGAGTCGATGTGCATCCATTGCACGCCGATTTTTCCGGCATAGGTCGCGCGCAGACGGTCGATCAAGGACCGCAAGGTCAACACTCCGAACGAACCCGCGTGGAAAGTGCGGTCCAGATCCCAGATGGTGAGGCCGTGCGTCGACGGCTCCAGATCCGCATGGGAGGCGCGAGGCTCGCCCAGCGGATCGAGGTCGGCCACCAGATGGCCCCGCTCGCGCCAGGCCTGAATCAGGCGCGCCACGGCGGCCTGCTTCATCGGGTCGGCGTTCACCAGGGGCGCGGCGGCCTGATCCGGCTCCCAGCGGAGCGCGCGCATGGGGATTCCGAGGCTCGCGAAAATTGCGTCGTAAAATCCGTCCTCGCCTTCCAGCAGCGATTGCAGATGGCCGAGGAACAGGCCCGATTCCGCGCCCTGAATCACGCGGTGATCGTAGGTGCAGGTGACCGTCATCACCTTGCTGAGGCCCATGGACGTGCGGACGTCCTCCGGCACGCCGCGATACTCGGGCGGATAATCGATGGCGCCGGTGGCGATAATCGCGCCCTGCCCGGGCATCAGGCGCGGCGCGGAACCCATGGTGCCGACAGTTCCGGGATTGGTCAGCGAAATCGTTGTGCCTTCAAAATCGGCCAGCGTCAGCTTGTTGGCGCGGGCGCGAACCACCAGATCGTCGTAGGCCGCCAGAAACTGCCCGAAATCCATGGTCTGCGCGCCCTTGATCGAGGGCACTTTCAGGCTGCGCGCGCCGTCTTTTCCCGCCACGTCCACGGCAATGCCCAGGTTTACGTTGTGGCGAGCCACGCGGAACGATTCGTCGCCCGATTCCGAATAGGCCTGATTAACGGCAGGCACTTTCCCCACCGCCTTGACGATCGCCCAGGCCACCAGGTGCGTGTACGACACTTTGCTCTTGCCGGACATCGCGCGGCGTTCATTGATGATGCGGCGATTCTCGTCGATCACCTTCACCGGCATGGCCCGCTGGCTGCTGGCGACCGGAATCGTCAGGCTGGCGGTCATGTTTTCGGCGATGCGGAGCGCCGGTCCACGCAGCGGTACCAGTTCGTCGCCCGGGCCAAGAGCCGTTTCGGGAACGGCCGGCTTCTGCGGCGCAGGAGCCGCGACGGCGGTAGCAGTTACGCCGTTGGCCGGTTCGCTGTGGCCGCCGTTCGTTTCAAAAACCTGTTTCCAGTCCGTGCCGACGGTCTGGCGGTCGTGCAGGTACTGGTGGTACAGCTCGTCTTCGAGCCAGCTATTGATACTGGGTGTTGGGGACTCAGGCATGCGAATGGACTTCTATTACCATGATAACTGATGCCTCGCGCACTCATCTTTTCCGACATTCACAGCGACGCGAAAGCGCTCGAAAAACTCATGGATATTGAAGCCGATGCCTATTTCGCCGCCGGCGACCTGGTGAACTGGGCGCGCGGCCTGGACAAGATGGGAGAGATCCTGAAGCGGCGGGCGGAGAAAATGTACGTGCTGCCAGGCAATCACGAATCGGCCAACAACATCGAACATCTTTGCGAGCGCTTCGGGTTCACGAATTTCCACGAAAAGACCATGGAGTTTGGCAAGAAGCACGTCGCCGGGCTGGGCTATTCGAATCCGACGCCGTTCGACACTCCGGGCGAGTACTCCGAAGAAGAATTGGCCGCGAAGCTGGCAAACTTCGCCGGTCTGAAACCGCTGGTGCTGATCTGCCATGCTCCGCCCCTAAATACCGCGCTCGACCGGATTCGAGAGGGGATGCACGCGGGCAGCCGGGCCGTGCGCGAATTCATCGACGCGCGGCAGCCGGAGTATTTCTTCTGTGGCCACATTCATGAAGCGGAGGGAGCCGTGATGCAGATCGGCGCGACCAGGGCGCAAAACGTCGGCAAGAAAGGGTTCCTGCTGACTCTCTAACGTCATGACGCCTCCCCCCCAGCCTTCGCGCACGGAGCGCGTGTTCACCATCGCCCTGAAAGTGTGCACCGGTTTATCGGCGCTCTGCGTCCTGACGTACTTGGTCGTCATGATAAGGAACCGGCACGAGATGACGCTGACCGAATCCGTGGTCGCCGCGCACTCGACGATGCTGGCGCGCGACGGCACCCTCTACTACAGCCTGAAGACCTATCCGTACACGGTCTGCGGTTACACGCCCATTTTTTACTCGCTCCAGGCGATCCTGATACGTCTCGGACTCCCGGCGCTGATGGCCGGACGCGCGATCAGTTTCCTGGCGTTCCTCACGTTGATCGCGCTGTGCTGGCGGCTCGTGATGCTCTATACGGGGAACCGCTACGCGGCGTGGCTGGCGGCGGTGCTGGCGTCGTCGAGCGTCCCGCTGCTCGATTGGGGCGCCACCGGAGTTGTGGATACGTTGGCGGTGGCCTTCGCCGTGTCCGCGTTCTACCAGTTTTCCCGATATTATGTGCGAGGGGAAAACACGCTGGTCTGGGCCGGATTGCTGGCCGCCGCGGGATTTTTCACCAAGCAATCGATGCTGGCCGCGCCGGTGGCGATGTTTCTCCTGCTGCTGCTCCGGAACCGCAAAACGGCGTTCTGGTTCGGCGCGGCGCTGGCGGCAGGCGTCGCCGCGTTGGCCCTGGGGATCAACCATGCCACCAGCGGACGGTTTTTCGGCAATACCGTGTTCGCCATGATCCAGCCCTACGCGCAGGGCAAGGCGATGCAGCACGTACAATTCATCGCCCTCGTGTCGGGCGCGCTGATCGTCGCGTTCCTGGCGGCCGTGCCTCGTCTGGCGCGCAGCCGGTCCAGCCCGCTCTTGGTTTATTTCGTTCTCTCCTGGCTGCTGCTGGCGGTGATGGCGCCGAAAGTCGGCTCCGATGCCAACTATCACATCGAGCCGACGGCGCTGCTGATCGTTTGCACCGCCGCCGGTCTGGCCGAGCTGAAGTTCTTCGACTTGGTTTTCGGCAATAGCAAAAGCTGGGTCACGCTGCTCCAGACGGCGCTGGCGGTGTTCCTGGTCATGAATTACCGCGTCGTGGTACCCGACGTGATCGCCCGCCTCTCGCGCGAGGACCAGTTTCGCGCGGAAGCGGCGCGCGTCGAGCCATATCTCAGGCACGCTCGCGGACCGGTTTTCTCCGTCGAACTCGACCCCGTCATTCGCGCACGCGGCAGGATCGATGTCGAGCCCTACATCTATACCCTGATGGTCAACGCCGGCCGCATCGATCCTGAGCCCATGCGCAGGGATCTCGCCAACAGCGCTATTCCAGTGGTGATTCTCTACGAAGATATCGCGCATCCGATTGACGACCAGAGCCTTGAGATCGGCCGCCTGATTCCGTCGCACACCGCCGAATTGCGCCAGCACTACCACCTGGTGGAGCATATTCCGGGACCTTATTTGGAGGGCGTCTACGTGTACCTGCCCAACGTGCGGCCCTGACCCCACTGTGCCTGGATCCTCGCGCGGGTATTCCACTTTTTGTTTATGATGAAGGAGTTCCAGTCCACGGCCCGGCAGGGAGGAAATGGTAATGAGATTGCGAATCGCGTACGGGCTGACGTTCACCCTTTTGACGCTGCGCGGCGATAATCCCGAGGAACCCCGCCTGCTGGACATGAGCGTGGTCGCCCTCGATAATCACGATCAGCCCGTGAACGATTTGACCGCCGCCGATTTCGAGGTGACCGACGGCGGCAAGCCACAACAGATCGTCTTTTTCCGTCACCGCGAAAATAGTCCTCGGCCGCCGGAGAAGCTGGCCGCGAACGAGGTCTCCAATCGCGGAGCCGCCTCAATTCCGTACGCCACGGTAATCCTGTTCGACCTGATGAACGAGGGGTTCGCCTCGCGCGGCATGGCTGCCAACGAGATCGTGAAATCGCTCTCGAAACTCCAGACGGCGGACTATTTGTATCTCTACATCCTGACCATGGAAGGCCGGCTGTATGCGGTCCGGGGGCTGCCCGCGGGAGAGGAACAGGCCGGACCCGCTCCGTGGACTTCCCAAATCAAGCAGCGGCTGGATACCGCGCTGCGAGCCGTCCAACGCGGCAGGCCGGTCGATGTGGACGTCGCGATCCGGACGCAAATGACGTTCGCCGCGCTGGACGCGCTCGGCCTGGAACTGTCCCGGGTGCCGGGGCGCAAGAACGTCGTCTGGGTGACGGACGGCGTGCCCATCGGGCTCGGTCCGGTCCGTTCCGATACCGGGGACTTTGTCGACTTTACGCCCCAACTGCGGCAGTTGAGCCAGGCCCTTGAGCGCTCCGGGGTCGCGATCTACCCCGTGCGGCAGGTCATGCTGGGCAGCGCGGATAACATCGGCGCAAACTCGGATGGCGCCGGCGCCACGGGCGGGGCCGGCACGGGCCTGCAGAGCATCGCGACTCTGAATGAGTTCGCCAACGTCACCGGCGGCAGGCCCAACACGGTGAAGGATATTGGCGGCGCTCTGAAGCAGGCCATGAACGATGTGCGGGTCAGCTATCAGATCGGCTACTATGCGCCTCCGAACAACTGGGACGGCAAGTTTCACAAGGTCCGCGTCACCTGCAAACGTAAGGGCGTGCGAATCCAGTCGAAGACTGGTTATTATGCCTGGGCCACCCGGCCTGGCGAGCGGACGGATCAGGCGGTCCGCGCGGCGGTGGGGACGCAGTTCGATGCCGCCGAAATCGGCCTGCGTGGAACCCTGACTCCGGACCCGAAGGACCAGCATTCGATGCAGTTGACCGTGCGTATCGACGCCGGGGATGTGGCCTTTGGCCAGAATGGGGATTTTTCTGAGGCGCAGCTCCGCGTGGCGGCGATCGGCTACATGCGCGGAGGCCTGGTCAGCGGATCGCCGATTATGCCTGTGGAATTGCATTACTCCGCGGCGGAGCGCGAAAAGGCCCGCGCCGAGGGGATCCCTTTTTCCAGCCGCGTGCCCATCGGGGATCAGGTCGGGAAAGTGCGCTTCATCGTCTTCGACCGCGGATCCAACGCCATAGGGTCGCTGACGTTTGCGCTCAACGCGCCGGCGCGCTGATCCGCCCTGCTAAACTAACCGTTAGATGACTTTCGAGGAACTGGAAAGAGAGTACGTTGCGCTCCGCCAGCAGGCTGAAGCTGTGCGGAGCTATCTTTGACGCCCCCGCACGCCGCGCTCAATTAGCCCAAACCGACGGCCAGATCAATGCGCCGGATTTCTGGAATCAACCTGAAAAAAGCCAGAAAATCATGCAGGACCGCAAAAGGCTCGAAGAGCAGATCTCCCAGGACGCCAGGATCTTGTCCCTGGCCGGCGACATGGAGGCTCTGTTCGAATTGGCCCGCGAGGGCGAGGACGTTTCGGGCGACATTGAGCGCGAAATGAAAACCTTCGGCGCGTATTTGGAGTCGCTCGAAACGCAGATGCTGCTGTCCGGCGACAACGCCGCGCGCCACGCCATTGTCACCATCCATCCCGGCGCGGGAGGCACGGAAAGCCAGGACTGGGCGGAGATGCTGCTGCGCATGTACCTGCGCTGGGCCGAGCGCAACAAGTTTGAAACCGCCGTCACGGACCGGCTGGAGGGCGAAGGCGCGGGCATCAAGTCGGTGACCTTCGAAGTCAACGGCGAAAATGCCTACGGCCTTCTGCAGAGCGAAGTCGGCGTGCACCGCCTGGTGCGCATTTCGCCCTTCGATTCGGCGGCGCGCCGGCATACGTCGTTCGCCAGCGTGTTCGTCTATCCGCAGATCGACGACGAAATCAAAATCGACATCCGTCCCGAAGATCTGCGCGTGGACACGTTCCGCGCCTCGGGCGCGGGCGGCCAGCACGTCAACCGCACCGATTCGGCCATCCGCATGACGCACCTGCCCACCAACATCGTCGTGCAGTGCCAGAGCGAGCGCAGCCAGCACAAGAACCGCGCGACCGCCATGAAGCAGCTTCGCGCCAAGCTGTATGAATACGAGCTCGACAAGAAGCGCGTCGAGGAGAGGAAGCTCGAAGACACCAAGCTCGGCATCAACTTCGGCAGCCAGATCCGCAGCTACGTGTTGGCGCCGTACCGTATGATTAAGGATCACCGCACCAAGCTGGCTGTGGGCGATGTCGACCGCGTGCTGGACGGAGATCTGGAAGCGTTCATTCACGCGTATTTGGTCTGGGTCAAGACGGGGAAAACAGCATCGGATAAAGATGAACCTTTGGATTAGTCCACCGCGGATGTGGCGCGCGCAATTGCGCGTACCGCGAAGCGTGTCTGAGATGATTGACAGCGGCGGAGGCATGCGGCGATGACTCTCACCATCTCCGAAGCCGCGGAAATTCTCCGCGGAGGCGGCTTGGTCGCGTTCCCCACCGAGACCGTTTATGGCCTTGGGGCCAATGCTCTGGACGCCTCGGCGGTCGCCAGGATTTACGAGGCCAAGGGCCGCCCGCGCACCAGCCCCCTGATCGTTCACGCCTCGTCGATCGAGATGGCTCGATCGCTCGTCAAGGAGTGGCCTCGGGAAGCGGAGGAACTGGCACAGCGCTGGTGGCCCGGTCCGCTCACGCTGGTGCTGCCCAAGGGCGATATCATCCCCGATATCGTCACCGGCGGGTTGCCCACGGTCGGCGTCCGCGTGCCGGCGCATCCGGTCGCGCTCGAATTGATTGAGGCCGCCAGGCTTCCGCTCGCCGCCCCCAGCGCGAACCGCTTCAAGGATCTGTCGCCCACCACCGCCGCGCACGTCCGGGCCGCGTTCGCCGACACGATTCCGGTCCTTGACGGAGGGCCGACGCGCGTGGGCATTGAGTCCACGGTCGTCGCGATCCAGGATGGAAAAATCACCCTGCTCCGCCCCGGCATGATCGCGCTTGAGGAAATGGAAACGGCCATCGCGCCGGAGAACGCGCCGCATCCAGCGCCTGGCATGCACGCCCGCCATTACAGCCCGCGCACGCCTTTGCTGATCGTCTCCACCCCCGGCGAAATGCCGGACCGGCGCGGCGCCTACGTCTGGTGGAATACCTCCGGCCTAACCGCGCGCAGCGTGAGGATGCCCGCCGATGCCGCCGCTTACGCCCGCAAGCTCTATAGCGTGCTGCACGATCTCGACGCCGAACAGTGGCCCTGGATCGCGGTGGAAGCGCCTCCGGAAACCGCCGGCTGGGCCGCCATCGCAGACCGCCTGAAGCGCGCGGCTTCGAAGTAGGAGGGTCGCTGCCCGGTGCCGGGCGTCCCGTCGTTTAAAACGGAACGTCGTCCTCGTCGATCCCTCCGCTCATGGGAGGCTCTGCCTGCCGTGGAGCCTGCGGCGCGCGGCCACGGGGAGCGCTGCGCATCGGCTCCTGGGAGAACTGCTCGTCGCCCGAAGGCCCGCCGGAATCGCCGCGGCCGCCCAGCAGGATCACATCGTCGGCCACCACTTCCGTGGTCCACACTTTCTTGCCGTCTTTATCGTCGTAGCTGCGCGTCTGCAGACGGCCCTCCACGTACACCTGTTTCCCCTTCAGCAGATATGGCGCGACGTTCTCTCCGCGCCACAGCACCACGCGATTCCAATCCGTTTCTTCCTTCCACTCGCCCGTCGCCTGATCCTTCCAGCGCCGGCTCGTCGCCACCGAAAACTTCGTGACGGCGGTCTGCGAGGCGGTATACGCCGTCTCCGCATCGCGGCCCAGATGGCCGATCAGGATCACTTTATTCACACTACGGCTTGCCATGATAGTTGCAATTTAGCACACAGCGCCGGGCGATGTATCCGCAATCGCCCCGCGTATAATAAGAGTTGAACAGTCGGCGCCGGGCCTCCACAGGGGGAGCTGCTGCCATGCGTCCACCGTCCGGCCGAGCGCCGGTCCGATTTCCGATACGCGTGATTACATTTCATTCAATGCGGCGTTTGTGCGCCTTGCTCGGCATGGCGGCTCTCGGGGCGGCCGACGATAACCGTCCGCTTCCGGATCGTACCAGGCAATATCTCGTCGACCTGGTGAAAATCGACTCCTCCAACCCGCCCGGAAATGAGACCCCGGTCGCTCAATACCTGAAACAGGTCGCCGATTCCCACGCCATCTCCTGCGACCTCTTGGGCAACGACCCCAAACGCCTGAACTTCATCGCCCGTTTGAAAGGATCCGGACATGGCAGGCCCCTGCTGCTGGTAGCCCACACCGACGTCACCCCGGCGGAACGTTCGCAGTGGACCGTAGACCCGTTCAGCGGCGAGCTTCGCAACGGCTTTATTTACGGGCGCGGTACCCAGGACGACAAGTCCCTGCTGGCCGCCGAGATCGCGGTGATGGTGGAGATTAAGCGCCGCAATATCAAGCTGGACCGCGACGTGATCCTGCTGGCCGAATCCGACGCCGAAGGCAACGCCACCGGCATCCAGTGGATCCTTCAGCACGCTTACCCGAAAATCGAGGCCGAGTTCGCTCTTAACGAAGGCGGCTCCATCGTCGAAACCCGGGATGGCCCGAAAATTTTCGAGGTCGAGACCACCGAAAAAATTCCCACGCGCCTGGTCCTCACCGCCAAGGGTACGGCGGCTGACGCCTCGGTCCCGCGCGCCGACAATCCCAACACCCATCTGATCCGCGCGCTGACAAAATTATCGGAGGCGGATCAGCCCGTGCGGCTCGGCTTCACCGCGAGGCGCTATCTGCGCGAACTCTCCCGGACCCCGGAATATGCCTGGCTGGCGCCCCTGATCCGAGGGTTGGAAACCCCCGCCACCCAGCAGGCCGTCGCCGGCCAGATCCGCGCCAAGGATCCGGATATCGACGCCATGCTGCACACCACCGTCGCGCTCACCATGTTGAAGGCGGGCACCAAGAATAACGTGATTCCCAACTCCGCCGAAGCCCAGGTCGACGTCCGGCGGCTGCCCAGCGAAACGAAGGAAGACATCCTCACCCGCTTCCGCCAGTTGATCAATGATCCCGCCGTTGAAATTTCCTTGGCGCCCGGTCCGCAGATTCCTACCGCCGATCCCAGTTCCCTATCCACGGCGCTCTATCAGGCCATGACACGGGCCATCGCCAGGACTTATCCGCGCGACGTCGTCGTTCCCTATCTCGGCCGCGGCGCAACCGACTCCAGTTTCCTGCGCGTCCACGGCATTCCCACCTATGGCGTGCCGGTATTTATTCGCGAGGCCGGCGACACACGCCGCCACGGCAACGACGAGCGCATTTCTCCGAAGAGTTTGGAGGATGGCGTCGAACTCCTGTGGCAGATCGTGCTGGAGATCGCCGGCGGAGCCTGAAGCACTAGTCGATGAACCCCTTCCACGTCTTCCCTTTACCGTCCCGAAGCGTCACCGTGACATTGTCGGAAACACCGGAAAGTGTGCGGCCTTTGCCGTCGCGGAAGCGGTAGACGACGGAATTGTCGTCCGTCCGCTCGGCCGAGCCTTGCCAGATATTCCCGTACTCGTCCTTTAGCTTGATGTTGTCGCCGTGGCCGTAACCGACCACCCGCGTTTTGGTGCCCTCTTCCTCCAGATGGAAGAAACCGCCGGGAACATGGGACTGTTTGTGCCGTCTGCCGTAAATCATAGTGAAAAGGGGACAGACTACTCTGTCCTTCAAGCACCTGCGGTTGGGGACAGAGTAGTCTGTCCCGTTTTTCAACAACCTTCTAGGAATTATCCTCTGGTACCAGCGATTTTTCGATCAGGGATTGACCTTAGGCCGGATCACGCGAATCCCTAACGGGAGATAAGCCTTTTCCAGTTCGGCGAACATCCGTTCGTCCTCTACGGTTCCCGTAACCGCGCCGCCCGAGCCGGAAAAGTTCGACGTCGCGCCCACCGCCCGAGCCTTCTGGATCATCTCCAGGTTGCCCTGGCCTACGTTATAAATCTTCGCCCGTAAATCGAAATTCGCGTCGATCAGCTTACCCAGCGTCTCCCGATCCCCAGCCAACAGCGCTGCGCGGCCGCGCTCGGCGTAGGCGGCCCATTCCGACATTGCCTCCCGAACGGCAGGATCGCCGGCATTCCAGCGCTCCCGCACATTGTTGTGAAATACCTCCGTGCCCTCGCTCAGGCTGGTGCGATACGCCAGGTAGATGTTCGGCAGCAGAGCGGGGTCCAGACGCTCATATTCGCCGTACCCGCGTGAATCCATCAGATCCTTGGCGAAGTCCATGTAGACCAGTCCTTCGTAAACCTGAATCACGCGGTCCTGCGGACCCGCCGGAACTCCCAGTTCCTTGGTCTCCGTCTCCAGCGCCAGCTTTGCTTGCAGCGGCAGAGGAATTTCCACCGAGTAATACTGGCAAAGCGCCCGCAGCGCCGCGATGATGATCGCGCTCGATCCGCCCATGCCCAACCGCAGCGGAATCGTCGACTCGTACTCCATGGTGAAATTCCGGTTTGGCAGTTCGATGCCGCGATCCCGGCAGTAATCGCTGAAGCGAACGATCAGAGCCTGAATGATGCGGATGCCTCCGTAATAGCCGCGCCAGCGCGTGCTGGCATATAAATCGTCCAGGCTTTCAAACACCGGCATGTCCGCCTTGGAAGCCCTGATTTCCAATCGCGCGCTGGGATACAACAGCACGCGCGCGCGAAAATCCCGCACCAGAAACGCGATGGTTTTCCCGAAGTATCCATCGCTTGGATTGCCAAGCAGTCCGGCTCGCGCGTATGCGTAGGTCTCGATCATATCGCTATAGTACTATTCAGGGCTTGTTGAAAAAGGGGACAGACTACT
>JBBIVT010000020.1:48995-51883 GCA_037439565.1 Acidobacteriota bacterium | reverse complement strand
TTTGCGCGCATGCACGCTCAGGTTTCCATCGGTTGTTTTGAGCAGACGCTTCAGGTCGTTGAACGTCAGCGTGGGATTTGCCGCTAGAGCACTGACGATGCCCAACCGGATGCGCTCATGAATTAGCCGGTCCAGGTCGGGCAGCGCTCCTGGCGCCTCGACAATGCCCAGCGCCGCGCGTGAGATCGTTTGTTTCGCAAGATTCGTTTTCGCCATATAGGAGTTTGTTGAAAAGGGGACAGACCGCTCTGTCCACGCCGGCGTTCGCACACGAAATCAGCAATTTCCGGCCGGGGACAGAGTAGTCTGTCCCCTTTTCAACAAGCTCATAGACCACTAACCGCCGTACCGCCTCGCAATAATGAATCCGAATAAAATGTGCAGGCCGCCGAATCCCAGCCCAAGCCAGAAATCTCCCCACGCGGCCGGAAGAAAAATCGCCAGCGCGCCTTCGGCGAGAAAACAGCCGCCCATCACCGGCACCACCGGAACCGAAAACGCGCCCCCCGTGATGACGCCCGCCCCATAAAGCATCAACCATGTGCCGGGAATCGCGCCGGTCAATCCGGCCTGCCACAGGACCACCGTTAACGCCGCGCCCGCCACCAGCGGAGGGACGAAGCTAAAAACAAATTTCCGGGCGGGCGCGGACCACAACGGCAATCCGGCAGCGCTGGCCTTGCGCCACATCGCCAGAATGCCCAGTGCCACCGCCAGTGTTCCTTCAATCAGCCATGTTTCGAGCCACGCCCTGGTGCCCGGCTGGCGCGACGCCAGAACCGCCGAGGCCAAGGCCGTCAACCCCATCGCCACGCCGCCCCAGCCCGGCACGGCCGTGAAGGAGCCCGCGCGCTCCATCGTTTCGCGGATATAGCGCAGGTTGTCCATGGCGTGCGCATGGAGAGGGATGGGCTGGCTCTTGGGACTGCCTTCGGGACGGATGGGGCGAACCGATGCCATGAGTCGATGATAGCGCCGGGTTCCGCGCTTGTCAAGTACTTTGTACGGCAAAGTTATGGCGGGTTTATAATGCTAACAACATGTTCTCCCGCCGTCATTTCCTCGCCGCCGCCGCGCTTGGCCCTCTGCTGCGCGCGGTTCCTCTTTCCGGCTTCAAACTGGGCGTCACCACGGACGAAATTGACGAGGATTTGGCGACCGCGCTCCAGTTCCTCAATGAATTCGGGCTGCATTGGGCGGAACTGCGCTCCGTCTGGGGTTCCTATGCGGAAAAGCAGCCGCTCGAAAAAGTAAAAGAGATGAAGGCGCTCCTGGACGCGCACCAGATTCGCGCTTCCATCCTCTCCACGTCGTTTTTCAAAGTGCCGGTGCCTGGTCCCGAGGCGCTGGAGGCGCAATGGAAACTGCTCGACGCGGCCATGGATTGCGCCGAAATTCTGGGCGTGAAGAAGCTGCGGACGTTCGCATTTACCTATAAATCCAGCGAAAAACCCGATCCGGCGGTCTATCCGCGCATCTATGAACTGGTCGCCGAATCCGCGCGCAGGGCGGGGAAGCGCGGTTTTCAATTGGCCGTGGAGAACGTCGGCGGCAGCTACGTCTGGACCGGCGCGGATGCGGCGAAACTGCTGGCCGCCGTGAAGGAGCCGGCGCTCAACCTGAACTGGGATCCCAACAACGCCGCCGAAAAAAGCGAGCACCCGTTTCCCGAGGGCTACAAGCTGCTGGACCCGGCGCGCATCATCCACGTCCATCTGCGCGATTTTCGCCACAATGCCTCAGGGAAGGTCGAATGGTGCGCGGTGGGCGAAGGCGAGGCCGACAATCTCGGCCAGATCCGCGCACTTTTAAAGGACGGCTTCCAAGGCACCTGGACGCTCGAAACCCACTGGCGTCCGCCGCAGGGGAAGGCCTACGCGTCGCGGACATCGCTGACGGCGCTGCTTAAGGTCGTCGAAAAGGCGTAGCGGACCTTACTTTGCCCGCTCGTTGTTAGAACTCCGCGAACGCTGCGTCGCTGCGTGAAAAAAGAACGCGGAAACGCTTAGACGCAGAGTCCGCCTCCTCTTGATACCATAGCTAGTTGGCCATGAAAGCCCTGTTTGACGCGCTTGCGCCGGACGAACCCGATTACGAACTGGTCTCGGCGATCGACCCGGCCCGCTTGCCCGCGCACATCGCCATCATTATGGACGGCAACGGACGGTGGGCGAAGCGCCGCAATCTGCCCCGCGTGGCCGGACATAAAGCCGGCATCGAACCGGTGCGCATCACCGTGGAAACCTGCGCGCGAATGGGGCTGAAGGCGCTGACGCTTTACGCGTTTTCAGTGGAAAACTGGAAGCGGCCGCGGGCCGAAGTGGAAACGCTGTGGCGTCTGCTGCGCCTCTACCTCCGCGCGGAGCTGCCCGATATGGCGGCCAACGACATCCGCTTTCACGCCATCGGCCGGACGGAAGCTCTCCCCGATTTCGTGCGCGCCGAGCTTGAGGAAACCATCCGAGCGACGGCCGGCAACCGCGGCCTGCAACTGAACCTCGCCATCAACTATGGGGGCCGCGCGGAACTGGTGGATGCGGTGAAGGCCCTGGTTCAAGATGCCCGCCGCCACGACGTGGTGATCGACGAGGACGCCATCGCGCAACGCCTCTATACGGCCGGCACGCCCGATCCCGATCTGCTGATCCGCACTTCCGGCGAAATGCGCGTGAGCAATTTTTTGCTGTGGCAGATCGCCTATTCGGAACTCGTGGTCACCGATACGCTGTGGCCCGATTTCCGGCGCGCCGATCTGCTGCGGGCGATTCTCGATTACCAGAAACGCGACCGGCGTTTTGGCGGCCTGGGCGACGACGCGCCGCTGGAGACGGATCCTTCGCTGCTCGAAGCAACCCCGATTCGATGACGCGTATCCTCACTTCCCTGAT
>JBBIVT010000020.1:44303-48895 GCA_037439565.1 Acidobacteriota bacterium | reverse complement strand
CGGCGCGATTTACCTGCACTATTTCCTTCCCGCCGCGCCCCTGAAAACGGTGCTGATCGCGGGGATCGCGGGGAATATCGCCGGCCAGATCGGCGATCTGGTGGAATCGAAGTACAAGCGTTCGGTGGGCGTGAAGGATAGCGGAAGCTCGCTGCCCGGGCACGGAGGCTGGCTCGACCGCATCGACTCCAGCCTGCTGGCGATTCCAGCGGTATACGGACTGGTGCTCCTGGCCGCCTAGGGCCGAGTGCCCGATGGCGGCGGAGCTATCCCCGCCCTTACGGGACGGGGCTGCAAAACGTAAGACTCGGGAAACGGTTAATACACGCTGCGCTGCCGCGCCGTTTTCTTTGATGCAAGCGAAAAGCGAGGCTCCGGCGGCGCGGCGCCCGCGATCTGAGAAGCCACGTATTCGCCCACGAAAGGACCGTGCTTGAAGCCGTGCCCGCTGCCACCGCCCACCAGCCAGACGTTTTTCCGATCCGGATGCCGGTCGATCAAAAAATCTCCGTTCGACGTGTTCTCGTATTGGCAAACGCGCGTTTCGAGAAGCGGCGCTTTTGCCAGACCGGGGAACCTCCTGCGCAGCGTCGCCCGTGCGATATTCAGCGCGCCTCTCGTCATCTCGCGGCCGCCCGTTTCCGGATCGAACGCCGGCCCATGCGTGTCGATGGCGATCTTGAATCC
The DNA here is from genome assembly GCA_037439565.1 of Acidobacteriota bacterium. Classification (GTDB taxonomy): domain Bacteria; phylum Acidobacteriota; class Terriglobia; order Bryobacterales; family Bryobacteraceae; genus Palsa-187. The sequence continues at coordinate 48,208 of JBBIVT010000020.1, read as the reverse complement.
CCGCCCATCGAGCGCCGGCAGGGAATAGACGCCTTCGCGGAAGGCCAGCCATGTCGCCGTGAACGGATAGCCCGGCGGCGTGCCGAAGAAGAAGACCTCCTGGCGCGTGGGCCGGATGCGCCCGCGCAGAATTTCGGGAAAAAGTTTCGGCAGCCACGGGCCGCAGGCGTAGACGACGGTGCCCGCGCGGAGATTCGCGTCCGCCGCGCGAACTTCGTAATCCACGCCTGAGGCCTCCACCACGGCCTGCACAGCGCGGCGCGCCAGAATTGCGCCGCTCGCCGGCTCCCAAAGGCCCGCCGTCCCGGGATCGAGCCTCAGTTGAGGAAACCGCTTCCGCATCGCGGCGCGACTCAGAAACTCATGCGGCACGCCGCACCGGGAGAGATTCTCGCGGGAGGCGAGCAGGTACGGATCATCCGCCGCGGCCGTCACCAGCACGCCGGTTCGATGAAAGAGCTGCGGGCAGACCTGTTTCCACCATTCGAGCGACCGAAGCGAGGCGCGCGTATAAATCTCATCCGCGCCGTAGCTCATGCGGATGATTCGCGACTCGCCGCCGGAGCTGGAGCGCGCGTTTCCCGCGCCATGCCTGTCCATCAATAGCACGCGCGCGCCGGCCCGTTTCAGGTGAAATGCGGTCCACGCTCCGAACACGCCCGCGCCCACCACCACCACGTCATGAAGTCTGGACACGCTGGTATCATAGCAACGCATGACTACCTTCAAGGCCCTGCTCGCCACGAACGAGGGCGGAAAGTTCTCCGCCTCTCTCCAGCAAATTCCTCTCGCGACGCTGCCGCCCGGAGAAGTGCTGGTGCGCGTCCATTATTCCAGCCTGAATTATAAGGACGGGCTTGCCGTGACCGGAAAGCCGGGCGTGATTCGCACGTTCCCGATGGTGCCCGGCGTCGATTTCGCCGGTGTGGTGGAGGAGTCCGCCTCCGCCCATTTCCGTCCTGGCGATGAAGTGGTGGTCACGGGCTGCGGCACATCGGAGACTTTTTGGGGCGGCTACAGCGAGCTGGCGCGTCTGGATGCGGACTTGATCGTGCCGCTGCCCAAGGGCATGACGCTGCGGCAATCGATGGGCATCGGCACGGCCGGCTTCACGGCGATGCAGTCGGTGATGGAACTGGAGCGCCACGGCCTGAAGCCCGGCGGACGCGAGGTGGTGGTCACCGGGGCCGCGGGCGGCGTGGGCAGCGTCGCGGTGGCGATTCTTTCGCGGACCGGCTATCAAGTGGTCGCGTCGAGCGGCCGCGCCGAGTTGCACGATTATTTGAAGGCGCTGGGCGCGAGCGCGATCATCGACCGCGCCGTGCTCTCGTCACCGTCGAAAAAACCTTTGGAACAGGAGCGCTGGGCCGGGGCGATCGATAACGTCGGCGGTGACACGCTGGCGGGACTGCTACGCACCATGGCGGTGGGGGCCAGCGTCGCCTCGTGCGGACTCGCCGGTGGACCGCTGCTTGCCACGACGGTATTTCCCTTCATCCTGCGCGGCGTGAATTTGCTCGGGATCGACTCCGTTCGCGTCCCTAACGTCCGCCGCCGCGAAATCTGGGCGCGGATCATGCGGGATCTTCCCATGGACGTGCTCGACTCGATGATCACCGTCGAGCCCCTGGAAAAAGTGTTCGAGCTGGGCGAGGAGATTCTGGCCGGGAAGATCCGCGGCCGAACGGTAATCGATGTCCGAGGTTAGTGGCGTGTCGCCAGAGAGAGTACTGCGTCTATCCCCTCCATCACTGTCGGGGTTCGGTAGAGAGTGGGTGCCGAACCACATGGGTGGGACAGGCGGGTGCGCTTTTCAGATGGAGGGTGAGTGATTCTTCGCGATAAAGTTGTTGTGGTTACCGGCGCGGCGAAAGGCATCGGCGAGGGTCTGGTGAAGCGCTTCCACGCCGAAGGCGCGCGCGCCGTGGTGGCGGCCGATCTTGACGGCGAGGGCGCGAAGAATGCCGCGCCCGAAACGGGCTTCGGGATGCGCGCCGACGTTGGGCGCGAGGCCGATATCCAGGCCCTGGTGGCCGAGACAATTAAGCGTTACGGGCAGATCGACCTGTTCTGCTCCAACGCCGGCGTATTCATTCCTGGAGGCATCGACGCGCCGGATGAGGCCTGGCTCAAGATGCGCGACATTCATCTTCTGGCGCATGTCTACGCGGCGCGCGCCGTTCTGCCGGGAATGCTCGCGCGCGGCGAAGGCTATTTGCTGCAAACCGTTTCCGCCGCCGGTCTGCTGACGTCGCTCGAATCGGTGATGTACGCGGTGACCAAGCACGCGGCGCTGGCGCTGGCCGAATGGCTTTCGATGACCTATGGCGATGCGGGCATCAAAGTGTCGGCATTATGTCCGCAGGGCGTGCGCACGGACATGCTGATGCAGGATCCGAACAATTTTCTCGTCGGAGGATCCGTTTCCGTGGAGCAGGTGTGCGATTCCGTCATCGCCGGCCTCGCGGAGGAGAAGTTTCTGATCCTGCCGCATCCCGACGTGGCCGAATACTTCCGCCGCAAGGCCGCGGATTACGATCGCTGGCTGCGAGGAATGCGCCGCTTGCGCGCCGAGGTCGCGGCGAAGAAGACTCCCTAGGAGGCTCATGCGATATCCCGGAGCAGGAACTTCTTTCCGCTGACGGCTTCCGCCGCCAGATAGCCGCTGCGCACCGCGCCCTCCATCGTCGCAGGCCAACCGGAGCGCGTCCAGTCGCCCGCCAAATAGAGATTCGGAATCGGCGTGCGGCTCAATGGGCGGCGCGATTCCAGGCCCGGTGAGGCGGAAAATGTGGCGCGGATTTCTTTCACCACGTGCGCTTTTTCGAGCTTCGCTTCGGCGGCGGCCGGGAAAAACTCGGCCAGTTCGCGCATCGCCAGCGCGATCACCTCGGCACGAGGCATCGTCTCCAGGCTCCTCGATGCGCTCACCACCAGTTGCACGTACCTGCCTTCGGATTTGTTGAACATCCACTGAATCGTGCGGTCCAGAAGCGTCGCGTGCGGCAGACCGGTGATGGGACGGTCGAACCAAAGGTGGATGCCCGTGATGGGTGAGTGGCGGAACGCCGAAAGATCGAGCGGCAGATCGGGAACGATCGCGCCGATGCGCTCGAACGGCACCGCGCAAATATAGTGATCGGCGCGCACCTTTTCACCCCCGACAAGCGCGTGTTCGACACGGCCGTCTTCAATGACGAGTTTTTCCACCGGCGCACGCATGCGCAGGTTCGCGCCACCGATGCGGGCCCAGGACTCGCTTCCGTAGAGAGCGCCCAGCGGCACGGCGGGAACGCCCATTTCGTAAGAGTTGCTTCGTGCGAGAAACCCTAGGCGGAAGACCTGAAAACCATGCGATGCCGCCATGCGATCCAGTTCTTCATTGATCGCGCTGACCAGCACCTGACGCCAGAAGCGTTCGATGGCGCGCGGCGGCTGATGCTTTTCTTCGAGCCACTGCTGCATGGTGATGGCATCCAGATCGGGACGGTTGCGCTCACGGCCGATGGCGAGAATGGCTCGCGCAACGGCCAGTTTCTCGCTCGCGCTCAAAAACGTCAGCCGGAGGAACGATTCGGCGAAGTGCGCGGGCGCGGGCAGGATTCCGGAGCGAAGGACGCTGCGGCGTCCGCCCGGCTCAATGAAGAAGATCTCGCGATGGAACGCGATGTCCTTTTCGACGCCGAGGCGCTGGTAAAAGTCCATCAAATTGACGCAGCAGCGCAGCAGGATGTGCTGGCAATTGTCGATGGTTTCCGAATCGATTTCGTACGAGGTCGCGCGGCCGCCAAGGAAAGGGCGCGCTTCAAAGAGCGTGACGGAATAGCCTGAGGACGCCAGCGCCGCCGTGGCGGCGAGTCCGGCCAGGCCTCCCCCGGCGACGATTACGTCAGGCACGGGGCCTC
>JBBIVT010000020.1:6109-44203 GCA_037439565.1 Acidobacteriota bacterium | reverse complement strand
CTGCGGCGGCGGCCTCCGCCTCCGCCGTTGATAATTTCGATCGCCAGCCAGATGACAATGGCGATGAAGAGTACGTCCGAGGGTTCAATTGGCATGGACAATACCAGTATCGGGGAAGCGGGTTGCTTCCGGCAAGACCCAGGCGCTCCAGTACTTCGGTCATCCGAGCGCCGGTACCCGGGCGCGCCCCAACTGCTGAATCACGTTTTCCATCAGGCGCAGGCCGCAGTTCCCATCGAGCGACAGGATCGATTCGGGGTGAAACTGCACTGCTTCCATGGGCAGTTCGCGATGGCGGACGCCCATGATCACGCCGTCTTCGCTGAGCGCCGTCACTTCCAGGCACGCGGGAAGTTTTTCAGGAATCGCGTACAGGGAATGATAGCGGCCTACCCGAAATTCCTCCGGCAGTCCTTGAAACACGCCCAGGTTGCGATGCCGGATCAGCGACGGTTTTCCGTGCATCGGGTAGCCGAGCACGCCCAGTTCGCCGCCGAACGCTTCCACCATGCCCTGCAAGCCGAGGCACACGCCGAACACGGGAATCCCCAGCTTGGCCGCGTGGCGGATCAGCGCGGGCACGCCGAAATCCTCCGGGCGGCCGGGCCCCGGCGACACCAGAATCAGCGACGGCGCAAGCGTTTCGATCAATTCCAGCGGGAAGCCGGCGCGATAGGTCATCACCCCGGCTCCGGTCTGGCGCGCATAGTTGGCCAGAGTATGGATGAAGCAGTCTTCGTTATCGACCAACAGCAGCCGCACGCCCTGCGCCTCGCTTGCGTTGGCGATGTAGGGGCCTGGCGGCGGAGGCGCGACGTTCAAGGCTCGGAAGAATCCCGTGGCCTTCAGGCGCGTTTCCGCTTCCTCCATCTCGGGAACGGAATCGTAGAGCAGCGTCGCGCCGGCCGAATACTTCGCCACGCCTTCGCGCAGATGGATTGTACGGATGGTGATGCCGGTGTTGATGTCGCCATCGAAGGAGATCATCCCGATGGCGCCTCCGTACCAGCCGCGCGCGTCTTTTTCCAGATCCTCAATCGCCTGCGCGGCCCATTTTTTGGGGGCGCCGATGATGGTGACGGCCCACATATGCGTCAGAAACGCATCGAGCGAATCGAAGCCCTCGGCCAGCGTTCCTTCCACGTGGTCGACGGTGTGGAACAGGCCGGCGTAGGATTCGATCAGCCGCCGTCCGATGACGCGCACGGAGCCGGGCTCGCAGACGCGCGATTTGTCGTTGCGGTCCACGTCGCTGCACATCGTCAGTTCCGATTCTTCCTTGGCCGAATTGAGCAACTCGCGGATATTTTCGGCGTCGCGCAACGGATCGCCCGTGCGGCGCGCCGTTCCGGCGATGGGGCACGTCTCCACGCGGCGGCCTTCCACGCGCACGAACATTTCCGGCGACGCGCCGATCAATTGCTCATCGCCGAACTGCAGCAGGAACTGGTACGGACTGGGGCTCGCTTGCTGGATTTTTTCGAACAGGCCCGAAGGCCTGCCGGAGTAAGGCACCTGGAACGTCTGGCGCAGCACGACCTCGTAATAATCGCCGCGCCGCATCCCTTCGCGGACCTTCTCCACTTTTTCCATGTACTCTTCGGGCGCGTGATCGGAAACGATGGGCGCTTCCTTGAGTTTTCTGGGCCGCGCGATGCGTCCGGCGTCACGGGACAGGCCCGCGGTGGTCAGGCCGCCGCGCGAAAAATCGTACTGAAAGCGCTCAATCTGCTCCTTCTTCCGGTCCATGAAGTAAATATCGGAGCAGAAGAACAGACGCAGATCCTTCACGTCCTTGCGAGGCAGTTTCAGATCGATGGGATCGAACTGGAACAGCAGATCGTAGCCGAAAGCTCCGGCCAGAGCCAGGCGTGAGGCCAGCGGATGCCGGAACTCATTCAACAGCGTCCGCAGAATCGAGAACGCTGACGGCTGCTTGCTGCGCTCCTCCTCGGGAAACAGTGCCGGCAGAGGCTTCAGCGTCCCGCGAAGTTCGCCGTCCGTTAAACAAAACGATTCCCAATGCGGATGATTCGCCAGCACCGGTTCGAGGATGCGGTTGATCACGTGCCCGCGCTCGTTCCGCGGGTGAAACACGATCTCGCGTCCGGCGGCGGCAATCTCCAGCGGAGGCGCGACGGCGGCGATGTCCCAGCGCGAGTAGCGCTCCGGATACTCGTAGCCGGAGGAAAGATAGAGGCCGCGCTGCGTATCCAGCTTGCGCAGCAGTCCGCTTAAGCCTCGCGCGTAGGGGACTTTTGAGATGGTGCGGGTGACGGAAATTCCGCCGGGCGTCAGATAGCTTTCGGGGCGCATGCGGCCAGAACCTCTTCCATGGCGCGCAGAGCGGTTTCGCAATCGGCGCGGGATACATTCAAGTTTGTCACGGCGCGGGCGCGGGCGCCTCCAGCGGTGGAAATCAGCACGCCTTTGGCCTTCAGCCTGTCGCGCAGCTCCGTAAAGCTCAACCCTGTTGCGGAAAAATCGAATACCGCGATGTTGGTACGCACGGATTGGGGATCGATGGCGATGCCGGGCAGTTTCGCCATGCCTTCCGCGATCCGGCGGGCGTTGGCATGATCCTCTTTCAGCCTGGCCGGCATTTCCTCCAGGGCGATCAATCCGGCGGCGGCGAGAATGCCTGCCTGCCGCATCGCCCCGCCCAGGCGTTTCCGCAGATGGCGTCCCTTGGCGATGTCAGCCGCGCGGCCCGCCAGCATTGAGCCCGCGGGCGCGCCCAGCCCCTTCGAGAGGCAGAACATCACCGTGTCGGCGTTTTGCGCGATTCTGGCCACGGGATGCCCTGTCGCGACCGATGCGTTGAAAATCCGCGCGCCGTCCAAATGAACTTTCAGCCCGCGCTCGTGCGCCTTGGCGCAAATCTCGCCGATGGCGTCGAGTTCATAGAGCGAGCCGCCGCCCATGTTGTGCGGATGCTCGATGGTCACCAGCGCTGTCGGCGCGTAAAAACCGTTGTGGGGCTTGATCTGGGCCTCGATCTGCTTCCAGGTCATGACGCCGTTCGAGGTGTGGATCGCGCGGATCAGGCAGCCGGAAAACCAGGCCGTCATCGCCAGCTCCCAATCGAGAACATGGGCCAGATCGTCGCAGATCACCTCCTGGCCGGGCTCGGTGTGGAGCTTCACGGCAATGGTGTTGCCCATGGTGCCCGTCGGCACGAACAGCGCGGCTTCCTTACCGGCGATTTCGGCGGCGCGCTTCTCCAGGCGGTTGACGGTGGGGTCCTCGCCGTAGACATCGTCGCCGACCTCGGCCGATGCCATCGCGCGGCGCATCGCCTCCGTGGGAAGGGTAACGGTATCGCTTCTTAAATCGATCAAGCTGTCACTCCTACAAATTCCTGAAACACTTCGTTCGACAACAGCACGCCGCGCGGCGTCAAGCGCACGCGGCCGCGCGATTCCTCCAGCAGTCCTTCAGCGATAAACCGCCGGATCGGCCCGGTGAAAGGCTCCCACGACCCTTCGATGCCTTCACTCAAGCGCAGGCCCAGGAAAAATCGCTCGGCGACCGGATCGGCTGCAGTCCGTTCCGGCGGCGCGCCAGCACAGTAGTCCGCCGCCGATTCGGGGGTCTGCCAGCGCGACTCGCCGTCGAAGGAGTGCGCATCGGATCCGAAGCCCAGGTACGGCTCGCGCCGCCAGTACTTTAAATTGTGGCGCGATTCGAAGCCCGGCCGCGAGAAGTTCGAAATTTCGTAGCGCTCGATGCCCATTCCGCGAAGCCGCTCCACGGCGATCTCGTAGAAGTCCGCGATCTCGTCTTCGGAGGGCACATTGCCCGCGCCGTATCGCGACCCGAGCGCCAGCAGTTCCCGCCCCAGATTGCTATCCTCGTCGACCTCCAGCATGTACACCGAGACATGCGGCGCGCCGAGCCGCCCAATCCAATCGAGCGATTCCTTCCAACTCGCCTGCGTCTGAAACGGCAGCCCGGCGATCAGGTCCAGATTGATATTGCCGATGCCCTCCGCGCGAAGCGTTTCCACATCGCGAGCCACGGTTTCCGCCGTATGCTTGCGCCCGGTGCGCGACAGCTCCTTCGCGATGAAGGACTGCACGCCGAGGCTCACGCGGTTAATCCCGGCTCGCCTCCACGCGCCGGCATCTTCGCGAGAAAAGGATCCGGGAGCGGCCTCCATCGCCGCCTCGGCCCATTCGCGCCCTGGAATTTCGCTGAGCAGCGCGGCCAGCGCGTCCCCATCGATCTGACTGGGCGTTCCGCCGCCCAGATACACCGTCTCAGGCGTCCAGGGCCAATCCGTTGCGCGAAGCTGGCCGCGCAGGGCGTCCAGATATCGCGATTCCAACTCGCGCGGAAACACGCCGGACGCGAAGTTGCAGTAGGTGCACTTCTGCGCGCAAAACGGATAGGAGATGTAGACTCCAGCCATGCTTACAGCTTCACTGCCTGGCCGATCTGTTGGCTGATGGCGGAGCCGATCATTTCCGCCAGGGTTTCTCCGGTGGTGGCCAGCACGAACTGTTCGCGCGCCGGGTCCCAATCCAGCTTGAAGCTTTTCGAATGCGCCGAAACCCAGATCTGGCGCACAGGCGAGTTCGGGCTCACCACGAATTTTCCCGGCGGATCGTCGAACTCGATGGCCAAAGCGCCCGCGTTAAAATCGGCCTCGAAGCCGTGAGTCTCCGAAGCGGCATTCAGGCGCTTGTAGAGATCGTGCAGCGCGTCTCCGGCGCACGTTTGAAATTGCTGATCGTCCATGAGGTCCAAATAACTAAGATAACGTGAAATTCCCGCGACTTTCTTCCGGGCGGTTTCATCTGTTACCCTTGGACGGTTCGCCCGACACGTGTGCCCCTCGATAACAATGGAACCTGCCTGCATCCGACACTCCGAACTGCCGGGAACTTCCAGGCTGTTCCTCGACTTTTCCTACCATTTCGATCGGGTAGCACGGTTTTACCGGCACGATCCTCATGATTTCAACTCTTTCGCGGCGGCGGCGCGGGAAATCCAGTATCCCGATGCCCGCCGGGCGGCCATGGTTCACGCGCTTGCAGGGCAGAATGGACCCAGCGAGGCACTAACCCGGCTGGCGCAACCGGGAACGGTGGCCATTGTTACCGGCCAGCAGGTCGGCCTGTTTTCAGGTCCGGCGTATACCGTCTATAAAGCGGTGACCGCGGCGCGCCTGGCCAAAGAGCTTACCGATCGCGGCACGCCCGCCGTTCCCATTTTCTGGCTGGCGACCGAGGATCACGATCTGGAAGAGGTCGACCACTCCTGGACCTTCGATGCCCATCGCCAGCCGGTGGCGCTGCGCGCGCGCATGGAGCCGGTGAACGGCCATCCGCGTCCGGTGGGCGGATTGAAGATCGAGCAAGCGCCGATCGCCGAGCTGCGGCAGGCGCTGAAGGGATTGCCCCACGCCGACGAAGTTCTGGCGATGGTCAGCGACGCGTACCCGGACGGCGCGACCATGGGCGAAGGCTTCCGCGCGCTGTTGAAGACGCTGCTCGCGCCGCTGGGACTGATTTTCCTCGATCCTCTGGATCCGGAGATCCGCAAGATCGGCGCGCCGCTGATTGCGGACGCGCTCGAAGCCGCGCCGGAACTGCGCAAGAGACTGCTGGCGCGCAACAAGGAACTGGAAGACGCGGGCTATCACGCGCAGGTGCATCTGCTGGATAAGACGTCGCTGTTTTTCCTGCTCGAAAACGGCGAGCGTGTGCCGCAGAGGCTGAAGGATATCGAGTTCAAGACGCTGCGGGACCGCGCGGCGGAAATCTCGCCCAACGCGCTGCTGCGTCCGGTGATGCAGGACTACCTGTTGCCCACCTGCGCGTATGTGGGCGGGCCGGCTGAACTTGCCTATCTGGCGCAATCCCAGGTGATCTACGACCGGCTGCTGGGCCGCATGCCGGTGATGATTTCCCGCGCGGGGTTCACGCTGCTGGAAGCGCGGGCGACCAAGCTGCTGGAGCGCTATCAGCTCGCGCTGCCGCAGGTCTTCATCGACGAAGAGCATTTGAAAGGACGGGTGGCGCACGCGCTAGTGCCGGAATCATTGGAAGCGTCGTTCCAAGCCGAATCCGAGGGGATCATGAGTCATCTCGGCCGCATGCGCGCCGAACTCAACCGCTTCGACCCGACGCTCGCCGCGTCGCTCGAAAAAAGCAGCGCGAAGATCGCTTATCAGCTCGAAAAGGCGCGCCGGAAAACAGCCTCGGAGATGATGCGCCGCGACCAACGCGCCGCCGGCGACGCGCAGTATCTCAGCGGTTTTTTGTTCCCGCATCGCCACTTGCAGGAACGGTTCTACTCGATCCTGCCTTTCCTTGCCGCGCACGGCGTGGATCTGGTGGAGCGCTTGTACGACGCCGTCCAGCTCGACTGCCCGGACCATCGCATTCTCAGCATCTAGGTGGGTCCGCCGCGTTAAAGTGGAGCTATGCACAATAACCCCGTGAAGCACGCCCTGAAGGAGGGCAAGCTGCAAGCCGGATGCGCGTTCGGAGCGTTACGGTCGCCCGATGTTTCGAGGATTCTCGCCGCCGCCGGTTTTGACTGGACCTATATCGATTCCGAGCACGGTCCTTTTGGCCTCGAAACCCAGGCCGACCTCTGCCGCGCTGCCGTCAACGCCGGCCTCATGCCGATCGTGCGCGTGGCGGATCTGCAATATGCGCTGGTGGCGCGCGCTCTCGACAACGGCGCGATGGGAATCATCTTTCCGCGCGTGGAGGATCCCGCCCTGCTGGCTCGAGCCGTATCGTGGACGAAGTTTCCGCCGAAGGGCATTCGCGGGTTCGGACTGGGGCCGGCGCATATCGACTACAAGAAGGCTACGATCCCGCAGATCATCGACCACATGAACGACAACACGCTGGTGGTGCTGCAAATCGAAACGAAAACCGCAGTGGAGCGGCGCGACGACCTGCTCAGCGTCCCCGGCATCGACGCTATCATGATCGGGCCGGCGGATTTGTCGATCTCGCTCGGCGTGCCAGGCCAGTTCGATCACCCCTCGATGATTGAGACCATCGAAAAGGTGAAGGAGTCCTGCTTGAAGCACGGCGTCGCGCCGGGCATCCATCTGCGCGCCCTTCCTCTGGCGAAGTACTGGAAGGAGCACGGCATGAAGTTCCTGAGCTGCGGCGCGGATTCCGGTTTTCTGCTGGAAGGCGCAACGGCCACGGCATCGGCGCTGAAGGCGTAGAGTTTCTGCTACGCTGGCCCCCATGCGGCAATTTCCAGTGGGGCTTTTGTTCTTTCTGACCTGGGGTCTGGCGGCGGCGCAGTCCGCAGGCGCGGATCCGGGCGTGCTGGGCGCGGAACGCGTTTTCAACGCGTGGATGGACGAGCAGATGGCGTATCGCGGTCTGCCCGGAGTCGCCATCGGCGTCGTCTCGGAGCAACACCTGGTGTGGGCGAAAGGCTACGGCTACGCGGATACCGCCGCGCACACGCCGATGACCGCCGGGACCAACTTCCGCATGGCCTCCCACAGCAAGCTGTTCACTGCGACGGCGATCATGCAGTTGCGCGACCAGGGGAAGGTGCGCCTGGACGATCCAGTGGTGAAGTACTTGCCCTGGTTCAAGGTGAAGCCGGCCGAGCCGGACGATGCACCCATCACCATCGAGGAGTTGCTGACGCACAGCTCGGGCTTGTCGCGCGAGGCGGGGTCCCACTGGGTCGATTACAAATTTCCCGATGCAGGGGAACTGAAGGCCTACGTCGCGGGCACGCAGGCGATCTACTCGCCGCAGGTTCGCTGGAAGTATTCAAACCTGGCGGTGTCGATCGCGGGGGCGGTGGTGGAGGCAGTCTCCGGCGAAAAGTACGCGGATTACGTGCAGCATCATATTTTCGACCCGCTGGGCATGAAGGATTCGAGCGTCGATCGCGACGTGCCGGGCATGGCGACGGGATATGGACGGCGAATGCCGGACGGTTCGCGGGCGAAAATGCCGTTTATCGACGCCAAGGCCATGGGACCGGCCACGGGCATCACATCCACGGTGGAGGACATGGCAAAGTTTGTCTCGCTGCAATTCCGCAAGGGCTCGCCGGTGCTCTCGACATCCGCGTTGCGGGAGATGCATCGCGCGCGGATGATGGAAAACGACTGGACGCACGGCAACGCGATCGGTTTTTCCGTGGAGAGGACAAAGGACCGGCTGTACGTCGGCCACGGCGGATCCTACCCGGGTTATAAAACACAGACCCTGTTTCAACTGGACGATAAAGTCGGCGTCATTGTGTTGACCAACGGCGACGATTCCAATCCCGGCGAGATGGCGCAGCACCTGATGCGGATCGTCGGCGAGGCGGTGGCGAAGGCGGCCGCGCCGAAGAAATCCGCGGTAGCGTGGGATCCTGCCTGGGGACGATTCGCGGGGCTGTATCGCAGCGCGAACGGCGACACCGCAGTCGTGGAACTCAACAATGAGCTGGTGATATTCAATCCCGTGGGCGCGAATCCGGAACAACAAAACAAACTGGCGCCGTTAGGCAACGGCCAGTTCCGGCTGGAGGCTCCCTCCGGTGGCGGGGCCGTGGGCGAGTTGGTGCGCTTCGTGGAACTGCCAAATGGGACGCTACGGATGTATACCGGCGGCTCGTATTCGGATCGGGTGAGTCCGCGCTAGGCTATGACCTTGCAACCCGCCTCATCAGTGCAAACAGGCCAACCAGCGCCCTAAGATGAACTGCGGGAGAAAATGGAATACCAGTCTGTATTCTACTTGCCTGCCAACGTGCCGGACTTCACACAAGTTTGTTGAGGTCTGCCATCAAGACGGCCGATCCTGTGAACGGATCGCCCCAATCTTCATTGAAGGTGCCCGCGCCACATTCCGCCCCCGCTTGGCTGGGGTCCCAACTGGTCGTGGTGTGGGCCTGGAGATCGTAGATCGTTCGGATATGCTTGCCGGGCTGCACGATATCGGTGGCCGCTTTCGAGCCGTCGCGGTACACGCTCATGGTGGTCGGCGGCCCGAACAACGAATTCTGTTGAATCACGGTGTACGACGTGGGCGGAGGCGCATATTGCGCGGGCGCGATGGCGGCCGTAGCCAGACACGGCAGCAGGAACCTCTTCAGCATCGGCAATCTCCTTGTCTGGTTATGGTACATGAACGAGCCCACTTTCGTCGTGCACTCTTTTCAATGGAGGGCCGAATCGACCAGGAAGGCAACCATGGCAATATCTCGGAGGTCCCCGCCCTGACGGGACGGTGTTATAGCCCCCTGGCGTCAGCAAGGACCGGGCCGCAGCGTCAGTCCGTCCGCACGAACTGCGCGCGCTCGCGGTCTTTCTTGACGCGGTCGACAGGGAACACGTGGTTGTGCATCACCACGTAAATTCCCGGCGCGGCGATGCGTGCGGCGAGGAAGCTTTCCGTCAGGTTCTGGAGCCCGTCGCTTGATTCGAAGCCGAGGGGCGTCATTGCGCCGGTCAGGATAATCGGAAATGTCAGCTCGCCCAGGGCGCGCTTCAGATAGAGTCCGGTTTCGACCATGGTGTCGGTGCCATGCGTAATGACGATCGGCGCGTCGAGCCGCGCGCGCACTGCTTCCAGGATCAGCGCGCGATCCTCGTCCGTCATTTCCAGGCTGTCCTTGTTCATCAGGCGCGTCGTGTCGATCTCGGTATCGGGAAGCCGCAGGCGGCCCAGGTAGCGCTCGATCTTGTCTTCGAGGTTCGCCACCGCTCCGTGCTGCTCCACGTAAACCTTCTCGATGGTGCCGCCGGTGGTGAGAATGTGGATGCGCAAACTTCAAGTATAATTCGCTATGTATGGCGGTTTAAAAAGGGGGACAGACAGCTCTGTCCACGCAATGACGGCTGGGAATAGAGAAGCTCTTTTGTCCGGGACAGAGTAGTCTGTCCCCCTTTTTAAACAATTATGCTCCACACTCGCTCCGTCGCGATTTTCGTCCTCGCCTGTGCTCCAATATTCGCCCAGACGGTGGCCGACGCTCACTTCCATCACTTGCATTTGAACTCGACCGACCCGAAGGCCGCCATCGAGTTTTACACCACGAAATTCGATGCCGAAAAAGGGCGTTTCGCGGGCGTGATGGACGCCGTCTGGGCGCAAAAGAGCTGGATTCTGTTCACCAAGGTTGCCGCCGCGCCGCCCAGCGACGTGGTCAGCACCATCTGGCACTTCGGCTGGGGCGCGGAAGATATGAAGGCGGCGTATCAGAAGCAACTGGATTCCGGAACGAAGTTCGCCACGCCGATCACCGACATCAGCGACATCGGCGGCAATCCCAACGCCAAAATGGGCGTTTTCTTTTACGCCTACGTTCAGGGGCCGGATCACGCGCTGATCGAACTGAACACGGCGAATCATCATCACTTCGGCCATGTGCATTTGCTGAGCGAGAATCCGGCGGCCGCGGGCGAGTGGTACGCAAAACACTTTGGCGTGAAGCCGCGCGTGGCGGCACAGGCGAGGATGTACCGCGGCGTGCAGATCGCGCCGTCGTCGAGTTTCATGATGGACGACGTGAACTTCATCATTTACCCGATGGAATACGCGGTCACGGCAAAGATGCCCGGCTGGGAGAATCGCAAGGCGTTCGAGCCCACCCAGGGCCGCGTGGTGGACCACATCGGCATCAGCGTGGAGAATCTGGACGACGCCATGGCGAAATTGCGCAAGGAAGGCGTGACCGTCACCGCCGAACCCAAGTCCGCGGCCGGCGGCAAGATCAAGTACGCCTTCGTCGAAGGCCCCGACAAGATGCGCATCGAGATCATCGAGGGCCGTGCCAGCAAGAATTAGTGCGATACACTGTTCTTAACGGCGATGGAGTTCGCCACAACCGCCCTCGTTGGCTGATGACTCCTACAATCTTTTGAGGATTGGAGTCTATCGTGCAAACCGTTCTCCTGATTACCATCGGCGCCGTCATCGGCGCGAATCTCCGCTACTTTGTCGCCCAGTACATCGCGAGGCTTGTTCCGTCGGGTTTCCCGCTTGGCACGCTTGCCATCAACATCTCGGCCAGTTTTCTTCTGGGCTTTTTCCTCATCTGGACCAGTGAGCGCGTGCTAGCGGATCCGCGGTGGCGCGCATTTTTCGCTGTCGGATTCTGCGCGACTTACTCGACTTATTCGAGCTACGCGTTTGAGACCTTCGCGCTCTTTGAGCGAGGGCAGTTCGGGCAGGCGGCGCTGAACATTCTGGTGACGAATGTAGTATGCTTCATCGCGGTGGCGCTCGGGGCCGCGCTGGCCCGGGCTCTCTAAGGAGACCTCACGATGAACACCGCCGTTCAGATCACGATGTATCTCAATGAATCCGACAAATGGAGGCAGATTCTGCAGGTGCTAAGGCGCGAAAACGTCGCCGGCGCCAGCGCGTTTCACGCCGTCGGCGGCTTCAATGGAAGAAATCATGTGCATACGTCGGGTCTGGTGGAGGCCGGCGGCGACCTGCCGGTGACAATCGTGTTCGTGGACTTCGACGAACATGTCGACCGGGTGCTTCCCAAGTTGTTCGACCTTGCACCGCACCGGCTGATTGTGCGGGAGCATGTCATGATTGAGCAGAGCAACCTCGACTAAGTGCGCACGCCGGAGCTTGTTCCCATGCCTGCTCCTCCGATAGCGGATAATAGTCTCATGGGGAAGCTACTCGTCACTCTCTGTCTCGCCGCCGCGCTGACGCAGGCCGCGGACGAGAACGTTACCAAGATCGAAATTCACGTCACCAATCTGGTGGGCCACCCGGTGGATCAGGCCAGCGTCACGGTGAAGTTCATCCAGGGGAGGGACAAGTTTAAATTCGGCGCGAAGGTCCGGCAGGAATGGGACGTCAGGACCAACCAGGAAGGCATCGTCAAAATTCCAGCCATTCCCAAGGGCGCGATCCTGATTCAGGTCCATGCGCCGAATTATCAGACTTTTGGCCAGACGCTCGACATCCGCGAGGACGAGAAGGTTGTCGAGATCAAGTTGAACCCGCCGCAGAAGCAATATTCGGTGCACGAAAAAGACAAGTAATCAGCCAGCCAGAGCGATGCACTCGATTTCGACGCGCACGTCGCGGGGCAGGCGGGCTGCCTCCACCGTCGACCGGGCCGGAGGATTTTCCGGGAAGTACCGCGCGTAGGTCTCATTGATCTTCGCGAATTCGCTCAGATCCTTCACGAAGACGGTGGTCTTCACAACCTGGGCGAGCGAGGAGCCGCAGGCTTCCAGAACGATTTTCATGTTTTCCAATACGCGCACGGTCTGCGCCACCACGTCGCCTTCGATCAACTGATTGGTCGCCGGGTCCAGGGGAATCTGGCCGCTGAGGAATGCGAATCCGTTGGCCAGAACCGCCTGCGAGTAGGGTCCGATGGCTCCAGGGGCGCGATCGGTCGAAATGATTTTCTTCATGGTTTCTCCATTGTAAGTGAGCCTACCAGTTGGGCGGCGCTCGTTTTTTCCTTCTTCAAAAACCCGTCCAGTTCGCGGGCGATGCGCTGCGGCGCGCCCGGATCCCAGAAATTCGCCGTCCCCACCTGGACCGCCGTGGCTCCGGCGATCAGAAACTCGGCCGCGTCGAGGCCGCTGGCGATGCCTCCCAGGCCGATCACCGGGATCTTCACGGCCTTCGCCGCCTCGTAGACCAGGCGCAGGGCGATGGGCTTGATGGCCGGTCCGGACAGGCCTCCGAAGCCGTTGCCGAGCCGCGGACGGCGCGTTCGCGCGTCGACGGCCAGGGCCAGGAAGGTGTTGACCAGGGAAATTCCATCGGCTCCGGCGTCTTCGGCCGCTTTGGCGATGGTGTCGATCCGGGACACGCTCGGCGAAAGTTTCACGATCAGCGGGCGCCGGGCGATGTTGCGCGCCGCCGCGGTGAGTTCGGCCAGCAGCGCCGGGTCGCTCGAGAAGAAAATCCCGCCATGCTTCACGTTGGGGCAGGAAACGTTCAATTCGTAAGCCGCGACGCCTTCGGCGTCCTCCAAGACGCGGATCACCTCCATATAATCTTCGACCGCGTAGCCGAACACGTTGGCGAAAATCGGCGTGCCGATGCCCTGCAACCCTGGCAGTTTTTCCGTCACGAAGGCCCGCACTCCGATGTTCTGCAAGCCGACCGAGTTCATCATACCGGCCTCGGTTTCGTAAAGGCGCGGCGGCGGGTTGCCGTCCATTGGCTCGCGCGATAATCCCTTGACGACGATGCCTCCCAGCGCGGAGAGATCGGCTAACTTCGCAAACTCTACCCCGTAGGCATAGGTCCCTGATGCCGCCAACACGGGATTTCGAAGCGAAAGGCCGCACAGCGAAGTGGCCAGCCGGGAGGACATTTTCTTCACAGAATAGCAGGTGCCGCCCTAGGACTACGGGCTCAGGCCCCAGGGAAATTCGAGAAGTACTAAGGTTTCCGCCCGATAGTGCGGATAGATGGAAACATTGGAACATGGGATCGTGGACGAATCCCGTCAGCCAAAATACCGCTCGTTGTCGTCGCGGTACTCGGTGTTCACTGGCGTGCTGTTGTTCTGGGTCGTGCTGGTGATGCTGCTGATCGACGTCCGCCAGCACACTTTCACTGTTATGAAGGGGCTGATTCTATGCGGTATTGTCGCCCTTACCGCGCTGGCCATTTCGCGGTTCACCATCCGGTTACTGGCCCGGCCACTGGCCCTTCTCGAAGAGGGCATCACGTCGGTACGCAAGGGCCAACTGGTGCCGATCCAGGTGAGCCGCACCGGCGACGAGATCGAGTACCTGGGCGAGAGCTTCAACCGGATGATCGAGGCTCTGGCCGCCTCCCAGGAAGAGATCCGCCAGCATCGGGAATTGCTGGAGGAGCGCATCCATCAGCGGACCGAGGAACTGGAACGTGCCATGCACAGCGCGCTGAACGCCAGCCAGGCGAAAAGCGAGTTTTTGGCCAACATGTCGCACGAACTGCGCACGCCCATGAACGGCCTTCTCGGGATGCTGGATCTGACGCTCGACAGCGGCATTGGAGGCGAGCAGCGGGACCAGGTCGAAACCGCCAAGCGCTGCGCCTATTCGCTGCTGGCGCTGCTCAACGATATTCTGGACCTGTCGAAGATCGAGGCGGGCAAGATGCTCCTCGAAAAGGTTCCGTTCGATCCGCGCACGGTGGTGGAGGATTGCGTGAAATCGCAGGCTGCCAACGCCATGCAGAAGAAAGTCGATCTGCGGTTCGAAGGGCCGGAGAGAGCGGGCGCGAACCTGCTGGGAGATCCGCTGCGGGTGCGGCAGATTGTCGCGAATCTCCTTTCGAACGCAGTGAAGTTCACGGATCGCGGCAGCGTGACGGTGAGCTTGGAACTGACGCCCGGTGCCGGTGGGCGCATCCACACGGTGATCCGGGTGAGTGACACCGGCCCTGGCATTCCCGCCGACAAGTTGACCGCGATTTTCGACAAATTTACCCAGGCCGACGGCAGTATCTCGCGAAAGTACGGCGGCACCGGCCTCGGATTGGCGATTACCCGCCGCCTGGTGGACCTGCATGGAGGGGATCTGCGCGTCGAAAGCGAGTTGGGGAAGGGGAGCACGTTTACCGCCACGCTGCCGTGCGAACTGGCGCCGGCGGTGGCCCACGCCGCGCCGCTCGAAAGCGAGAAGTGGGCCCAGACGGTCCCGCATGCTGCCTCCGCGCGCCTGCTGCTGGCGGAGGACAATCTTGTCAACCAGAAAGTGGTGCTGGCGATCCTGCGCAAGAAGGGCTACAAAATCGACGTGGCCAATGACGGCCGCGAGGCGCTCGCCAAGCTGGAGGAGACGCCGTACGATCTGGTATTGATGGACGTACAGATGCCCGTTCTGGACGGTCTGGAAGCCACCCGCCTGATCCGCGCCGACCGCCGCTGGGATACCCTGCCGGTGGTCGCCATGACCGCGCACGCCATGAATGGCGACCGCGAGCGCTGCCTGCAGGCCGGCATGAATGCGTATATTTCCAAGCCTGTCCAGCCGGCGCATCTGGTCGCTACGATTGAACGGTACCTGTCGCAGGAGAAGCCGGGGGCTGTTCCCTCCGCCCCCTCGCATCTGGAACGTCTGTTGACGGATCGCCTGATGCAGGGCGACTCCGCGATGATGAACGACATGCTGAAGCTGTTCCTGCAGATCGCGCCGGAGCGGCTGGACCGCATTGAGACGGCGGCGGGCCGCTCCGATTTCGACGCGCTCGGCCGGGAAGTGAAAAAGATCCGCGTGGCGGCGGATCAGCTTGCTTCGTCCAGCCTGCGCGATTGCGCGCGGCGCGTGGAACAGGCCGCGGCGACGGGTGATTCGCTGGAGGTCCAGCGCGGGATCGCGTCGCTGCGCGACGCCGTAAGGTCGCTGGATTCGCTGACCACGGGCTGAGACTGATCCTAAAACACCCGCCGCTTCAGCCGCTCCACCGTGAACTTCGCCGTATCGGCGACCGCCATTACCGTCATTACGCCCGCCTGCACCGGATCGGTCACGACCAGATCCGCCGCGTCAGGGACGCTGCCGGCCATGTTGAGGCTCACCACCAGCAAGCCCTGCGCGCGCACGTCGAGCACGGCCTGCTCGATCTCGCCGCCCATGATCGATCCGGCCAGGACCAACGCCTTGACGCGAGGCAGGCGGGCCGCGGCGCGAACGGCCTCCGCCAAGGCCTTCTCGCCGACCAATGGAATGGTGTCGACCGAAATGTGCTCGCCGCGGATGTTGTGGCGGTCGGCTTCGGTGATCGCGCCGAGCGCCACCTGCCCCACCTGCGCTCCTCCGCCCATGATGATAATGCGCTTGCCATAAATCTTCTCCATGGTGTCGACGGAGTGCGCCGCATGCACCACCGGCAGCGCGCGCAGATCCGCCAGCATGGACTCGACGTCGCCGGGGAGGTCAATCTCAAAATACGTGCGCGCTTCGGCCGGGCGCTCTTCGATGATTTCCACGCTCAGTATATTGGCGTGATGACGCGCGATCACGCCGGTGGTTTCGTGCAGAATCCCCGGTCCGGATGCCACGGCGAGTTCGATCCCGATTCTCATTCGATCTCGTATTTTTTTAGGATTTCGGGCCATTTTCCCTGGGCCTGGAGCAGCAGTTCGCAAACCTCGCGCACCGCGCCCGATCCTCCGGCTGCCGACGTCACCATGTGCGCGGCTTTCTTGACCTCCGGCCGCGCGTTCGCCGGTGCGATCGCGAACAGGACCCGCCGCATGACCACCACGTCGGTCAGGTCGTCGCCGATATAGGCGATCGCGTCCATGGGGATGCCGCTTTTGGCGCAGATCTGTTCGAGGACGGGAATTTTTTCAATGTGCCCCTGGTAGACATGCGTCATCTTGACCTGGCGCGCGCGCTCCTCCGTGGCCGGCGAGACGCGGCCGCTGATGACGCCGGTTTCGATGCCGTACCAGCTCAACCACTGCAGCGCGATGCCGTCCTGGGCGTCGAAGCCCTTGGTCTCCCACATCTTTCCGTCCGGGCCGGGGACGTTGTATAGCTTGGCGTCGGTCAGCACACCGTCGACATCCATCAACAACATGCGAATGCGGGAGGCGCGTTCTAATAATTCCTGATTCATGGGTAATTTGTCCGAAATGGGGTTAAAAACGATTGCCGTGGACGCGGGCAGCGCTTCCAGATGCGGAACCGCGCCGATTCGTTCGAGCGCCCACAGCGCAGCTCCACGGGCGGCCGGCTCGGGCTCGGTCGAGAGCGTTACGGGAACTTCCAGGGCATCGGCGAGCCGCTGCGCCCAGGCGGGCGATTTCAGCAGCGCCGCGCCGCATCCCACGGTTTCGGCCGGTCTGCCCACGGCAAGCGTCAGAGCTTCAAAGGCTTGCCGGAAATGCTTCGCCGCTGCGTCGAGCGGTGCCACCAGCGGATCATCCGCTCGCGCCGTTTCCAGAAAGGCCTCCACGCGGCCCTTCAACTCTTTTTTCAGCGCCGCATAGACGCCGCCGGCCTCCGGCACGGGGTGGTAGATCCACCAGCGTTTCCCGTCGATGGGCGAGCAGGAAACGCCTTCGGACAGACGCTCCGGCTTGGCTGAGGCCACGGTGGCGAGCATACTCGCCGGGCCGACCTCCAACGCGAAACGGGGATATACGCCGCCGCAGCCCATTGCGACGCTTGCGCCATCGGGCAGCGGGGGGAACCAGGCCGCGCCTTCAAACGACGGCCAGGCGGCGCGATCCTCAGGCGTCACTTCCGTCGCCGCGCGTCCTACTACCGCGCCCACTCGGAGCCCGGATTCCTTCACCAGCCGGTGCATTTCGTCGAGAACGTCGGCGGCCGCCTCGGCGCGCGGCGGAAGTTGGGCCGAAAATCCCTCCACGCGGCGCGCGTCGCCGTCGAACAGCAGCGCGCGCACGAATTCCGTGTCTGCCACGAGAACTACAATGTAGGGACCGGGATGCTCCGTGCTGGACAGGGTGCTCAAAACTATCTCTCGTTATAACATGCTCCCCCAAGGGGCCCGCGTGATCGCCGCGGTTTCGGGCGGGGCCGATTCGGTGTGCCTGCTGCACGCGCTTCGGGAGATTGCTCCGGCGTCGGTGGTGGGCGTTGCGCACCTGAATCACCAGCTTCGGGGCGACGCGTCGGGAGAGGACGAGCGGTTCGTGGCGGAACTGGCTCAGCGTTTCCGGTTGCCGTTTTACACCGCTCATGAGCCGATCGCCGCGCTGCACGATAATCTGGAACAGGCCGGGCATCGCGCCCGCCGGCGCTTCTTCCGGAGCCTTCGTGCCGCAGGCCACTGCGACGTGGTGGCGCTGGGCCATACTTTGGACGACCAGGCCGAGACGGTGCTGTTCCGCTTCCTGCGCGGTTCAGGACTGGCCGGCCTCGCGGCCATCGCGCCCGCGCCCCCCGGCATCATTCGTCCGCTGATCGAAATTACGCGCGCCGACGTGCTGGAGTTTCTTGAATCCCGGCCGCTCCATTGGCGCGAAGATGCGTCCAATCTGGACGCTCGCTTCGCGCGCAACCGCATCCGCCGCGATCTGCTCCCGCAGTTGACGCGCGAATGGAATCCCCGGATGGCGGACGCGCTGGCCAGACTCGCCCATCTGGCCCGCGACGAGGAGGATTACTGGGCCTCGGAAATCGCCGCGATCGCCGCCCGGGAGTTCATCCCTTACGCCAACGGTTTGGAACTCCGCGCCGCTGCCCTTGCCGCTCTGCCCCGGGCCGCCGCCCGGAGGCTGGTCCGCCGCGCCATCGGGCAGACCAAGGGGAACTTGCGAAAAATCGAGTATCCACATGTCGAGCAGGTGCTCGAGCTGGCAGGCGTCCCGCAAGGCCGGGCCTGCCTGCCGGAACTGACTGTCACCCGGTCCTTCGATTGGCTCTATTTTGGGAATCCCGACGGCCCAGGCGCCCAGGTCCAAGCCATCCCCGGCCCGGGAACCTACCCATCTCCGGACGGGCAGACCCAAATCTCGGTGGACGCTCCAGCCGCCTGTGTTACGCTGGAAAAGGAAGCATGTACGCTATTTCCCCCTCTGGAACTGCGAGGGTGGCTCCCCGGCGACCACTATCGTCCTCAAGGACACTCCCGCGATCGCAAGATCCAGGAAATGTTTCAAAAGGCGCGCGTGCCCTGCTGGCGGAGGGCTTCCTGGCCGATGATTGCGAGTGGAGACAAAATCCTGTGGGCGCGTCAGTTCGGGATGGCCGAGGATGCCGCAAATCTGTTGCGGATCCGGGAAGTTACGCTTTCCTGAACCTTCCGCAGCAATCCGGCGTCTATGTAGGTAGAACTTCTGGTTGGGAGATGTCATGAATTCATCAAGCGTTCGAAGTGGAATCCTGTCGCTGGTTATCCTTTGCCTGGTGGTGCTGGTCTGGTTCGCCTTTAAGACGAACAAGAATACCGGCCTGACGCCGCAGTTCTCCGATCTGGTCAACGACGTTAAGGCGGGCAAGGTGGAATCGGCGAAAATCAATTCCGCCACCGGCGACGTCGAAGGCAAGATGAAGAACGGAGATACGTTCCACTCCACCGTTCCTCCCACCTACAACGACTTCACCACGCTGCTGCTCGATAAAGGAGTTGCGGTGAAGGTGGATAAGGACAACGGCGGGAACTGGGTGTCGATCCTGGTGAACGCCATTCCGTTCGTGCTGCTGCTCGGATTCTGGATCTTCATGATGCGGCAGATGCAGAGCGGTGGAAACAAGGCCCTGAGCTTCGGCAAGAGCCGCGCCCGGCTGCACTCCTCCCAGCAGAAGAAAGTGACGTTTAAGGACGTCGCCGGCGTGGAAGAAGCCAAGGAAGAGTTACAGGAGATCATCGAATTCCTGCGTGAGCCGCAGAAGTTCCAGAAGCTCGGCGGGCGCATTCCCAAGGGAGTGCTGCTAATCGGCTCTCCTGGTACCGGAAAGACCCTTCTCGCTCGCGCGATTGCCGGCGAAGCCAACGTACCGTTCTTCTCCATCTCCGGATCGGATTTCGTGGAAATGTTCGTCGGCGTGGGCGCGAGCCGCGTCCGCGATCTGTTCGAGCAGGGCAAGAAGAATGCCCCCTGCATTATTTTCATCGACGAAATCGACGCCGTGGGCCGCCATCGGGGCGCGGGCCTGGGCGGCGGACACGACGAGCGCGAGCAGACGCTGAACCAGTTGCTGGTGGAAATGGACGGTTTCGAGTCCAATGAAGGCGTGATTCTTGTGGCGGCCACCAACCGGCCCGACGTTCTGGATCCGGCGCTGCTGCGTCCCGGCCGTTTCGACCGCCGCGTGGTCGTGGGTCATCCCGACGTGAAGGGCCGCGAGGCGATCCTCCGCGTCCACACCAAGAAAGTTCCCCTGGCCGACGACGTAAATCTTTCGGTACTGGCCCGCGGCACACCGGGATTTGCCGGCGCGGATCTGGCCAACCTGGTGAATGAGGCGGCTCTGGTGGCCGCTCGCCAGAATCGCAAGGTGGTCACGCAGTGGGATTTCGAACTGGCCAAGGACAAGGTGATGATGGGCGTGGAGCGCAAGAGCCTGATCATCAGCGACGAGCAGAAGAAGATCACCGCGTATCATGAAGCCGGACACGCGCTGGTGGCCGCGCTGACGCCGACTGCCGATCCGCTTCACAAGGTCACGATTATTCCGCGCGGCATGGCGCTTGGTTTGACCATGCAATTGCCGCTGGACGACAAGCAGACCTACCGCAAGGAGTTCCTGGAGGCCGACCTGGCCATCCTGATGGGCGGCCGCATCGCCGAGGAGTTGTTCCTGCACCACATGACCACCGGCGCCAGCAATGATATCGAGCGCGCCACCGACATGGCCCGCAAGATGGTCTGCGTCTGGGGCATGAGCGAACTGGGTCCGCTGAGCTTTGGCAAACGCGAGGAGCAGATTTTCCTGGGGCGCGAAATCGCCCAGCATCGCGACTACAGCGAAGAGACGGCGATCCGCATCGACGAGCAGGTGAAGAAACTGGTGGAAGGCGGCTATCAGCGCGCCAAGAAAATCATCGAGGAGCACAGCGAGGCGCTGGAGCGCATCGCCCAGGCGCTGCTGGAGCGCGAGGTGCTTGATGGAACCGAAGTCACGCAGTTGATCAACGGCCAGACTCTGGCCGCCGTGCAGCCTCCTCCTCCGGAGGGCGGCGACGGCACGCATCTGGTGATTAAGCCGGAAAAACCGGACAGTCGCCGTACGCCGGGCATGCTCGAAGGCGGGCCTCAGCCCGCGTGACGATTCCGTCCTTCCGCGTCTATCTGTTCGACCTGGATGGCACACTGGTGGATTCCGCCAGCGACATCTGCGGCGCCGTCCAGCAAACCCTGCGCGCCCATGGGCGCAACGATGTTCCCGACGCCGTGCTGCGCCGCTACATCGGCCGGCATCTCTTTGACCTGTTCGCCGACCTCGGCTTCCCCGAGGAAACGCACGAGCCGATGCTTCAGGAATACCGCGGTATTTACGCTTCGGGAGGCCATGCCAACACGCGGGTCTATCCGGGTGTCCTGGAAATGCTCGAAAGCCTGGGCGGGCTGAAGTCCACGGCGACCACCAAGGGCACACCGATGACCAGAGTCGTATTGGAGAAATTCGGGCTGATAAAATTTTTCAATCACGTGCAGGGAACGGACGGTTTTCCCGCCAAGCCGGAACCGGACGTTATTCTCAAGTCCTTGGAAATATTCGGAATTTCCCCGGAAGAGTGCCTCATGATCGGCGATGCGCCCAGCGATATGGCGGCTGGCCGCCGGGCCGGCGTGAACACGTGCGGAGTCCGCTACGGATACGGCGATCTTGCTGAAATGGAACAATTTAGGCCGGATTTCTGGATTGAAAGCCCCTCCCAGCTCGCGGCATCCTCGCATCGTGTCCGCGCGTCTAATAAACTGTAATCAGGACGCCACGTTCGACGTTTACACTGGCGCCAGAGTCCCCTCCCTGTACGAGAAGCCCCCATCAATCGATAGGAGGAAAGAATGAAACAGTATCTTTTTGCCAGCGACTTCGATCAGACCCTGAGCTTTCACGACTCGGGAATTATCTTGAGCGAGATGCTGGGCATCCACGACTTTGAACGGAAGATTGCCGGTCTTTCCCGCATTCATCTGGTGCAGCAGGGCGGAGAACTCGCCTATCTGGTGCTGCACGATCCCGAGTATCGGCGCGTGCGCCGGGAACATCTCATGGAGGCGGGCAAACGCGTTCGCCTGAAGCCGAACATCCGCCTGCTGTCGCAGCTTCTGAACGGCCTGGAAGGATACGGATTTTCGTTCTGCGTGATTTCCGCCGCACCGGTGGAGGTGATTCAGTCCGCGCTTGAAGGAATCATACCGGCCGATCACATCTTCGGCACGCGTTTCCGCTACGACGAATCCTCGGGCGAGATTCAATCCATCGAACAGGTGCCGGCCGGCTACGGCAAGGTGGCCGTTCTGGACGATCTCGCGTCGAAGCTGGGGATCAGCCACGACCGCGTGATCTACGTGGGCGACGGCAGCTCCGACGTGCACGTGATGCTGCATGTAAACCGCCGCGAGGGGCTCACCATCGCTGTGTCCGAGAACAAATACATCACCCAGATCGCCAAGCGGACGATTTTGAGCGACGACGCGCTCAGTGTGCTGATTCCCGTGCTGGAGGACGTTCTTGGATGGGAGCCCGCCAAGATCCGCGCACTGTTCGAATCGCAGGGATTCGTGCTGCGGGAATGGGAAAAGGTGAGAACGGATTCGTTGACGATCGCGAAGTCGCCTTCTTTTGAGGCGGTGACCGCGTGATGCATTATGACTGGATCGGATGGCTGGCCACGGCCGTGTTCATGACGTCGTACATGTCAAAGAGTCCCGCGGCGCTGCGCCGGATTCAGGCCTGCGCGTCCTGCCTGTGGCTGGCATACGGCGTGTCGATTCATTCCGTGCCCATGATCGTGGCGAACGCGCTGGTGGCGGCGGTGGCGCTGTACTCATCGGTAGCGAGGCGCGAGGCGAACTGAAGCTTGCGCTACGAGACTGGCATTCCGCTGAGCCCACCTGCGGCGTCTTCCGCTGCGAGCGTCTTCAAATCCAAGCGCCCGGTATAAATCGCCATGCCGAGCGCCGCGTGGATGTTCATTGCCTTCAACGCCCGAATGTCCTCGATGGTAGTGATGCCTCCGGCGGCGGTGATCTCATGCGAGGTCGCCGCGCGCAATCGCTGGAACCAGTCGAGGTCGGTTCCCTGCATCATGCCTTCCTTGTCGACGTAGGTGCAGAGGAAACCGCCGCAGAACGGTTCCAGCCGGCCGATGACTTCCTCGGCAGTGAAATCGGTCGCCTCCTGCCAGCCCTTGACGACAATCTTTCCCTTTTTCGAATCGAGCGCGATGACAATTTTCTCCGGCCCCACAGCCGTCGCAATCTCTGCCATCGCCGGAGTAAACGCCGCGGTGCCGACGATCACGCGATAGGCGCCCTGCTCGATCAAGTTCCGGGCGCGTTCGGGCGTGCGCACGCCTCCACCGACGCGGCATTTCGCCCGCGCGGCCAGCATCTGTACCAACGCCGCGTTCTCGCCTTTGCCCATCGCGGCGTCCAAATCGATCACCTGAATCTCCGGAAACGCGGCGAATCTTTCCAGCATCCGCAGCGGCGCATCGCCCTCCAGAGCCTTGTCGCGGCCCTGCACCAGTTGCACCACTTTGCCGCCCATCAGATCGATGCAAGGAACGATCATCGGCGCACCGTTTCGCCATTCGCGGCAAGATAGGTTTTCAAATCATTCACAGTATAGGTCCCATAATGAAAGATCGACGCCGCCAGAGCCGCATCCGCGCCCGCTTCGCGAAAGATCTGCAGAAAATCTTCGGGCTTGCCGGCGCCGCCGGAGGCGATCACCGGAACGTTCGTTGCCTCGCGAACAGACCGCGTCAACGCGCAGTCAAAACCGGTCTGCACGCCGTCGGTGTCCATGGACGTGAGCAGAACTTCGCCCGCGCCCATTTCTTCGCCGCGCCGCGCCCAGGCTACCGCGTCGATTCCTTCATCGTGGCGGCCGCCCCTGGTGAACACGTTCCAGCCGCCGTTGCGGTTACGCCGCGCATCGATGGCCAGAACTACCGCCTGCGCGCCGAACTCGCGCGACAACTCCGAAATCAGCTCCGGACGATGCACGGCGGCGGTGTTGACGCTTACCTTATCCGCGCCGGCGTGCAGGATTTTGCGCGCGTCTTCAACGCCTCGAATGCCTCCGCCCACCGTCAGCGGGATGAACACCTCGCGAGCGGTTCGCGCCACCACGTCCACCATGGTTTCGCGATTATCGCTCGACGCGGTGATGTCGAGGAACACCAGTTCGTCCGCGCCCTGCTCGTTATAGCGCGCGGCCAGTTCCACCGGATCGCCCGCGTCGCGCAGATTGACGAAATTCACGCCCTTCACCACGCGGCCCGCGGTAACGTCCAGGCAGGGAATAATGCGCTTTACAAGCATACGAAGTTGTTCACGATCTTCAGGCCCACGGCTCCTGATTTTTCGGGATGGAACTGCACCGCATGGATGTTCTCGTGTTCGATCACAGCAGTGAAGCGCGCGCCGTAGAGGCAGGTCGCGGAAGCTTGCGGCACGGCGGGCGCATAAAAACTATTGGCGAAATAGACGTACGGAGCGTCGCCTGTCCCGGCGAGCAGGCGCGACTCGCGGGTGCGTTCGAGCGAGTTCCAGCCCATGTGCGGCACGCGTGCGTCTCCGCGAAAGCGCTTGATTTCGCCCGGAAACAGCCCCAACCCGCGCGCTTCGGGAGCCTCCTCGCTGGTCTCGAATAGCGCCTGCAACCCGAGGCAAATGCCCAGAAAAGGTACGCCCGCGCGAATCCGCTGGAGTAAAGCCTCGCGCACTTGGAGGTCATCCAACGCGCGCATCATCTGCCCGAAATGCCCCACGCCCGGCAGGATGATCTTGGTCGCTTGCTCCAACGCCGCCGCGGCGCGGATCAATTCATATTCCGCCCCGATCGCGCCGAGCGTATTTTCGACCGACCGCAGATTCCCCGCGCCGTAATCGAGAATCGAGATCACAACAGGCCTTTCGTGGAGGGCAACTGATCCTTCAATCGCGCGTCCTTGGAACAGGCGTACTTCATGGCCCGCGCGAAGCCTTTAAAAACAGCCTCAATCTTGTGGTGATTCGACCGCCCGTAGAGCACCTTCACATGCACGTTGGCTCCCGCCTTGTTCACGAAGCCGTCGAAAAAGTCGTGCACCAACTCCGTTTGCAGATCGCCCACCAGGCGGACCTTCACTTTGTCCCGGTAAACGAGCGCCGGACGCCCGCCGAGGTCGAGCGCGACCACCGCCAGCGTTTCATCCATCGTCTGCACGAAGTATCCGGCGCGGTTGATGCCCTTGCGATCGCCCAGTGCCTTGGAAAAAAGCTCGCCCAGCGCGATTCCGACGTCTTCCACGGTATGATGCTGATCCACGTCCAGGTCCCCTGCGCATTGCAGCGTCAGGTCGAAACCGCCGTGCTTGGTGAACAGTTCCAGCATGTGGTCAAAAAAACGAATTCCGGTGGAGATGCGGTAGACACCCTTGCCCTCGATCTTCAATGCCGCTTTAATCCGCGTTTCCTTGGTATTGCGTTCCAGCGCCGCTTTTCTCACAGCACACCTTCAATCTCGTTGATGTTTTCGATGATGGCGATGGCGCGTTCGGCCTCGAACAGCCGCACCAGCTCGTCGCGCCGCGAGTGCGCGGCCGCTGCGATGCCGATAAACGGCACGCCCGCCGCGCTGGCGGAGCGCGCGTCGTCCACCGTATCCCCGACGTAGATCAATTTGCGTTCCGGCTTGATGCGCTGGATCGAATGCAGGCCGTCAGGTGCGGGTTTGCCGTTCACGACGTCGTCGGCGCAAACAATGGGATCGAAGCGCAGATCCGCCGCGAAGCGATTCAGGGAAATATCTGCTTCATAGCGCAGCCGGCCGGTGAAAATCGCCAGTTCGAAGCGCTCCAGAAGCCGCTCCAGAAGGCCGGGCTGGGGGAACCACAACTCGCGCTGGATCAGGCCGTCGCCATTCTTGCCCAGAAAACGCTCGTTGAACGCGCTGACGACGTCTTCGTAGGCGACGCTGACGCCGAGGTCCGCCGCGATCTTTTGCGATAGCGCCCAATCGTTATTCCATCCGCCCTGGTTCTTGTATTCCTGAATGCGGTCGCGCGTGACCGTCTGCCCGGTGAAGTGCGCCACCGTCTGCACGATGGCTTCGCGATAGCTCTCCGAAACCTCGGTGAGCACACCGTCCATGTCGAACACGATGATCTTTTCTGTCAAAGCCGCCACAGTTTCTCCATCTCCTCCAGGAATCGTTCGATCTGAGGCCGGGTGCCAATCGTTACGCGCACGCATCCGGGCATTTCATAGCTGCGGTCTCGCACCAGCACGCCCTTTTCGCGCAGCGCATCGCGAATGGGGATTGCCCGATCGCCTGCGTGGAACAAAATAAAATTGCCCTCGCTGGGAAAGGTCTGGATGCCCAGCTTGTGCAGCCCGCTGTATGCCATCGCGCGAGCGGCGAGAACTTCGTCGACGTAGCTCTCCACGTAAGCGCGGTCCCGAACGGCGGCGCGCGCGGCCAGCGCCGCCAGCATGTTTACGCTGTACGGCGACTGCGCCTTTTTCATCCACGAAACGTTCCCAGCCGAGGAAAACAGGCATCCGCAGCGCATCGCGGCCATGCCGTAGACTTTCGAAAATGTGCGGCTGACGAAAAGATTGTCGCATTCGCGAATCCAAGGAAGCGCGGTGACGCCGCAGAATTCGAAATACGCCTCGTCGATGAGCACCGCCGCGCGCGTGGCCTCAAGAATCTGCTTCACGCCGTCAAGGCCGATCGTTGTACCGGTGGGATTGTTGGGATTGGCGATCAGCACGGCCTTCGTGGAGGGCGAGATCGAGGCCAACAGTTCTTCCATTGGAAACGAGAGATCGGCGCGATACGGGACCTCGCGCACAGCGGCCCCCGCGACCTCCGCGTAAAATCGATACATCGCGTAGGAAGGCTTCATCACCACCACTTCATCGCCCGGCTCGACGAACGTGTTCACCAGCACCTGAATCGCCTCGTCGGTGCCGTTGGTCAGCGTAAACTCGCTCTCGTCCACTTCAAAAAACGCCGCCAGCTCGCGCATCGCTTCGACATACTCGGGATAAATCGAAAGCTGCGGCGCGGTGAGATGCTGGCGCAGAAACTCGATCACCGCGGGCGAGCAGCCGATCGTATTTTCGTTGAAGTCCAGGCGCAGCTTGCCCTCCCGCCCCGCGCTGGGCGGATGGTAGGGCGCCATCCTCTTCACTGCCGCACGTGGTTCAGGCATCTTCTTCACCATCGGCGCGGACCTCCACCGAACGCGCGTGGGCTTCCAGTCCCTCGGCGCGCGCGAGCGTGGTGATGGCGGACGTCAGATCGGCCAGCGCAGCGGGCAAAAGTTCCTGTGTGGAGATCACCTTCACGAAATCCGCCGCCGATAATCCACCGCGCAACCGCGCCGCACCGGACGTAGGCAGCACGTGGTTCGGCCCCGAAGCGTAATCGCCTGCCGCTTCCGGGCTGGTGGTTCCCAGAAACACCGCGCCGGCGTGCCTGATCCCGCCGATCAGCGACGGGTCATGCAGGGCCAGATGCTCCGGCGCAAGGCGGTTGGAAAAATCGACGGCCTGCTCTATTTTCTCAACCACCACGATCGCGCCGTTGTTCTCAATCGACGGCCACGCGACAGCGGCTGTCGGCAGCGTCGCGAGTTGCCGCTCGACCTCGGCCGCCACCGCTTCCGCCAGTTTTCGCGACGTGGTGAGGAGAATCGCCGACGCGTCCACATCATGCTCGGCCTGGGCAAGAAGATCCGCCGCGATCCATTTTGCGTTGCCTTCGGCCGCGATGATCACAATCTCGGTGGGCCCGGCGACAAAATCGATGCCGACCTCGCCCGCGATCAGCTTCTTCGTCGCCGCGACATAAATGTTACCCGGCCCTACGATGCGGTCGACGCGAGGCACCGTTTCCGTTCCATACGCCAGCGCAGCGATGGCCTGCGCGCCGCCCATGCGAAACAGATGCGTGACGCCCAGCATCGCCGCGATGCCCATGATCTCCGGACTCGGGTTGGGGCAGGCGACGCAGGTGGTCTCGACGCCGGCCACTTGCGCGGGGATCACCGTCATCAGGAGCGTCGAGGGCAGGGGATAGCGCCCGGCGGGGATATAAGCGCCCATGGAATCGAGTGGGCGCACGATCTCGCCGAGCCTGCGGCCATCGGGATACTCGGTGGCGCCCTCGACGGGAAGCTGCGTATAGGCGTGCTCGCGGATATTTTCCGCCGCGGTCTTGACGGCGGCCTCCATCTCCGGCGTGAGCGAGCCTTCCACGGCCATGCGGACGCTGCTGCCGGTGAAACCGTCGAATTTACGCGCATATTCGAGCAGCGCCGCGTCCCCGCGCTGGCGCACGTCCGCCAGAATCGGAGCGACGATGCGCTCGGCTTCCTCCAGGCGCACGGTCTTGCGCGTGATCAAACCGGAGGCTTCTTTAAGAGTGAGAATTCGGATCATCACATTACAATCTTGTTCAGGGGATATTCGACGATACCTTGCGCGCCCGCTTCCTTCAGCCGCGGAATGATCGTACGCACAGTGGTTTCGTCGAGGATGGTGTTCACGGCCAGCCACTCCTCGTCGCTGAGCGTGGAAATCGTGGGTGTTTTCAGCGCGGGAAGAACCGCGATCACGCGGGCCAGGTTTGCCTTTTCGACGTTCAGCATCAGGCCGACCTTGCCCAGCGCGTTGATCGCGCTTTGGAGCAGCATACGGATGTCTTCCAGTTTCCGCCGCTTGGCGGCGTCCTGCCACGAGGACGAATTGGCGATCAACTGGGTGTTCGATTCCAGCACGGTTTCGATGATGCGGAGCTTATTTGCGCGCAAAGACGAGCCGGTTTCGGTCACCTCGACAATTGCGTCGGCCAGTTCCGGCGGCTTCACTTCGGTGGCGCCCCAACTGAACTCGACTTTGGCGGTGACGCCGTTGCGGGCCAGATAGCGCTTCGTTGCCGCGACCAACTCCGTCGCGATCACCTTGCCTTCGAGGTCCTTCACGCTTCTGAACGGCGAGGCGTCGGGCACGGCCAGCACCCAGCGGACCTTGCCGAAGCTCTGCTTGGCGTAGATCAGGTCGGCGACGGTTTCCACCTTGGCCTCGTTTTCTTCCACCCAATCGCGGCCCGTCAGGCCGGCGTCCAGGACGCCGTCTTCAACGTAGCGAGCCATTTCCTGAGCGCGGATGAGCATGCACTCAATCTCGGGATCGTCAATCGAGGGGAAATACGAACGGCTCGACGTTGTGATCAGGAATCCGGCGCGGCGGAACAGATCCACAGTGGCGTTTTCGAGGCTCCCCTTGGGGATGCCTAGTTTTAATTTCGTCATTTCTTATAGACCTCGTTGGGATCGTAGGCGCGCGCCTCGTTGATCTTCCATTCGGAGCCGTCGAGTTTGCGAAAAAAACAGCTCTCGTAGCCTTCGTGGCAAACGCCAGGCCCCAGCGCCTCCACCTTGATCAACACCGCGTCGATGTCGCAGTCGGTGAAGATTTCCTTCACCATCAGCTTGTGGCCGGAGGTTTCGCCTTTCATCCAAAGCTTGTTGCGGGAACGGCTATAAAAGTTAACCGCGCCAGTTTCCAGGGTTTTGCGCCATGCTTCCTCGTTCATGAAGCCGACCATGAGCACGCGCCCGGTTTTGTGGTCTTGAATGACCGTCGCCAGCAGGCCGTCGAGTTTTGTGAAATCCAGATTCATGTGTTTTCTAAAGAAAAAAGCCCACCGATCCAGCGGCGGGCTCTTTGTTCGATTCGTATTTCGAAGTAGCTAAGAGATGACCCGTCGCGCCATGGAATGGCCGTGGTGATGATGGCGATGGCTGTGGGCGAGCGCGGTCATGAATCTTCAGAATAGCAAACCGCGGGCCGGATCTCAAAGCGCATTCGGCGAAGTGCTTCCTGAAGGCCCGCACGTTACAATGGGGAACATGGCAGCAAATCCGCGTCGCCGCTCTGTCGCCGTCCGTATCGGGCCGGTCACAGTGGGCGGTCCGAACCCGATCGTCGTGCAGTCGATGACCAACACCGACACTGCCGACGTCCCGTCCACCGTCAATCAGGTGATGGCCCTGGCCAACGCTGGCTCGGAGCTGGTGCGCGTCACCGTCAACACAGAGGAAGCGGCCGCGGCCGTGCCGAAGATCGTCGAAACGCTGGATAAATTCGGCGTCCGTGTGCCCATCATCGGCGATTTTCATTACAACGGCCATCTGTTGCTCAAAAAGTATCCGGCCATGGCGCGCGCTTTGTCTAAGTACCGCATCAATCCCGGCAACGTCAACATCGGCAAGAAGCACGACGACAATTTCCGCACCATGATCGAGGCCGCGGTTGAATATGAGCGCCCGGTCCGCATCGGCGTCAACTGGGGCTCGCTCGACTCGGCGTTGCTCACGCGCATGATGGACGAAAATAACCGGCTGCCGGAACCTCTGGACGCAAAGACCGTTACGCTCAAAGCCATTGTCGCCAGTGCCCTCAACTCCGCCGCCGCCGCCGAGCAATACGGCCTCCCGCGCAACCGGATCATCCTCAGCGCCAAGGTCAGCGGCGTGCAGGATCTCATCGCCGTCTATCGCATGATGGCGGCGGAGTGCGATTACGCGCTGCACCTCGGCTTGACGGAAGCGGGATTGGGCGCGAAGGGTATTGTCGCCACCACCGCCGCGCTCGGCGTGCTGCTGCAGGAAGGCATCGGGGACACCATCCGCGCCTCGCTCACGCCCCTTCCCAACGGCGACCGCACAGAAGAGGTCATCGTCAGCCAGCAGATTCTGCAATCGCTCGAATTGCGCAGTTTCACGCCTCAGGTCACTGCCTGCCCGGGCTGCGGGCGTACCACCAGCACTTTTTTTCAGGACATGGCCGACCAGATCCAGACCTATCTGCGCGAGCAGATGCCGGTGTGGAAATCGCGTTACTCGGGCGTGGAAGAGATGAAGGTGGCCGTGATGGGCTGCATCGTCAACGGACCCGGCGAATCCAAGCACGCCAACCTGGGCATCTCACTGCCCGGCACCTTCGAAGAGCCCGTCGCGCCCGTGTACGTCGACGGCAAGCTGAAATGCACCCTTCGCGGAGACCGCATCGTGGCCGAGTTCATCGAACTTCTCAACGACTACGTCGACCGGACATACGCCGCGCTGGAAACCGTGAATGCGTAGCGTCCCCGATATCTTTCGCCACTGTACTCGTCTGATGAAAATAACGCGCCAAATGCAGACTGAAGTCTGCGCCGCGATCCGCCGTTATTTGCCCGCGATCTTCACCAGCCCCGGCGCAGACAACGCCTTGTTTCCGCCCGACGCCGTCAGCGACCCCGCCGTATCGTCCCAATGCAGTTTCGTGACGGCCGCGCCCCTGCCGGTCTCATATTCATAGCTCGATCCGTCGTCATCATAGACCGTGAAGTCGGCATCCTTGCCAGGATAAACCTGCAACGCCGCGACTCCCTGTTTCGCCGCCGTCGATTGCACATCCGTTCCCATCGGCACAATCGACCCCGCCTTGACGAATAGCGGAATCTGGCCGATCGGCGCGGCCACCTTCACCCACTGGCCGCCGATTACTTTCTTGTTGGTCCAATAGTTGAACCAGTCTGCGCCGGCCGGAAGATAGACGTCCTTTTCGGTCTGCCCCTGCTCGGTGACCGGCGCGACCAGGAAAGCCGGGCCGAACATATACTCCGTGCCCAGATTCGCGACCTTCGGATCGCCGGGAAAATCCATCCATAACGGACGCATGAACGGTGCGCCTGTGTCGTACGTCTCTTTCGCCAGGCTGTAGATGTACGGGATCAATTGATAGCGCAGGCGGTCGTACTTCGCCAGGATCGCCTCCGCCTCCTTCCCGAACGCCCAGATTTCGGTGTGCTTGCGGTCGCCGTGGATGCGCAGAGTCGGCAAAAATGTTCCGTATTCGAACCAGCGGGTGAACAGTTCCGGATAGTCGTTGTTCTGGCCGACGGTCTCTCTTGCGTCCGACGGATCGAGCAGCGGAGGCTTCGCCGCCGAGGTCGTTTGCGGCAGCCACTGCCAGCCGCCGATGTCGTTGCCCCAATACGCGATGCCGGACGCGGTCATGTTCAGACCGGTCGGCACCTGGCGCGACAACGCCTCCCAGGTGGGGCTGATGTCGGATGACCAGAACAGCGCGCCCGTGCGCTGCGAGCCAAGATACGCCGCGCGCGACAGAATCAGCACGCGCTTGTCCGGCTTCCACGCCCGCATGCCTTGCGCCACGCCTTCCACATGCACCAGCGGATACAGATTGTGATATCTGTCCCCCGAGCCAATGGAATAGAAGAACCCGTCTGGCACCAGGTCGGGCTCCGTTTCGTCGAGCCACGGATAATCGAAGCCGTGCGCAAGGATGTTGTCGCGCGCGTGCTCCCAATACCATTTGCGGGCGGCGGGATTGGTCGAATCGATCAGCGCGCCGGTACGGTCGGAGCGGAACGGCAATCCGTCCACCGTCTTGCCGTCTTTGTCCTTCAGAAAAAAGCCCTTCGCGTCCAGTTCGTTGAAATACCGTCCCGCTGTCTCGTAGCGAGGCCAAATCGAGATGATCGACTGCATCCCCATGTCATGAAGTTTCCGGTTCATCGCGTCGGGATCGGGGAATTGCGCGGGGTCGATGTCCATTTGCCCCATGCGGGTCCAATAAAACCAGTCGACGACCATCACGTCCAGCGGGTACTGCTTCTGGCGATACGTGCTCGCGACACGCAACACTTCCGCCTGGCTCTCGTAGCGCGCCTTGGATTGGATTAGGCCGAAAGCCGCCTTGGGAGGAATCGGCGTGCGCCCCGTGAGGCGCGCGGAGCCCGCATAAATGTCGCCCGTGATGACGAAAAAGCTGACGCGCTCCCCCACCTCCGATTGAAACGACGTGCGCCCGTTGACGGCCGCCGCAAAGCGCGTCGGCGACGGATTGTCCCAGACAATGCCATAGCCCTTCGAGGAAACCAGGAACGGCACGCAGACCGTTTCGCCTTGCGGCGCGTCGTACCAGTGCTGGCAGTCGATCACGCGGCCGCGCAGATCGAGGATGCCCTCCTGGTTCTGGCCCATGCCGTAGTAATGCTCGCCGGCCGGCGCGGCGAAGGATGCGCCCACCTGAAACGTCTTCTCGCCGTTGATCACGTGAGGCGACATTTCCCAGCCATTCATCCGCAGCACCATTTCGCCGCGGGCGTTCTTCACTTGCAGCCCAACCGGCGCAAGCGCGGAGGCGAAGTATTTTTCCCCCATGCTCGGCACATGCGGCGGAGGCGCGGGATTCACGTGAAGCGTCATCGCCGCGGACGTGAACGTATCGCCGTTCTGAGAGAATGCGGAATTGTCGGCGCGTTCGGCCAGGATGCCATAGCCGGGCCCTTTCAGCGCCTCGGCTTTCTCTTGAGCGATCGTGACACGGATGACGTTCGGTCCGTACGCCTCTACCGACACCCACGCGCCGTTGCGGTCGAGCGTCGTCAGCGGCGACGCCGCCAGGGAAGCCGCCGCCAACACGATCCACACCGCGCGCTGCATCATAAAGTCACTCCGCCAGAAACTTCTTCGTCTCCCGCAAAAACACTTCCAACTGATCGTGATGCACCCAGTGCCCCGCATTGTCCACCTTCACTACCCGGTGATGTTCAATGATGTCCGCCTGCCCGCCCTCCTCCGGATCGGGAGCCCAGCTCTGCCGTCCCCAGAACAGCAGCGTGGGGCACTGGATCTGGCTCATGATCTGCCTGGCGTCGTCCATGTTCATTCCGTACGTGATGAACGTCCGCACGTAGTTGTCGAACTTCCACGTCATCGATCCGTCGGCGTTCCAATTCGTCCCATGCAGCGTCAGATGCGCCGCCACTTCGTCCGACAAGAACGGATTCGCTTCCTTCATCCTGGCCACCGCCGCCGCCAGCGTCGGATACGCGTGCGGAGCGCGATTCTCCATCTTGCGGACCACCTCGATCCAGTCGCGCAGCCGCTGCGAGGCCGGCTTCGGCGCGCGATGCGTCACCGGCATGCCGATGCCTTCGATCGCCACCACCTTTTTCACCTTGTCCGGATACACGCCTGCATACAACAGGCTCACCACGCCGCCCAGCGAATGCCCGATGATCGTCACCGGGAATCCGTTGATGATATCGGCCAGCGCCGACAAATCCAAAATGTGTTCCGCGATGCTGTATAACGCTCCCGGCGCCCAGGCGCTGTTGCCGTGCCCGCGCAGATCGAGCGCGTACACGTGGTAATCGTCGCGCAGCGCCCTCGCCACCCAATCCCAGTTGCGCGCGTGATCCAGGCCGCCATGCACCAGAATCAGCGCCGGCTTGCCCTCCGATCCCCAATCCCAAAACTGGAGCTTCAACCGGTGCGAATAAAAGAAATGCGAAACGGGTTCCATAGTCAATATTCAGACCGCAAAACGTCGAAGTAAATCCGGATGCCGCGCAAAAACTCCGCCACCGGAATTCTCTCCTGGTCGCTATGCATCGTCGCGACCGTCGCCGTGTCCAGCGTCATCGGCATAAAGCCGTACGCCGGAATACCGCGCTTCCGCAGATGCACCGAGTCCGTGCCATACGGCACCAGCATGGGCGTCACCACCGCGTCCGGATGCGCCTTCAACAGAGCCGAGCGAATCGCAGCGAACAAAGGCGTCTCCGCGCTGCTCATCCCCGCGTCCACCGGAGCGCTCATCCGTTCCACCGTCACCCGGCGGTCGTTGATGCGGGCCTTTACGCCGCTTTCGAACTCGTCCGCGTTCACGCCCGGCAGCAGCCTGCAGTCGAGCGTCGCCTCCGCCACCGACGGAATCACGTTGGGCTTCACCGGCGATCCCACGCCAGATTGCAGCGTGGTCAGCGACATCGTATTGCCCTGAATTGCGTTCGTGAACTTGTTCTCCGCCATTCGCCCGCCGGCAGTGGCCATCATCTGTTCCACGACGGCGTTTTGCTTGCCGCCCGCGGGCAGATCCATCGCCTTGCGAATCGCATCGAGCAAAATCAGATTCGCATTATCGGCAATCGGCTGCGACCCGTGCCCCGCGGTTCCTTTTGCCCGCAGCTTCAGCCAGAACATCTGCTTTTCGCCCACGGACACTCCGAAAATCAGCTTGCCCGCCGCGAACAAATCCCGGCTGCCCGCGCCGCCCTCGTCCAAAACGTATGCCGGATCCATCTCGTCGAAATGATTCTTAAGCATCCATTGCACGCCGAACGTCCCGCCCGCTTCCTCATCGGCCGTCGACAGCATCACGATGTCGCGCGGCGGCACGATGCCGGCCTTCTTCATCTCGATCAGAGCCGTCATCTGCTCCACTCCGAGGCCCTTCATGTCCAGCGCCCCGCGTCCCCAGAGGATGCCGTCCTTGATGTCCGCCCCAAACGGATCGATCCCGCCCCACGCCTTGGCGTCCACCGGCACCACATCGAAATGATTCAGCAGCAGCAGAGGCTTCTTCGTCCGGTCACGCCCCGGCAAGCGCACGATCAGGTTCGTCTGCCCGTCCGGACCGCTGGTGTACAGCTTCGGCGCGAGCCCAGCCGCTTCCAGTTCCGCCTTGATCAGCGCCGCCGCAGTCGCCGTATTCGCCGGAGGATCCACGGTGGCGATGCGCACATATTTCTGCAGCAGGTCCAGCGCATGCTTCTCCACTGCCGGCCAGTCCGGTTCGGCTGCCATCAGCGGCACGCATAAAAAAAGCGCGAAAAATCTCATTTTTCCAATGGTACGTCCTTCAGCGTAGTCCTCATCCCCGCCAGCCGGTAGGCCTCGATCAGAGCGCCCGCCGCGGGTCCATATTCCGGCGCAGCCACGCGATTGCCGTCGGTCAGCTCCATCAGCATCCGGAACCGCCCCAGTAGAATCTCGCTGCGAAACATGCCGCCAATGTAACTGATGCGGCAGACTTCATCCCGGCCGAAGATTTGTCCGCGAGCCGCGCCGGCGAGCGCCGCCAGTTGCTGCGCCGCCGCCGTCAGAATCTCCTGCGCCACGGGATCGCCGTCGCGAGCCACCTGATCCACCAGCTTGGCGAACTTCGCCACCCGTTCCCGCGGATACTCGTCCGTATAGAAACGATGCAGCAGATCGTTGGCGCTGGCTGCACCGGTCGACGCCAGCAGAGCGTCAAGAAGCCGCGTCTTCGGTCCCCAGCCCTCTTCATGCCGCAGCGCCGCCCGCAGAGCCTGCCGCGTCAGGTCGAACCCTCCGCCCTCGTCGCCGAACACATACCCCCAGCCGCCCGCGCGAGCCGTCTTACCCGCCGCGTTCCGCCCGAAGGCAAACGACCCTGTTCCGGCGATCACGATCACGCCCGGCTCACCCGCGGTTGCGCCCGTCAGCGCGATGGCCCCATCGTGCGTGATCACGTATCGCTCCGCGCGGATCAGTTCGCGCACGTAGGCTTCTTTGTCCTCCGCGCCTCCGCTGAAGCCCATGCACACGGCCTCAAAATGCGATCCCTCGAATCCCGATTCGCGCAGGCAAGCGCCCACCGCGCGCACAAATTTCTCGCGGCCCTCGGCTTTGCCGACGTGATTGCAAGGCCCCCCGCGTCCGATGCCGGTGACGCGGCCCGCTTCGTCGCCCACCAGCGCCGTCGTGCCGGATTGTCCTCCATCCACGCCCAGAAAGAGCTTCATGGCGTCACCACCTGATAAATCCGCGCCCCGTGCCCCTTGGCGATTTCCTTGAAGCTCCACGATCCCGGGTCCTCGCGCATGTCTTCCGCGCCCCAATCCGTGTCCTGCATCAGAATGTAATCGATCCCGCGCTCGTGCAACTCGCGGCTGGCCCAGCGGCGGATGTTGGGGTCGAGAGGGACAATTTCGTCGAACGGCTCACCCGCGATTTTCACCCATTGCCCGGATGAATCCATCGATTCGAGCTGCAAATGGATGTTCTGATAGTCGGACGACGTTTCAAGAGCCGCCGCGTCGATCATGCGATACCCGCCGAAATCGGTATCGAGGTACATTCCCGGCGAAGCGGTCTCCCATGAACGCCACCGCGTCGCCGGGTTGTTATCGAATGCGGCCTGAACGTCCCAAGGGTTCGGCCATGCGCGCAGCCTCCACGCCGGATCGCGGGCCAGTTCCTTGCCCTGGAAATAGAAACGCACTTCCGCCGCTTTGAATTCCTCAAGGGGCACGCCAGTGCCAGTCTGCAGGATGCGGACCCGTTTCACCCTTTGCGCCGGAAACCTGAACATTCGCCGCCGCGTGGGCTGGCGGCCTTCATCCCAACCGGCGTTGAGGATGTCCGCCAGATCGTCATTACCCGCCGATTGAAAGCCCACCAGAACTTCGTGAGCCGTGTAGGCGTCCGCCGCTCCGCTCACCGCCAGCACGCGGGCGCCTTTCGGCACGTTGTCGTCGATCATTCTTGCGACGCCGTAACCGGCGAAATTCTGCGACAGATACCGGTCCTGCGGAATCTTCCGGATCGCCTGCTTCCACAAAATCCGGTCGAGCCTCCAGGCATACTGCGCCGAATACGCCGGAATGTGCGATGGCCAGGACAGCCAAGCATGCGCCACCAGGATCGCCGCCAGCACCGGGGTCCAAGGCACGGCCAGCGCCATCGCCAGGGAGAAAAACGGCAGACAGGGAATCAGGAATCGCGTGCCGACGTTCGTCATGTACGGCGCCAGCAGGATCAACCCTGGGAGCAGCAATCGCCGCCCCTCGCGAAACCGCAGCGCGAACAGCGCGATGGGCGCAAGTAAGAACACCGGCCCGATCAGTCCGCCCGTATTCTGCCCGCGGACGGTCACCTCCAGCGGCAGCGTCCATTTATTCTCCACGCCGTAGTTGCTCAAATACGCCGTGTACTCCTGCTCGGAGACGATCCGGTAATAAGGATTACGAAATATTTTATTGAAAAACGGCGCCGCGGGATTGGACGCGTAAATTGCATTCTTGGCGATCCAGGGAACCATCATCGCGGCCGCGCACGCCGCCACGATCAGCGCCGGACGCAGCCGCTTCGTCTTCCACGCCACAAACCCGAACGCATAGATCGCCATCACGAACGCCGTATACTTCGCGGCATAGCAGTATCCCGCCAGCAGCCCGATGGGGATCAGCAATTTCGCCGCGCGCGTCTCATCCCAGAGTTCCAGCCAGTAAAACACCGAAAACGCGATCGCCGCCACGCCGCAATCGTTGTAGGCGATCGATCCGTCCATCCCCACCACCGGGCTCGCGTACATCAGCAGCGCGCCGGCCGCGCCCACCCATGGCCTCCCGATGCGCCGCCCGTAGGCGAACATCAGCATCGTGAGGGCAATCAGGAATGCGTAATGCACCAGCGCCGCCGACGAGTGCTTCCCGATCGCGAACGCGGGGAAGGAAAGCATCTCCACGCCTTCGCTCAGGTTTGCGTACATGTTCGTCGTGACCTGTTCGAACCCGTGCGCGCGCAGGTACCGCGTGACCAGCCCCAGGTGATAGCCTGACCCGTCCGGGCTCGACTCCGGCGCCCAGGCGTGAAAGAAATAGAGCACCGTGAACAGGGCGAAAATCGCCCCGCC
>JBBIVT010000020.1:0-6009 GCA_037439565.1 Acidobacteriota bacterium | reverse complement strand
GCGCCCAGGCGTGAAAGAAATAGAGCACCGTGAACAGGGCGAAAATCGCCCCGCCCAAGACTTTCAGCGAAACATCCAGCGGCGCGAACGATTCGCCCTTCAATTTCCAAGCCCCGCGCCAGACCGCCGCGCCGATTGCCGCCGCCATCATCGCGATCAGCACCGGCCGGTAGGCGGTCTTCAGCGCCAGCGCCGCGAAAATCGCCAGATGCAGCAGGCTCGCGCCCAGCACAAACGCCAGCGGAAACCGCTCTTCGCGCTTGAGCCTGGCTTCCAGATAGTCGATTGCCAGTGCGCCCGCCGCGTAACAGGCCGCCACCGTCACCGCCGCTCCCAGCAGCGCCCAGAATGCCTGCCACATTATTGCGTGAGACCTATGCGCGTCAGAATAAAGCCCAGCTTCGCTTTGTCCGTCGGCGAAACCCAGACTTTGTCGATCGACGCTTCCAGCGTGGTTTCCTTCAGCGGTTCCACCCACTCTGCCGGCACCGCTTTCTCGAAGTGATACTCACCGAAGGCCGTATACTTCACGGTATCGAGCGCATGGCCGTTCACGGAAAACGTCAGCATCACCGGACCTGTCACTTTGAATGTCACCTCCGGCAGCGTGAAGTCGATCACATAACGCAGCCCTTGATTGGTGCGCGGCGTCACCTTCACCGCCGGATTCTGGTTCGTCCATTTCCAGGGAGCCGGCTCGCCCGGGGCGATGTCCCGCACGAAATGCGACGCCGCATCGGCATCCGCCACGTTCACAATACGCGACATCCGGTGCGGGCGCGAATCCTCAAAAGGCTGCCGCTGCACCGGAGGCGCGTACGGCTCCGGCATGTTCTGGCAGGATGAGGCGAGCATCGCCATACAGGCTATCGGCAGGAAAAAGCGCACTTTCTTGTACGATACCAGACCCCGGGAATGGTAAATTAGAGACGAAAGCCTCCGCGTCGCGTCTGACGCGTATAAGAGGTTGTTCAAGACGGGACGGACGAACCGGTGCCGCCCGTTTCGACGGCCTACAATAGGGATCTTCAGTATGAAACTTTTTGTTCTGTTTGCCGCTTCCGCCGCCCTGGTTTGTGCCCAGGCTCCCACCGCGCTGCCCATCAATACGCTGCCGCCCGATACCGTGGTGGCGAAGGCCGACGGAAAATCCATCACTGCCGGCCAAATCCGTACCCTGCTCGAATCCGGCGACCCCAGCGCGGTCAACCTCGCCCAAACGGATCCGGAAAGAT
The DNA here is from genome assembly GCA_037439565.1 of Acidobacteriota bacterium. Classification (GTDB taxonomy): domain Bacteria; phylum Acidobacteriota; class Terriglobia; order Bryobacterales; family Bryobacteraceae; genus Palsa-187. The sequence continues at coordinate 4,774 of JBBIVT010000020.1, read as the reverse complement.
TCCTCGGCAGCGTCTTCGTCATGCAGTTCCTTTCCTCCGAGGGCGATAAGGCGCATCTTGCCGACGAAAGCCCCCTCAAGGAGCAGTTGCAATATCTTCGCGACCGGGTGGTGGCCAACGCCATGGTGAATCGCATCCGGGAAACCTATTACCCGGCCACCGAAGAAATTAACGCGTCTTACGCGAAAAACTCCAGCCGCTATGAGCAAGCCTTTATTAAGGCCATCGTGATTGGCTTCTGCCCGCCCCTCGCGCAGCCTAACGGAACCACCGACGAGGATCTGAAGAAGGCGGCCATGGAAGCCTTCAGCGCCGCTCATTGCGAGGCGAAGCACACGGAAGAAGAAGCGAGGACGATTGCCGCGAAGGCCGAGGCGCGCGTGCGCGCAGGCGAGGATTTCGTGAAGCTGGTTAACGAATTTTCCGAGGATGAGGAGTCCAAGGCTGCCGCCGGCGACTTTCCGCTGGTCACGCGCACCAGCTCTTACAGCAACGAGATCAAATCCACCGTCTTCTCCCTGAAAAACGGCGAGGTCAGCGATCCAGTCCGCTCCGGCAATTATTTGTACATCATCAAAATCCGTGAGCGCAGCGTGCAGCCCATTGACGCCGTCCGCGAGCCCATCATTCAGGAACTCAAGCAGAAGCACTTTACTGACTGGATGCAGGAAATCAGCGTCCGCTTCAAGCCGGTCATCGAGCGCCCCGACTTCTTCATCAAGCCAGCCGACAAAAAGCCTGCCGGTCCCGCACAGCTGGTCCCGCAACCCTAGATGCGACCCGCCCGAAGGGGGCAGGCTACCCTGTCCCCAGGTTCATCCGTCCGTTCGCGCCAGATCTCATAGCCCATGATGCTTCCTCCCCTCTCCGGCCGTCCCATCCGTGTCGAGCTTCGCCGATCCCTCGGTCCTCATCTCGCCGCGACCTTCATCCCCCGGCGGCTGATTCTTCTCGACGCGCAAGTCCTCGAAACACCCGGCGACTTCGAACGCATCCTGATCCACGAAATCTTTCATTTCGCCTGGATCCGCCTCTCCAACGCCCGCCGTCGCGATTGGGAAGGCATTCTTGCCGCCGAGCGCGCTCCCGGCGAACTGGGCTGGAGCGCCGAATGGCGTAAAGCGAAGCTCACTGCCACGGACTGCCGCCGCCGCTCGCAAAGATGGCGCAGGTACGCCCGGGAAAGTTTCTGTGACTCTGCCGCCTGGCTCTACTCTGGCCTCCGGCATGATGAGTTCACCCTTCCCGCACCCGCGCGCCGCCTCCGAAAGCGCTGGTTCCTGGAAAATCTAGCAACCGGACCCATCGCTGTATAATCGAATAAGAGTGATTACTCGTTCCATCGCCGTATGCCTGGTTGCCGTCCTGGCCGCGTGCACCGATTATTCCGCCTCCGTGCGCGCCGCCGTCAAAAAGGAAGCCGACCGCAAGCCCGCCCCCGATTTCACCCTCAAGGACGCGGAAGGCAAGCCCGTCAAGCTCTCCGATTACCGCGGGAAAGTCGTCCTGCTCAACTTCTGGGCCACCTGGTGCGGACCCTGCAAAATCGAGATTCCCTGGTTCATGGAGTTCGAGCAGCAGTATAAGGATAAGGATTTCGCCGTCCTCGGCGTCTCGCTCGACGAAGACGGATGGGATGCCGTCAAGCCCTATATCGCGTCCCGCAAGGTCAACTACCGCGTGGTCGTCGGCACCGAGCAGGTCGCCCAGCTCTACGGCGAGGTCGATTCGCTGCCCACCACCTTCATGATCGACCGCGAGGGCCGCATCGCCGCGGTCCATATCGGCTTAGTGAGCAAAAATGATTACAACCATGAAATCCTCGACCTTCTGGGCCCTCCTCCTAGCGCCAGCCTTTTTACTCGGCCAAAGCAGTAACGCCCTCTCGATCGCGCCGCCCGGGAAAATCGTCGCCAAAATCGGCGGGGAAACCTCCGTCAAGCTCAAGCTCGACTTGCGCGAGGGCTACCACTGCAACTCCAACAAGCCCTCGGACGAATACCTGATCCCGTTGAAGCTCACCTGGAACCCCGGCGCACTCGAATCTCCCGAGGTTGCTTATCCCGCGCCGCAAATGGAAAAGTATGCTTTCTCCGATAAGCCTCTTTCCGTTTATACCGGCTCCTTCGAGCTGGTCACCAAGGCGAAAGTGTCCGCCTCCGCCATGCCCGGCCAGGTGATCGTCACCGGCAAGCTTCGCTACCAGGCCTGTACGGACCGCATGTGCCTCACGCCCAAAACCATCGAGGTCTCGGTCCCCATCGACCTCATCAAATGACCCCAAGTGCGCGAAAAATGGGGACAAGCCGCTCTGTCCCAAGACGCGATCGCCTCGCGGTGAACCAGAATGTCAAACGCGGACAGAGCGGTCTGTTGATCGCTCTTGCGCTGCTCTCCTCCTGCGCCCGCGCGCCGGAGCCTCGCGTCGATCCTCAGCTCGCCTCTGGGATCGCGAGTATCAAGGCCATCGATAATCACGCCCATCCCGTCCGCCCGGGCAATCCTCCCGACACGGACTTCGACGCCCTCCCCGTCGATAACATGGCGCCCTATCCCGATCCGGTCCGTTCCCGCCCCGATTCGCCGATCGTCGCCGAAGCCAGGCAGGCCATGTCCAAAGTCGATAAAACGAACCCAGCCGCCGTCCTCGACGCGCTGGGCATCGACGTGATGATCGGCAACCGCGTCGCCATGTCGCCGCCGGTCGCCGAACCGCGCTTCAAATTCGCCGGCTACGTCGACGCGCTCATGTACCCGCTCGACAACGCGTCCATGATGAAGGATCCGGACAAAAAGCAATTCTTCCCGCTCGAAGAGAAGCTCCTGAAGCGCTATTTCGAGGAGTGCGGCGTCACCGCGAAGCCCGCCACCCTCGACGAATACCTGGCGAAGGTTGTCACCCCCACGCTGGAGCGCCACAAGAAAGCCGGTGCCATCGCCGAAAAATTCGAAATGGCTTACCTGCGCCCCTTCGACATCGGCAACCCATTGAAGGCCGACGCCGAAAAAGCCTACCTCGGCCACGGTGACTACAAGGCGCTTCAGGATTACCTCTTCCGTTTCCTCGTCACCGAATGCGGCCGCCTGGGGATGGCCGTTCACATTCACGTCTGCGCCAGTGCTGGAGCTTATTTCGATATCTCCGGCACCCGCCCATCGGCCTTGCAGCCGGTGCTGCAGGACCCGGCGCTGCGCAAGACGAATTTCGTCCTGCTCCACGGCGGCTGGCCGTTCATCGAGGAAACCACCGCGATGCTGCAAATCCCCAACGTCTATGCCGATTTTTCCGAGCAGACGATGAACGGCTACCCGCGCGAGGTCTCGACGGCCATCCGCAAGTGGCTCGAATATCAGCCCGAAAAGGTCCTTTACGCCACGGACGCCTATCCGTTCTCGAAAGAAGTCGGCTGGGAAGAAGCCGGCTATATCGCCAATAAAACCGGCCGCGAGGCGTTAGGGATCGCGCTCACCGGCATGGTGCGGGACGAAGAGATTTCGAAGGACCGTGCCATTCAGTTAGCCAAAATGGTCCTCCGCGAAAACGCCCGGAAGTTGTATGGATTCTAGAGGACCACACCGAGCCGTGTCTTGTGAGGCCGCCAGTGTTGGCGGCCGCCGCCTTTTAAGGCTGGTCGCATCCACTGCCGCTTGCCTGATACGCGGTCGTTTAATCAGGGTCTCAGCCCCATCCCCTGGCTCACGCCACGGGCTATCGGTCAAGACCTTAGTGCGATGATTCCGGCTGCTACGCTGAAAAGAAAATGCGCCGCCTCCTCATCCGCCCGGGCGCCATCGGCGACGTGATTCTTTCTCTGCCCGCCCTCGAATCCGCGCGCGCCGATTACACCGAGGTTTGGGCTCCGCGCGTGGTGTTGCCTTTAATCCGCTTTGCCGATAAGACGCGCGCGATTGCCGATACGGGCCTTGAATTGGTTGGCGTAATGGACGCGGTGAAGTGTCCCGCGCTTGAGACCTTCGATTCGATTTATTCGTGGTACGGCACCGCGCGTCCCGAATTTCGCGAGGCCGTCGCGCATCTGCCCTTCACATTTTTCCCGGCGCGGACGCTCCCTGACACGCCTCCGAAGATTGAAGTGCCTGCCGCGCCGCGCGGGGATTTCGCCATCCTTCATCCCGCTTCAAGCAGCGCCCAAAAGAACTGGCCGATGGAAAATTTCGAGGCGGTCGCGCGGGCCCTGGGCAGCGTCGAATGGTGCCTCCCGGGCCGCATCGACGACCTTTACGAGCTCGCCTGCTGGATCTCAACCGCGCGCCTGTACATCGGCAACGACTCCGGCATCAGCCACCTGGCTGCCGCCGTAGGCACGCCCGTGATTGCGATCTTCATGAGCACCGATCCCCGCATCTGGGCTCCCCGGGGCGCTCATGTCACCGTCCTCGAACGCCCCTCGGTCGCTCAGGTTCTCGATGCCTGCGCGCAGCAGGGCCTCTTCCAGGGCCGCTGATTCCAGCCCCAGCACCCGCGCGGAGCCCGCGCACGTTGTTTTAAACCGCCTCTTCGCCCGCTCATTGCGCATTGCGCCCAGATTGATCAGCGCGTTGATGGCCGCCGATTCGCGAGCCAGCAATTCCACCAGCGTGCGAGGCTTCCGCTTCACCGCGTTCAAGATATCCACGTGCCAAACCGGCAAAAAGCGCCGCTTCAGCCGTGCTTCTTCGAATCCCCCGGAAATCGAAGCCAGCCGCGCCTGTAAGGAGCGTCCGATCAGCCGCAGCGCCTCCGGCAGCGCCGCAAGGTCGCCCGCGTCGTAGG
>JBBIVT010000019.1:40295-52988 GCA_037439565.1 Acidobacteriota bacterium | reverse complement strand
CGGCCTCAGGGATGACTCTGGATGGCGTCGAGGCGGTCCTTGGCCAGTTCGTCGCCCGGATTGGCGGCGAGGATTTTCTTGTATTCGGCGATGGCGTCATCCTTGCGCCCGGCCCTGGCGTAGGCGTTCCCCAAATTAAAGCGCGCATTGGGATAATCGGGCCGCAGCGCGAGCGCGGCCTGGAACTGCGGGATTGCATCCAGGGTACGCCCGAGGGAACTGAAGGCCGATCCCAGAAAATTGTGAGCCTCGGCGCTTTGCGGGTCGAGCTTCACGGCCGCCTGGAGTTTGGGCAGAGCCGCCCCAGCGTTCATGCGCGCGAGCTGGACCGTTCCCAGGTGCAGGAGGGCGGGAACGTCGTTGGGATATTTCTCCAGGCGGTGCTCCAGCATGGCCTGCTGCAATTCCAGGCGGCTGGGGGTGAGCACCTGCAGCCAGAGATGAGACATTTCGTCGGCGGCATGATTTCCTTCCCGCACGCGCTTCGGCGGATGGTTGGGATTGCGCGGATTCGCCGCCGAATTATCGTAGTGGTAGCGCATGGACAGGACCGTGCCGGCGGGCAAGCGCAAGGGCTCGCGGAAACGGTAAACGGTTTGCCAGTTGGGGTCCCAATGATTGATGCGGATGACCGGTTTGCGCTCACCGGACGGCAGCGTCGCATAGGCGTCGATGATTTTCGCGAGGTTATGCGCGTGCGGGTAAACGGCGAGAATGGTGCATTCGCGAGGCAGCTTAAAATCGTCCGAGACGACGAAATCCGGTGCGCCGGCGGGAATATTCAGTGCGCCGTCGTGCTCCAGCAGGAGCAATTGGGGCGACCGACGGGGCTTTTGACTGGTGAAGTAGAGCCCGACTTGCGGCAAGATCGACTCCGGCTTGCCGCTGGGTTGCAGGTGGACGTTCAACAGGAGCTGATTGCCGGGATCAAGTTCCCAGGAGTCCTCATCGGCGGAGGGCGCAGCGCCCGCCTTCCAAAACAGGAAGTGGCCGTCGTCGGGATCGAAGGCGGTGCGTTCGATGATGGGATCCATGCCGGGACCCTCCTTGGCGGAGCGCGCGCGATCCACGTACAAATTGGCGTGGTGAACCAGTTTTTTCCCTCCCGGGCGAATCTCGACGGCGCGCACATAACGGGAGACCTTCAGATCCGGCTTGAGGATGAAATTCCAGTACAGCTCGGTTCCTCCGGCGGGAACGGAAAACGGGGTGGAAGCCTGAACGATCAAATCCGGAGGCCCGAGTTGCCAGCCTTCGGTGAATTTTGGCGGCGGGGGCGTCTCGCCGGAGCCTTCCGGAGCGCCCGCGGCGGCCCAATCGGCGAAGATCTTAAGCTCGGAGGTGGTGAGGCGCTGCTCGTCGTCAAAGGAGCCGTAGCCGGACTCGGGCAACCAGGGCGGCATGAAGCGCCGCGCGGTCACATCGGCAATCTGGCGGGCGTGCTTCTTCACGTCCTGATACGTCAGCAGCGCGAACGGGCCGGCTTCCCCCGGCCGATGGCAGTTGGCGCAGTGTTGATAGATCAGGGGCGCGACATCATGGTTGAAATCCACGGCGAACAACGGGCCGCACAAAAAAATCAGCGCAAATCGATAAGAGAGCATCCTACGGCGCGTGTTTCCGGATGGGCCACCGGTTTCCCGGCCAGCACAGCGGAGATCGCATCCTCCAAATCGTGAACCTGCGCGGCGCTCCTGGCGACGCCGGGCGAGGGGAATCGGTCGTCAATACGGCCGTGGTATTTCAAATTGCCGGCGGCGTCAAAGACTGCCGCCTCGGGAGCGATGGTGACATGGGCGCGCTCCTCTAACCTGCGGCCTGGATCGCGGGTGGCGTTGCCAGGGAAACTGTAGTCGGCCATGTGACGTTCAATGGCGGCGCTGCTTTCCGCCAGATCCTCGTAAACCATGTGAAAGGCCACGGGGCGTCCCTCGAATTCCCTGGCGATGCGCCGCAACTCGGGAGCATAGCGGTTGGCGATCGGGCAGTCCGTGCGGACGAAGAGGTAGACATCCACGTTCCCCGCATAGGACAGAGCCGCGCAGAAGCAGATCAACGCAAGGCGACCCATAAGCTTCACTGTACTCCATCTCTGCACGCTTGGCGGCATTGCGTCGTCAGGCGTGGATATGAACCTCCGCACCGATGTTTACACCAAAGCCGTCCTGACGGCGATCGCCGTGCTTCTGGCGGGGCTGGCCATGAAGCCGGCCGCCGTCCAGGCGCAGCAAAATGAAGCCCCGAACCTCTATATAGAGCCAGGCACCAGCCCCATCCGCAACCTGAACGGAGGGGTCACATCCGAAGGCAAGGTGGTGATCAACCTCTCGACGGGCGAGGCCTGGGGATATCCCACCCATGGCAACGGCGCGCCGTATCCCATCGAGACGCTGCCGGAGGGGCGGTCCCCGGCGGTGAAGCCAGTGTATCTGGGCAAGTTCGACTTTTCGCAATTTCGCCGGCGATGAAAAGAGTGTGCCGCGTCCGCACACTGGGGAGCTGACGTCACACCTCGGGAAACGATCCAGCCTTATTTTGCGAGTGCGGCTTCGATTGCAAGACGAATTGAAACCGCGAGGGCGTTGTCAGCGTCCCGCCTAGAGAGTAAGATTGTAAGAGGTGTTTCGAGGCATGCGGCAGTCTTTCCTATTTTTCGCGCTCACAGCGTTCCTGGCGGCTCAGCCTCCGCAGCCGTCGTCGCAGACCGGCTCCGGCCAGACCGGCACGCCGCAGAAGCGCGAAACCATCGCCAAGCCGATGACGGAGAAGGAGCGCAAGAAGCAGGAAAACAAGCTCCGAAAGGAGCTGGAGACTCCCTACAAGAAGTGGTTGAACGAAGAAGTCACCTACATCATCACGGACGAGGAGCGCAAGGCGTTCAAATCGCTTTCGACCGACGATGAGCGTCAGCAGTTCATCGAACAGTTCTGGCTGCGCCGGGACCCGACGCCGGATACCGAGGAAAACGAGTATCGCGAGGAGCATTACCGCCGCATCGCGTACGCCAACGACCGCTTCGCCTCAGGGATTCCAGGATGGAAGACGGACCGCGGGCGGATCTATATCGAGTACGGTCCGCCGGATGAAATCGAATCGCATCCGTCGGGCGGCACGTACGAGCGGCCGTACGAGGAAGGCGGCGGCAGCACATCGACCTATCCCTTCGAGCAGTGGCGCTACCGGTACATCGAAGGCATCGGCACCAACATTATTTTGGAATTCGTCGATACGACGATGTCGGGGGAATATCACCTGACCATGGATCCGTCGGAAAAAGACGCGCTGCTTTATGTTCCCGGCGCGGGCCTGACGATGGCGGAGCAGATGGGTTTGGCGTGCAAGACGCAGCGGTTCCAGCGCACTGACGGCACACACCTCGGCACGGGCAATCAGCCGCTGCCGGAAAGCATGGATGAATTCACGCGGCTGGAGCAGTATGCGAAGATCTTCAAGCCACCGGCCATTAAATACAAGGATCTGGAAGCGGTGGTGAGTTCCAGCATCAAGTACAACCTGCTGCCGATGAAGGTGCTGGTGGACTACATCCCGGTGACGGGCTCGTCGGTGCTGACCCAGATCACCATCCAGTTCGATGTAAAGGACTTGCAGTTCAAGGACAAAGAGAATACCTCGACGGCGACCATCAACATTTACGGCCGTCTGTCGACGATCGCGCGCCGGCCGCTGGCGCCGTTTGAAGACGTCGTCAATGTCACGCAGCCGACCGAAATGCTGCAAAAGCTGATTGCGGCGAGTCCGCATCGCGTTTACCAGAAGACCATCCCGATGCAGCCGGGCCGTTACCGGCTGAATATCGCGGCAAAGGATCTGGTAGGCGGAAACACTGGAACATACGAAATGGTTCTGGATGTTCCGCATATCGACGATGACATTCTCGGATCGAGCACTCTGATTTTGGCCGATCAGTTGGAGAAAGTGCCGACCAAGAGCATCGGCACGGGCATGTTCGTTATCGGATCTTCGAAGGTACGTCCGCGCATCGGCGAGACGTTCAGCCGCGCGGAGAAGATGGGCATATACATGCAGCTCTACAACTTCGGGGCGGACGAAAAGACCCATAAGCCGGATGGCGAGATCAACTATGAGATCGTCAAAGTTGGGGCCGCGAAAGATGCTCCCGTACAGAAGGTATTCGACTTCAGCGAGAATGTGAAGGATCTGCAGGGCGGCGCGGCTCAGGTGACCATCGAGAAGCTGCTGCCGCTGACAGATTTAGAGCCAGGGCAGTATAAACTAAATATTAAGGTGACGGACAAGCTGCGCAACCCGGTCCAGACGTTGACGCAATCCGCCACATTTACGGTAAACTAAGCGGACGTAGGCATTTAAGAGGGTTTTGCCCGGCATGACACGAACGCGGACGAGTTTATGTGCGCGTAGGACACTGATAGGTGTTCTGTGTCTGTATCCCGCTATCGCCCTGGCGGGTGATCCCGTCATCTTCTCCGGGGGTATCGCGGGCGAGGTGAGATCGGTAGCGGGCGTCGCCGAGATGGGGGCGAAAATCCTGCTTTATGATCGTCACGAGCAACTCGTCCGTCAGATGCTCACCAACGAGGAAGGCCGGTTTGGATTCTCCGCGCTTAACCCGGACATTTATTCGATTCGGGTCACTTTGGCGAGCTTCGTCCCGGCCGTGCGGCGTAACATTCAGGTGAGCGCGGGCTCGGAGAGCCTGCTGCAGATTCATCTTTCCGGGATTTTCAGCACGGTGGATATTCTGGCGTCGGGCACTCATGGCACTCTGATGACGGACGACTGGAAGTGGGTGCTGCGCGCCTCGCCGGCGACGCGCCCGATTTTGCGCTTCCTGCCGGCGTCCAGTTCGCAATCGACGAACGCGCGGTCGCTGGCGGATATCTTCTCCGGCACCGAGGGCATCGTGAAGGTTTCGGCGGGAGACGATGCGTTGACCGCGCCCGGCCAGGACCTGGGCACGGCGTTCGCGCTGGCCACGTCGATTTACGGAAAATCGAAATTGCAGGTCAGCGGAAACCTGGGTTATGCGACCAATGGGGGATTGCCCGCGGCGGGGTTCCGCACGACGTATTCGCGCACCAGCGACAGCGGATCCAGCCCGGAAATCACGTTTTCCATGCGGCAAATGTACATGCCCGGACGCGGCGACGCGATTCCCTTGTTGCGGTCGTCCTCGCTCGGCGTGTTCGACCACCTTGAACTGGGGGACAACTTCCGGCTGGAGTATGGATTCAACTATGAGTCGGTTACATTCCTGGATCATTTGAATTACCTGAGTCCGTTCGCGCGGGTCACGTACAATCTGAGCGAGAAGAGTTCCGTGCGGGTAGCGTTCAGTTCCGGCACCCAGCCCGGCCAACTGTTGACCAGCACTGCCGAGACCGCGGATGCGTTGAACCAAAGTCTGGCGGCGCTGGCGATGGCTCCGCGCGTCTCCCTGTTCGACGCGCACACGCGAGTGGAACGGCGGGAATCGTTTGAGGCGAGCTACCAGCGCGTGGTTGGCAGCCGCACGTATGCCGTGGACGCCTATCACGAATCCGTTTCGAACGCCGCGTTTCTCCTTTCCGGTCCGGCAGGCTTCCTGCCAGCGACGGATCTGCTGATGATGCTCGGTTCAGACAGCCAGGTGTTTAATTTGGGCAGCTATCAGCGGACCGGCTACTCAGGTTCGGTGACACAATCGCTTGGCGAGCATTTCGACGTAACCCTGGACGGGGGACGCGGCGGCGCGCTGTTTGCCGGCTCCAACGGGGCCCTCGATGCGGAATCCTTGCGGGGATCGATCCGCACGGCGCAAAAGACCTGGCTGTCGGCACGCGTGACGAAAATGCTGCCGCTCACCGGGACGCGCGTCATTACCAGTTACGGCTGGACTGATTTCCGGGCCCTGATGCCCGCGCATCTCTCCCTGACCGAGCCTTCGAACCTCGGCGCAACGCAGGACATCGGGTGGAACGTGTACATCCGGCAGCCGCTGCCTCCGCTGCCAGGCATGTTCGGCAACTTCGGACGTTTCGAGGCCACCGCCGAGCTGCGCAACCTGCTGGCGCAAGGCTACCTTCCGATCACGGTCAACGATCAGAAGGCAGTGCTGACCAATTCTCCGCGCGCTGTGCGGGGCGGGTTGAGCTTTATTTTCTAGGCTGCTGCTGCGTCATGCAATGCAGCGTGCCTAAGCCGAGCACCAGATCGCGGCAGTATATTCCGATGACTTCCCGGCCCGGGAACAGGCGCGCCAGCGTATTCAACGCCACCCGGTCATGGGCGTCTCCGAACACGGGCGCAAGGACGATTCCGTTGGCGATATAGAAATTGGCGTAGCTCGCGGGCAGACGCTGGCCGGCGAAATAGACCGGCTCCGGCATTGGCAGCGTGGCGATCTTGAAGTCCTTGCGAGCCCGGAGGCGAGCGAGATTTTCCTTGAGCGGCTCGTGATTCTCGTCGGACGGATCAGGCTCAACCACGGTGACCACCGTATCCGCCGAAGTGAATCGCGCGAGGTCATCGACGTGGCCGTGCGTATCGTCGCCGGCGATGCCCCGCCCCAGCCAGATTACTTCCGTCACGCCGAGATAATCGCGCATGGCGCGCTCCAGGCCGCGCCTGGACAGGCCGGGATTGCGCGCCTGGACATCGGATAAAAGGCATTCCTCGGTCGTGAGCAGCTTGCCCGCGCCGTTCACGTCGATGCTGCCGCCTTCGAGAACGATTCCGGGCGCGAACCGTTCGAGTCCCAATTTCCCGGCGATGAATTCCGGCACATGCGTATCCTGCTCGAAGTTTCCGTATTTGGCCCAGCCGTTAAAGCGCCAGTGCGTGATGGCGACCTCGGAGTTCTTCCTGACGAACAGAGGGCAATAATCGCGCGTCCAGCTTCGATTGGTCGGGTGGTGAAAGAATTCGACGGCCGCAAGATCCGCGTGGCATGTTTTGAGAATTTTCCGCACGGCGCGCTCCGCGGCTTCATCCTCCACCAGGATGCGCACGCGCTCCACGCGGGCCAGGTGCCGCACGATTTCTCCATACAGCCAAGGGATCGGCGCGAACTTGCCCGGCCAGTCCGATTTCTCATGGGGCCACGCGAGCCAGGTGGCTTCATGCGGCTCCCATTCGGCCGGCATACGCAGCTTCTTCATTCGCCCGTTCATTTGCCCAGCCAGCGGTTCACGATGGGACCGTAGGCGTCAATACGGCGGTCGCGCAGAAAGGGCCAGTTGCGGCGCACTTCATCGGAGCGGCGCGGGTCGCATTCGACGATCAGGATCTCTTCCCGATCCGTCGAGGCCTGGGCAATCACCTGGCCGAACGGATCGGCCACGAACGAGGATCCCCAGAACTCGAGGCCGCGATCCGGTGGGCCTTCATAACCGACACGATTTACGGCGGCGACGTAAATTCCGTTGGCGATGGCGTGCGCCCGCTGGATGGTCTTCCAGGCATCGAGCTGCGCGGCTCCATACTGCGCCTTCTCCGAAGGATGCCAGCCGATGGCGGTGGGATAAAACAGAATGTTCGCGCCGCCCAAAGCGGAAATGCGCGCGCCCTCCGGATACCACTGATCCCAGCAGACCAAGACCCCAATGCGCCCGAACGGCGTATCGAAATTGGTAAACCCCAGATCGCCGGGCGTGAAGTAGTATTTTTCGAAATAGAGAGGATCGTCCGGGATGTGCATCTTGCGGTAGATGCCCTGAAGTTCGCCGGTGGTGGAGAGAATCGCGGCGGTATTGTGATACAAGCCCTGCGCGCGCTTCTCGAACAGCGACGCGATCACCACCACGCCGCACTCCCGCGCAACCTTCCCCAGCGCGACGGTGGACGGCCCAGGGATCGGCTCGGCCAGATCAAATAAGTCTGCATTTTCCTCGCGGCAGAAGTACTGAGCGCGGAACAGTTCCTGAAGACAGACGATCTGCGCGCCGCGCGAGGCGGCTTCGCGCACCTTGGCCCCGGCCTTGGCAAGATTTTCGTCCGGGTCGAGCGAGCAGGACATCTGCACGAGGCCGATGCGGAACGTTTGATCGTTGGACATGAAGTTCCATTGTCGTAAATTTGAGAATCGGGCGGCAGCAACGTTCCGCAAAATGATAAGTTCACAGTAATGGGGGCGGACCCGGAAGACAGCGACACCGTGACGACGTCGAGTCCGCACGCGATTAAGGCGCCGTTGACCATCTACATTGGAGGCGTTCAGGCGCAGATTCGCTATCAGGGCGGCTCTGGATACCCCGGATTGAATCAGATCAACCTCACGATCCCGGCATCGGTCCCGCTCGGCTGCGGCATCTCGCTGGCCGCGGGGGCAGGAGGGCCGGGCGTGGGCAAATTCACCGCGTCCATCTCTTATGCAAACCCGCTGAGCTGGACCAACATGAGCGCGGTTTCGACCGTGGTGCGGGCCAACGGGCAGACCGTCACGTGGACGGGAGGCGCGAATGACTCTTACGTGTCGATTTCCGGCACCTCGTCCACCGACACGGTGAGCGCGAGTTTCACCTGCAACGCGCCCGCGGCGGCGGGTCAATTCACCATCCCGGTCTACGTGCTGGAGGCTTTGCCGCCAGGTTCGGTATCCGCCCTTCTGATGCCGGCCAGCCTTCAGGTGGCGAACCTGACCACGCCGCAGACGTTTTCCGCCGCCGGAATTCTCGCCGGATCGGTCACGGCGGGCGTGGTGTTCGTCATCGATGCGATCTACCAATGAGCCGGAACGAAGCGGGATCTTGCGATACTGATATGGCATTATTTGGACATCCAGGAGGATTCACCATGTCGAAGACAAGAATCGGGATCGCGTTGGCGGCGGTTTTGCTGCTCCCGCTGGCGGCGACGGCGGCCAATAGCATCACCTTCCAGTACACAACCTACATCACTGCGAGTGGGACGGCAGGGACGGCGACGTTAAATCCCGGCCAATCCTTCAATTTCGAGACCGGCTCCGCCGTGAGCTCGGGAGGGGATCTCGCGTGGGATGGCACGAAGTTTACGCCGGTAGGAACAGCGCTTGCGCTCGACGTGACGACGCTCACCTCCGGTGTTTTTTCGGGCACGGCAGGCTATTCCCAGCTCACACAGACAATTTTGCAGGGTTTCGGTTCACAAGGATCCGCGGCCGCATTCACGCCGGCCCAGAATGACGTGATCGGCACAAAAGACAACGCCGGCAATTTCGGAAAGATACTGGTCACCTCGCTTGCGGCGGGCGGAGGCGGTGGCGGGGCGGGCGCGCCAACCATCACGATGATCCAGAACAACTACAGCTATCTGGTGCCCGGACTGCCAAATTACGGCATTGCGCCCGGATCCCTGTTCATCATCAAAGGCTCCGGCATGGCGAGCGCGACCACGGTTTCCGCGCTCAACGACCCAGGCAAGGGCATTCCGACGTCCTGGAACGGCGCGAGCATCTCCGTGACCGTCGGCGGCGTCACTGCCAGCGCGCCGATATATTACGCGATCGCTACGCAGATCGCGGCGGTGCTGCCGTCGAATATCCCCGCGGGTACCGGAACGCTGACGTTGACCTATAATGGCGCGACGGCAAGCTCGCCGATCACGGTGCTGACCGCCGCGCTTGGCCTGGATACCTATTACGGAACTGGCGATGGCCTGGGCGTCGCCACCGATCCGGTCACCGGCGCGCTGTACAACTACACCAACTCGATCCCTCCGGGAACCACGGTCGTGCTGTGGGGCTCGGGCCTGGGCAATACGGGCGATAGCGACACCATGAACACGTCGACGCCGCACGCGGTCGCGAATGCGCCCACGTTTTACATTGGCGGCATCCAGGTGACGCCGCTTTATGCGGGCAGGTCGGTTTATCCCGGAGTCAACCAGATCAATCTCACCATTCCGGCCAACGTCGCGCCGGGCTGCGGCGTCTCGGTGGTCGCGGTGAGCGGTAACATCGTCAGCAACACCGTGACGCTGCCCGTCGCGGTGGGCGGAGGCGTCTGCACGGACGCGGTGACGGGCGCGAACGGGAACACCATCACGAACCTGGCGGGCAAGTCCAACTACAATTCGGGCTCGCTTCTCGTCCTCCAGGCAACTTCTCCAGGGAAGGTGGATTCGGTGGCCGACGCGCAGTTCCATAACGTGCAGACGGTCACTTCGGCGAACGTTTCCGGGATCACCTCCATCGGAAGCTGCACGGTGAGCACGGGGCTGAACGGCGGATCGAGCACTTCCACGGGCCTGGACGCGGGAACGATTTCCGTGACGGGACCAACCGGTACGCAGACGCTGCAATCGTTCCCGCAGGTTCCGGGCGGGTATTTCGCGCAATTGCCCAGCGGTTTCATTCCCGCGTCCGGCGGCAGTTACACGTTTAATGGCACAGGCGGATCCCAGGTGGGCGCGTTCACGGCGTCGGTTTCCTATACCAATCCGATGGTTTGGACCAACTCCGGTTCCATCAGCGCGGTGACGCGCGCCGCCGGGCAGACGGTGAACTGGAGCGGAGGCGCCTCTGGATCGTATGTATGGATCGTGGGTGGCTCCTCGTCGGGCACAGCCTCGGCCAGCTTCGTCTGTTACGCTCCCCAGAGCGCGCTCACCTTCACGGTGCCCTCCTATGTGCTGCTGGCGCTGCCGCCGAGCAGCAGCACCGGAAGCCTGGGGCTCGAGAACGTTACAGCCCCTGTGCCCTTCTCTGCCTCCGGCCTGGACTTCGGTCTGGCCCTCGCCGGTGTGTCCTCCAGCATCAGTCCGAGCTATAACTAGTGTCCTGAGTCAGAAACTCGCGTAAGGTTTGAGCCCCACCCAGCATGAGGGTGGGGCTCTTTCCCTCTTGACGTACGACGGCCTTCGTAGTATGATCGTCGTACGTTATGGAGCACCCTCCCAGACCCACCGAAGCCGAGCTCGAAATCCTCACCGTCCTGTGGAGCCGCGGACCGTCCACGGTCCGCGACGTGCATGAGATCATCGCCGCGCGGAAACCCACGCAATACACCACCATCCTGAAACAGATGCAGGTGATGGCCGAAAAGGGCCTTCTTTTGCGCGAAGACAGTCAGCGGGCGCACGTCTATAAACCGTCGCGTCCGCGCGAGTGGACGCAGAAGCAACTGGCAGGCGACATTTTGCGCCGCGCCTTCGAAGGTTCGGCGAAAAGCCTCATGATGGGCGCGCTGGCGTCGCGCAGAGCCTCAAAGGAAGAGCTGGCCGAGCTGCGCGCGCTGCTCGACGATTACGAAGGGAGGGCGCGATGAACGAATTTGTGCGGAGCGCAGCGGCGAAAGCGCTCGGGTGGACGCTGATTCATTCGTTATGGGAAGGAGTGGCGGCCGCGCTGGCGTTGGCGCTGGTTCTTGCCCTGACGCGATCGGCGCGCGTCCGGTATTGGGCCGCATGCGCGGCGATGCTGGCGCTGGCGGCGGCGTTCGCGTTTACGTTCTGGCGAGTGCTTCCGGAACAACCGTCGGCCGCCGCGGCGCGGATCCAATTCCCGGAGATTGCCCTGCCCCCGTCCGGCGCGGGCGCGCAAGGGAGCCCCTGGCAATTCGCGAATCTGTTGCCCTGGCTCGCGCCGGTCTGGCTGATGGGCGTGATCTTATTCCAACTCCGCTGGATCGCTTCCTGGCTGGCGGCGTCGAAAATGCGGCGAGTGGGCGTCTGCCGCGCGCCCGGCGCATGGATCGCGCGGATGGATGCGCTGCGCGGGCGTTTACGCATGACCCGCGGCGTCGCGCTGCTGGAATCCTGCCTCACGGACGTTCCGGTGGTGATCGGCTACGCCAAGCCGGTGATTCTGGTGCCTCTTGGACTGCTCGCCGGGCTGCCGGTCGATCAGATGGAGGCCATTCTTCTGCACGAATTGGCGCATATCCGCCGCGGAGACTATCTGGTAAACCTGCTGCAGACGTTCTTGGAAGGGCTGCTCTTTTATCATCCTGCTGCATGGTGGATTTCGCGCGTCATCCGCACGGAGCGCGAGAACTGCTGCGACGATCTGGTGGTGGCGACGCAGGGCGACGCGCATGGATATGCGTCGGCATTGGCGGCGCTGGCGGAGACTCGGATTCAACAGGCGGCTCTGGCCGCCACGGGAGGTAGTGTGGTGAAACGCATTCGACGTTTGCTGGATCATGGCGAAGGGCCTCGCGTGGCTCCAGCCATTCCGGCGGCAATCCTGGCGGTGACGTTCGCCGTCGCGCTGGCGGCATGGCCCGCGCCGCAGGCGGCGAAACCCGTCGTGTCGCCGTATCAGAAATGGCTCGATGAAGAGGTGGTATACATCATCACGGCGAAGGAAAAGCAAGCGTTCGCGGCATTGAAGACGGATGACGAGCGCAAGAAATTCATCGAACAGTTCTGGGATCGGCGCAATCCAGTGCCGGGGTCGGCGGACAATCCGTTTAAGAAGGAACACTACCGGCGCGTCGCCTACGCGGATGATCGTTTCAAGACCAAGAGCGGGCCTGGTTGGAAGACGGATCGCGGACGGATTTATATTCAGTATGGGCCTCCGGATGAGATCGAGTCCCATCCGTCAGGCGGGAAATACACGCGTCCGCCCATCGAAGGCGGCGGCGATACGATGACCTATCCGTTCGAGCAATGGAGGTACAAGTACATCGAAGGGGTCGGGACAAACATCATTATCGAGTTTGTGGATAAAACGGGTACCGGCGACTATCGGATGACCACCGATCCGCATGCCAAGGACGCATTGAAGCGGGT
>JBBIVT010000019.1:18892-40195 GCA_037439565.1 Acidobacteriota bacterium | reverse complement strand
ATGCGGCAAGCTGAAGCTCGCGCCATGCCGGCAGGCTCCCATCGCGTGCGGCTTTGATAGACTGCATTTCATGCTCTGCCGCACGCTCGCTCTGATGTTGTGCTCGTTTCCGGTTTGGGCCGCCGAGGATGAGCATCCTACGCTGGCCATTGGGTCCGCTGCGCCGGCTTTTTCCTTGCTGGGGATCGATGGCAAGACGCACACGCTGGCGGAGTATTCGAAGGCCCGGGTGCTGGCGGTGGTGTTTACCTGCAATCACTGCCCGACGGCACAGCTTTATGAGACGCGGATCAAGAAGCTGGTGGACGATTTCCAATCGCGCGGCGTGGCGTTCGCCGCCATCGAGCCGAACGATCCGCAGGCGATCCGTTTATCGGAGTTAGGCTACACCGACGTCAGCGACAGCTTCGAGGAGATGAAAGTCCGCGCGGCGTACCGGCACTTCAATTTCCCCTATTTATATGACGGCGACACGCAGGAGGTTTCGCGCGCCTACGGGCCGAAGGCTACGCCGCACGTTTTTATCTTCGATCAGGCGCGAAAGCTGCGCTATGAAGGCCGGGTGGACGATAGCCAGCGCGCGTCTCTGGTGAAGTCGCAGGATGCGCGAAACGCTTTGGAAGCGCTGCTCGCAGGAAAGCCCGTGCCGGTGGCCCACACGCCCGCGTTCGGCTGTTCGACGAAATGGAAATCGAAGATCGACAGCCAGATGGAAGAGACCAAGAAGATTGAAGCCGAGCCGGTGACGCTCCAGATGGCCACGGCCGAGGATCTGAAGAAGCTGCGCACCAATCCCACCGAGAAAGTGCTGTTGATCAACTTCTGGGCCACCTGGTGCGGCCCGTGCCTCAGTGAATTTCCGGACATCGAGAACACCTGGCGCATGTTCCGCCGCCGCAACTTCGATCTGGTGACCGTCGCCGCCAATCTGCCAGATGAAAAGAACGGCGTCATGAAGACACTCCAGGCGCAACATGCCTCCAGCCGCAATTTGATGTTCGCGACCGAGGACACCTACGGCCTGCAAGCCGCCTTCGATCCGCACTGGGAAGCGGGCGTTCCGTTCACCATGGTGATCGCGCCCGGCGGCAAGGTGTTGTATCAGAAGCAGGGCGAGGTGGATATTCTCGAAGTCCGCCGCGCGATTCTCGCGAACCTGGAAAATGAAACGTACGTCGGCCATCCCCTCTATTGGGCGGAAAAATGAAGCTCCGGCTTCTTGCTTTTCTCCTGGCGGCCGGTTGCGCTTGTGCCGCGCCGCTCTATCAATCCGAGCTGATTTTTCCGCTCGAATCCTGGCATAACCATTCGTCTTCGGTGGTCGAACTGCCCAACGGAGACCTGCTGGTCTGCTGGTTCCACGGATCGGGCGAGCGCACCGCGGACGACGTGAAGATCCTGGGCGCGCGCTGGAGCAAGGCTACCGGCAAGTGGAGCGAGCCCTTTCTGATGGCAGATACGCCGGGCTTTCCCGACACCAATCCCACGATGTTCATCGACTCGCGGCAGAGGCTGTTTTTCCTCTGGCCGGTGATCATCGCGCATCAATGGGAGAGCGCGCTGATGAAATACCGCATCTCCACGGATTATCAGCAGGCCTCTGGTCCGCCCAAATGGGAGCATCAGGACAACATCATCCTGATCCCCAAGGATATCGCCGCGAAGACGCGCGAGGTTTATGAAAAAGACCTCGGCAAGGATGGCCGCGCCGGCGACTACGCCAAGAAAATCATCGAACACTCCGAAGACATGTATTTTTCGCGCATGGGATGGTTCACGCGGACGCACCCGTTGGAGCTTCCTTCGGGCCGCATTCTGGTTCCGATGTACTCGGACGGATTTTCCTTCGGCATCATTGCCATCAGCGACGATGGAGGGTACAACTGGACGGCCAGCCAGCCGATCGCCGGGCACGGCTGCATCCAACCGTCGGTTGTACGCAAAAAGGACGGGACCCTGGTGGCGTATCTTCGCGATAACGGCCCGCCACCGAAACGCGCGCACATCAGTTATTCGAAGGACGACGGCGTTTCCTGGACCACCGCCGTCGACACCGAAATCCTGAACCCCGGCACGAGCCTGGAAGTGATCGCGCTACGGAACGGCGATTGGCTGATGGTCTATAACGATCTGGAAGCGGGCCGCTATTCGCTGGTGGCGGCGATCTCGGATGACGAAGGCGCGACGTGGAAGTGGCGCAGGCATCTGGACGGGGACCCGGCGAAGAAGATCAACAGCCAGTATCACTATCCTTCGGTGGTTCAGGCAAACGACGGGACCATTCAGATCACGTACAGCTACTTCGTGCCGGAAGGCAAGTCCATCAAGCACGTCCACATCGACGAGGATTGGGTGAAGGCGCGCTAAGGCCTCTTGACCGCCGTATAAAGCCGCACATCAGAGTCTTTGCGCTACTTCTGGACCGCGCCGCCCTTCATCACGAACTTTACCTTGCGGATGGCGGAAATATCGCTTATCGGATTGCCGTCCACGGCGATCAGATCGGCGAGCATGCCCTGCTTCACTTCGCCGATGTCCATGTGGAGCACGCGGCCCGCGACGGACGTCGCCGCTTTTAACGCCTCCACGGACGGCATGCCGTAATCCACCATCATTTCAATCTCACGCGCGTTGTCGCCATGCGGAAATACGCCCACGTCGCTGCCGCTCAAGATTGTGACGCCCGCGTCGAGCGCGGCTTTGAAGCTGGCGCGCTTTCGTACGAGGCCCGGGGGCTCCGGATCGCCCTTCTTCCAGCCGGCGTACTGCGTAACGGCGTCGCCGGCGGCGAGCGTCGGGCACAGGGCCACGTGATGCTCCACCATCAGCTTCCATGTGGCGGGGGTTCCGGCGTCGCCGTGTTCGATGGTTTCGGCGCCGGCCAGGATCGCCCGGCGCATGCCCTCCGGCGTGCTGGTGTGAACAGCTACGGGGACGCCTGCATTCCGCGCGGTCTCCACCGCAAGCTTCATCTCATCCAAGGAAAACGTCGGGCTGGATCCCGGATGGGGACCCCAGCGGTAATCGCCATAGAGTTTGATCCAGTCCGCGCCGTGGCCGATCTGGTCCCGCACGACGCGGATCAACGAATCGACACCGTCGGCCTCCTCGGCCCCTTGCGGCACGCGCCATTCGAGGGCAAATCCCTTGGGAGCGTAGCTGCCGGTTGCGACGATGGCCCGTGTGGACGCCAGTACGCGCGGCCCGGGCACGATGCCCTGATTGACGGCCTGCTTCAGCTCGACGTCGGCATAGCCAGCGCCCTCGGTGCCCAGATCGCGGATCGTGGTAAAACCGGCCATCAGGGTCGCGTGCAGATGATTCACCGCGCGGGCCGCGCGAAGCGCCAGGCCCTCATGCGCCACCTGATCGTTCCAGGGCGTCTCGTTGTAGGCGTGCAGCAGGATGTGGGAGTGGCCCTCCACCATCCCGGGCATCAGCGTGAGGCCGGGAAGATCGATCGTGGCTGCGCCGGCCGCGTCGACGCTGGGCCCGGCGGCCTGGATGCGGTCGCCCTTCACCAGCACCATCCAGCCCTCGTGCATCGCCTCACCGTCGAATACGCGGGCCGGCTTTAGCACGACTGGGGCAGCGTCGCTGCCTCGGCCCCTGCCCCGCTGCGCAAACACGACCGCCGGCAGGAGCATCAAGAACGCGACCGCAAAACTTTTTCTCATGAGGCAATTATAGTGACCCGGCGCGATCTCCCGGGGGATCGCTACGCGTGGCACCCGCAGCCCTTCGCGCGGATTCCGTCAATCCCCTCTTTCAAGATAATGGGGACCATGGCCAGCCCTGCCACAGGGTCCGCCCACCACCACCCGAGAAGGGCATTCAGCAGAAGTCCCGCCAATACAATCGCGGAGAGGTACGCGCAAAGGCCGGATTGCCGGGAATCCGCCATCATGGCCGCGCTGCCCATGCCGCGCGCAACGCGCCGCTTGGCCCTGGCCAGCAGGGGCATCACCACGACCGAAGCGGCGG
This sequence comes from Acidobacteriota bacterium, assembly GCA_037439565.1. Classification (GTDB taxonomy): domain Bacteria; phylum Acidobacteriota; class Terriglobia; order Bryobacterales; family Bryobacteraceae; genus Palsa-187. The sequence goes on along the minus strand of JBBIVT010000019.1, from coordinate 36,211 downwards.
TAACGGCGATGCCGGCAACACTTTTCTCCGGCGCCTTATGCAGAATCAACGCCGAAACCGACTCAAAAGCGACATACAGGCCGAGAGCGGCAAAACAACAGCCGACGACACGCAACGCCGCCCGGTCCGCGCCATCCCTGCCGTCGTGACGAAGCCTCCAGAGCAAAGCCGCGCCTGAGGTCATCTCAATGGCGCTATCGAGTCCAAATCCGACCAATGAAATGGAACCCGCCATCAGCCCGGCGGCGATCGATACCAGCCCTTCCAGGGCGTTGTAGGCAACGGTGAAGTATTCCAGCCTGCGCCCACGCGAAATTGTCTTGCTTCTGGCGTCCATGGGGGCGAAAGTCCCATTTATTCTAGCAATGTCCGGCGATGGAAGACCGCGTGCATCGACAAAAGGTGAGGTGATGAATCAGGAGGATGATTATGAAAGCCACAAATGCCTCAACCATGGAGACCTTCCAACTCGGTGCAATTCGCGCCATACTCCGCCCGCCCGGGCCATGCGCCACGATTCTCTTCGCGCCCTACCATCCCGGGGAACCGGGCGGCTCGCCCGCGTCACTTTTGAAGGCTTATGTGGAACAATTCGCGAGGGCCTTCGACCAGAGACACATTCCACCGCCGGTGGTATCGCGCTTCATGCAGCCACTGCAAAGCCTGCTTGCGGAGCCTAGCCTGGAAGCCGGCACCCATCGAGGAAGAGCCATTCTGTGTTCTCCCACGGTGTTTGAAGACTTCCCGTTGACGCAGCCGCTACCCGCTTCCTGCAACCTGGGAAGCTGCTTTGCGATCCGGAAACTGGCCGATGAGTTGGATCGCCCGAATGTGTTCTACCTGCTGGTTCTTCGCAAAACAGGCGTTAACGTTCTGCGATGCGAGGGGCTGGAGCTGCAGACGGTTTCGTTGCCCGCCGGCGTACCGGCCACCCTGAAGGAAGCTTTGGACATGGATTTTCCCGATCACGACCTGGAGAACCGCTCTTCATCTGGAAGCTCGCTAGGCTCGATGCGGCGGGTGCGCTTTGGGACCGGCTCCGATCGCGACGCGGCTTACCTGGCGGACTACTATAAGCACGTGGACCGGGGGGTGCACGAATGGCTGCGCGACGGAGAGGTGCCTCTCATCCTGGCGGGAACACAGGAGGATATGGCAAAGTATCGCGCCGTGAACACCTATCGGAATCTCGCGAAACACGGGATCGCCGGGAGCCTGGATCCGGGGCTTCGGCACCATGGACTATTGCAGCAGGCATTGGCTGTTCTGCGCGAGGAGAGCAACGAGCGGCACGCCGCAGTGCTGAGAGATGCCCGGGAACACTTCGATCCGGCCCGGTTTAGCAGCGACTTCGACACGATTCTTGCGGCCGCATTCGAGGGGAAGGTCAGCCGCATCTACGTGAACGAAGGGGCGCGAAAAATTGGCTCCTTTGAATGGGGCGATTATCAGAGTTGGGAAAACGAGGACCTGCTGAACCTGGCAATCGTGCAAACGTTGCTCCATCATGGGGACGCCTGCGTGCTCCCTCGGGAAATGATGCCGAGTCATTCCGCAGCCAACGCCGTGCTTCGCTTCTAAGGTGAACGAAACGCGATACTTGTATTGCGCGTCCACCCGGTGTTCACGGAGTGGGTGACTGTGCGCAGAAATGGCGCAGCACCTGTGGTTTTTGACGCGCAGAAGGATGCGTAAGGACCCAATGCGATCCCACATACAGCTTGGCAAGATCTTCGGAATCAAGATCGGACTACATTTGAGTTGGTTTTTGATTGCCGCATTGATCACCCTTTCCCTTTCAAACCAGTTTCGCGCGGCGAATCCGGCCTGGAGCAAGGAATTGGTAGTGGGCCTCGGTATCGCGACGGCAATCCTTTTCTTCTTTTCCCTTCTCTTACACGAGTTGGCCCATTCGCTGGTGGCGAGAGCGAGCGGCATGCCGGTGAAGGAGATCACGTTGTTTGCCCTGGGCGGCGTCTCACAGATCGCCAAGGAGGCAGCCAGCGCCAAAACCGAGTTCTGGATGACGTTCGTAGGTCCGCTGACGAGCGCCGTGATCGGCGCGGTGTGTCTTGGCACAGTAAGAATCGTCCCGGCGGCCTGGCATGCCGTGACAGCGATGCTTTCCTGGCTCGGCTACATCAACCTGGGGCTGGCCGTTTTCAACCTGGTGCCGGGATATCCTCTGGACGGCGGCCGGATCCTGCGGGCGATCATCTGGTGGCGGACAGGCGATCCAGAGCATGCCACCCGCGTCGCGTCGCGCGCCGGGCAAGGCATCGCGGCGCTGTTCATTCTGGCAGGCATCGCCGATTACCTCGCCGGAGGAGGCTTCAGCGGCATCTGGATCGCGTTCATCGGCTGGTTCCTGTTGCAGGCCGCCGGGGAGAGCCGAATGCAAGCGACGTTGAAGCGGTCAATGGACGGCGTGCGCGTCGCCGACGTGATGTCGCGCGATTGCCCGGCGGCGGACGGACACCTGAACCTGGAAAACTTCGTGGATCACGAGCTGCTGCGGACGGGGAAGCGCTGTTTCGTTGTGCTCGAGAAGGGAGCGTTGGCGGGCTTAATCACGCCTCGCGAAGTGAGCCCGATTCCCCGCCCTCGATGGCCTTTCACCACGGTGGACGAAGTGATGCGCCCCATTGAGGAGGTCCGCGCGATTGCACCCGATGCGCCTTTAGAAAGAGCCCTGGAGCTGATGGCGGCGGAGGATTTAAACCAAATTCCCGTTGTTTCGAATGGAGAACTGAAGGGCCTGCTGTCTCGCTCCGACGTCGTGAATTTCCTTCAAACGCGGGCGGAACTGGACCTATAAAGCTGCGCGAAGGCAAGCCGGGGGCGGCGGACTCGGGGTCCGCCCACCCCTTGCGCTCCGCTAGTTGCCTACCGAGATGACCATGGTCTGCGAACCGCCCGCGCCATCGAGCGTGAACGTGAAGGGGACCGTGTCGCTGGCGGCGATATTCGGCACCGTGATATTGAACTGATACAGTCCGACATAACCGGGGGCCAATCCCTTATAGGTCACGACAGCGGGAGTTCCGGCGAAGGAGGCGGTGAACGACGTCAGGTCGTTGGTCCCGGAGACGATCTGGCCGGCTGGAGTGTCCGGCGTCACTGGCCCGAAGCCGACTCCGTACAGCGTAATGCTCTGGCCCGGTTTCACCCGCGCGGTACTGACGCCGGAAATGTTCACGGGGAAAATATAGGTGAGCGTCCCGGAAAGCAGGGCAACCACATATTGCTGACCGTTGATGGCGAACGATGAAGGCGCGAGGAATCCTGGCTGCGTGGGATTCACTGTGATATTGTAGGCCGCGCTGGTTCCCCCCGCTGTTGTCACGACCACTGGCTGCGTTCCAGGCTTGACCCCGGACGGCACCTGGGCGTTCACTTGCCCTGGACTCACATAGTTGACGTAGGCGGGCAGGCCTCCGATGGTGACCGTGGTGCCTCCCAAAGCGGTGGGCGCGAGGTTGCCGTTGAAATCCGAGGCGGCCCAGCTCTGGTTCAGCGTCGTCGCGAGGTTGGTGCCGTAGATCTCCATCCAACTGCCCGGCGCGACGGACGGAAATGCGCCAAAGGCACCCGCGCTGATGACGCCCTGCGAAGCGCGAATGACGGGCATCGTGGTCCACGTGCCGCTCACGGGTCCGGTGATGGTTGCGCCGGGCGTCAGCCCTACTTGTCCGACAGAGCAGGACTGGCCTGCCGGGGTACAGACTGCGTTACTCAAAAAAGCGTAAAAGAAACTCAGGTCATAAAACCTGTAGGTGGAGCCGTTGGTTTCGGTCAGGCTTGTGGTGAACGAGCCTTTGCTCAAAGCAAAGTACGTATAGTTATTTCCAGGCGTATCGGAAATGGCGTTGAGCGGCGATGGGCCGTTTCCGGGGTATGTGAGCACAAAATTATAGGTTCCTCCGCTGGCGAGGCCGGTGAACGGACCCGAAACGGTGCAGACGGTATTGGTTCCGTCATACGCGCAGGAGCCCCAGGTCACGACGCTTTGGCCTAAACCAAGGACGTTGGCGCCGATACCGGTCAGAGTGACACTCTGATTACTTGTTTCCAGCGTGACCTGAGCGGAGGCGGGGACGGAGAGAAGGGCAAAATAGATGGAAGCTGTAGATAAACAGGCAAATCGAGCAAAGGGCATCGCCCAAGTGTATCCGAAAATAGGTGGTGAGCCGGGCGGGGCTCGAACCCGCGACCACCGCATTAAAAGTGCGATGCTCTACCAACTGAGCTACCGGCTCTCGCGTGGGAAACTCTATTGTAGCGCGCGGCCCATCGCCGAAGCCAGTTTTGCCAGGCCGGTGCGCACATCGCCGCCCAAGTGAATCCGCAATGCGCGGCGTCCGCGTTCGGTGAGCACCTGCAAATCGCCGCGAGCCTGCGCCGCCTTCACCACGCCGAAGGTGTATTTCTGGCCGGGAACCGCAAGATCGGCCGGATCATCCGCAGTGATCTGTAAGAAAACGCCGGTATTCGGTCCACCTTTGTACGCCTGCCCGGTGGAATGCAGGAAGCGCGGACCGAAGCCGAGGCACGTGGCCACGCGCCGGGTGTCGCGCACGGACGTGCGGATCGCCTGCAGCGCCGCCTCGTTCTCTTCGTTCATCTGGATGTAGCCGAGCAGCGCGAAATAATCGCCCGCCTTCAGCGTGTTGAGGTGCTCGCGCAACGCCGCTTCGAGAGTCGCTGCCTTGGTTGCGCCAAAAAGGGATACGCCGTCCTCCACCAGCGCGGGCGCTTCCGCCGGCAGCGACCCTTTTTCCTCAAACTCCGTGGTGAGCCTGCGGGTGGCGATTTTGCTCGCCTCCACATCCGGTTGATTGAACGCGTTGATGCCAAGAATGGATCCGGCCACCGCCGTCGCAACCTCCCAGCGGAAAAATTCCTGCCCCAGATCGTAAGCGCTGTGGAGCGTGATGCGCACCACAGGCTGCCCTGCTTCGGACAGTTTCTCAACCGCTTCGTCCTGGGCCGCATCCGGCGCCGAATCCAGCCGCAGATAGACGAATACGCGGTCCTTACCATAGACGGCGGGCGCGCCGAGCGCCTCGCGATCGACGGGAATCAGCCCCTTACCATCCTTGCCGGTCGATTCGGCGAGCAACTGCTCCAGCCACGCGCCCAGATCGTGAATCCCCGGGGAAGCAACGATGGTCACCTTGTCGCGGCCTTCCTTGGCGAGGGTGCCGAGCAGCACGCCGAGAAGGACGCCGGGATTTTTCTCCGCCGGCGCGCAGGAAGAACAGGCCAGCGCCATGTTCGATGCGCCTTCCAGGAACTTCGCCGTGTCGATACCCATCGCCGCGCCGGGCACCATGCCAAAATCCGAGAGCGCCGAGTAGCGTCCGCCGATGGAGGCGAGTCCGAAGAAAATCCCCCGGAACTTGTCGCCTTCGGCCACATGCTGCATTTTCGAGCCCGGATCGGTGATCGCGAAGAAGCGGCTGCCGTCGCGGCCCGAGCGCTCGAAGAAATATTGCTTGAAGATATTCGGCTCCAGGGTCGAGCCGGATTTGCTGGAGACAATAAACAGAGTCTTCGAGACATCGATTTGCGACTCGATGGCGCGGATCTGCGCCGGATCGGTGGAATCGAGCACGTGGACTTTGGGGAAGCCAGTCTGATTGCCGAAGGACAGCTTCAGCACCTCCACGCACAGGCTGGATCCGCCCATGCCGAGCAGCAGGATATCGGTGAATCCGCCGGCCTTCACATCGGCGGCGATTTTCGCAAATTGCTCGCGATTCTGAAGCTGAGCATCGGCGATGGTCATCCAGCCCAGCCAGTTCGCTTCATCGGAACCGGTCCAGATGGACGCATCCTTCGCCCACAGGCGGCGCGTCTTGCCGGCGATGCTCCACTCCTCCAGAGCATCCTTGAGGGCGGACGCCTCCTCGAATCCGAGCGAGTACGTCATGGGATTGACAGGCGCCACGGCAAGCTTGCACTTCGGGTCAACCGTATTCAGCAGCTTGTCGAATGGCTCGGCGAAGAGCTTGACGCCCTGCGCGACCAGATCGGAGGTGACCTTCCCGATGGAAATGCCCGCGGCAGCGAGCTTCGCCATCACGTCCCCGGCTTCTTCGATGCCCGATTCAAGCGAGGCGCGCGCTTCGCCATGATCGCGGAAAGCATCAAGCGTCGCCGGAGGAATGGTGTTCACCGTATCCGGGCCGATTAACTCCTCCACGTAGACGACGTCGCGCATCTTGGCGCTCTTGGTGGAGGTGCTGGCCCACAGCACGCGCTGCGTCATCGCACCTTTCGCTTCCAAGGCTTCCCACTGTGGACCGGAGAAGATCTCCAGATACTTTTGATACGCCAGCTTCGCGTTGGCGATGGCCACTTTGCCGCTCAGGGATTCCAGCGACGGATCGCCCTTGATGTAGCCGTCGATGGCCGTATCGATGCGGCTCACGAAGAAACTGGCGACGCTGGCCACGCGCGACGGATGGCCGCATTTCTCCAGGCCCCGGATGTAAGCGCGCGCAACCTCGGCATAAACTTCCGTCGAGAACAGCAGCGTTACATTGACGTTGATCCCGTCCGCGATGGCCGCCTCAATGGCGGGAAGACCGGCCGCGGTGCCGGGGATCTTGATCATCAGGTTGGGACGATCGACCGCCCTCCACAGCCGCCGCGCCTCATCGAGAGTCCCCTGCGTTTCGTTGGCCAGAAATGGCGACACTTCCAGGCTGACGTAGCCGTCCCGGGCGTTGGTGCGGCTGTAGACGGGGCGCAGCACATCGGCCGCGTCCTGAATATCCCGAATGGCAATGCGCTCGTAGATGGCCTTGGCGTCGAGGGCAGGATCCTTCTGCAATTCGGCCAGGAAATCCGAGTAGTCGTTGCTGCCGGCGATGGCTTTTTCAAAAATCGCCGGGTTGGAGGTGACGCCGCCGACGCCATCCTGCTCCACCATGCGCTTCAGTTCGCCCGAGGTGAGCAGATCGCGGCGGATGAAATCGAGCCAGACGGATTGGCCAAAATGCGCCAGTTCAGTAAGACGGTTTTCGACACGAGTGGAAGGAATCATAGGGTCCTCTATCTCAGTTTAGAGGGATTCCAGGGTGGAAAGGTTGCGAAATTCCGGCTACCGTTTTACAGACTTGTGACGGCGCGCGCGGGCGGCGCGGGTGTTTCCGGCGCGTTTGCGGGCGGCGGGCGATTTGGACCGGCGGCGCGTGGATGGCCTGACCGATTTCCGCGAGGCTCGCCCGCGGCGCGCGCCGGACGCCGCATGCCTGCTGTGATGCGACTTCGTAGCGGCGATTGCGGGCAGCGTCAGGGCCGCGAGCAGACAGAAGATCGCAAGAATACGCTTGGTCATGTTTCTTTCTTCAGCCTTATGAAACATTATGACATGATTTTGTCGCGGAGGATCTGATATGCTCTCGGCATGATCTTCCCTCGTGCCTCGCTCCTGCTGGAAACCATCCTGGTTGCGGCTGCGTGCGCCGCGGCGCAATCCGGCAGCGCACCTCCGGACCAGAAAGAGATCCGCGACTACAGGCTCAATATGGATGTCATCGACCGCTGCGTTCAGGCGTTCAAGGCGATCAGCACAGATCCCGCGGCAAAGAAATGCGGCACGAACGGCGCGGGCGCGGCGACGCTGGATGAAAGCGAGAAGCGCCTGAACGCCTGTCCGGCCGCGATGGCGCACTTGAAGGACGCCGGCATCAAGCCCCGTGAGTTCATGATCGTGACCGTCGCGCTGATCACCGATGTGACGGCTGTCGGCATGAAACGGAACGGGACAATCAAGAAGTATCCCGACTCGCTCTCCCCGGAAAATGCGGCGTTCATCGAACAGAACTTTACTCAGGTTCAGGCCAGGATGAACGCCATGAGCGGGGGCAAATAGCGGCGCTCGTTTAGCCACGCAAGGAACGCGGCCCGATTCTTTCCTCCGCCAAGGAGAGTTCCTCGGTTCACTTAGGCCAAACCGCGTAGCTGGCATCCGTCGAGACAATGCGCTGGGATCTGGAGCCAGGCGCCGGATGCACCTCCACCCTGTCCAGAACGGCATCCCGCACCTGTTCCAGGGACAAACCATTCACCCAGCTCCTGGCATGGGGTTCTTCCCAATCGATGTCCACGTTGCTCATCCGCAGGCCCCGGGCCTGGCGAACGGTCAGGGCAGTCGCCGTATGCTCGTATGGAGCGCCGGGATCGGACGATAGAAACAGCCTGATGTTGTTCAACCGGACGCCCTGAAGCCAGCTTGTGGGATGGCCGTTGATCACGGAAGCGCCTTTGCCGTGCGCGATGACATTCTGAATCGTCACGTTCCGGATGGTGCCGGCCGGAGGTTCCTGCGCCCGTTTGGTTCCGTCCACTTCACTCCGCCTCTTGATGTTGAAATGCAGTGGATCGCCGTCACCCCACCAGAACCAGTCAAACCGCCGGGTCTCCATCGTCACGTTCGAAATCACCACATCCTCCACAATGCCGCCATCGAACACCATGAACGCGATCCCCCGATTGGAATTGGAGATCACCACGTTGTCGATGTTCACGCGGCGGATCGCGTTTGCATTTCCGTCGCAAAACTTGATCGCGCTCGACGCCGAGGACAGCCGGCAGTTCGTCACCGTGACATTCTCCACCGGCAGCGCAGGCCCCCAGATATCGGCGGAATAAAAAACCAGAGCATCGTCGCCGGTCTCAATGGTGGAGTTGGAGATCCGGACATCCTGGCAACCGTCAGGATCGATGCCGTCAGCCCACACGCCTTCTTTCTGGCTGGAGTAAATATAGACGCTGTCAATCACCAGGCGCTTGCAGGCGTACGGATTGATGGTCCAGCTACGCGAACGAAGGAACTTCAACCCCGTCACGCGGACATCGGTGCAGCGCAAGAGCAACACCATTCGCGGGTAAACGGTTTCGCTGGGGAATCCGCGCGGGAATGGGCGCATCAGCGGCTTGCCGGCGGCCTCCATCTGGCGCTGGTTGGAAAGGATGTAGAAATCGGTGATGCTGTTCAGACGCCATTCGTAGGTCGACTGGCCGTCAAGAGTTCCGCGCCCTTCAAGCGCGACATCGTGCAAATCTTCGCCGGAGATCAGGGCGGACTTCGGGGGAGGGTCGAACTGGGTACTGTCCAACGATGCAAAAATCGTTGCTCCGGCTTCCAGATAAAGCCGCACTCCAGAGCGCAAGTGGAGTTGCCCGCTGGTGTATTCGCCGGGGCCAACGTAAACGGTTCCTCCGCCCGCTTTGGCGCACGCCTCGATCGCCTGCTGCAAGGCAGGGCGCGCGTCCTGCGACCTGATTCCCGTCGCGCCGTAGTCTTTCGCGTTGAAGACCGGGTGGGCCAAGGTCAGGCCGGTGACCGTTGCAAAGAGGAGCGCGAAGCGTTTGGGCATTCCTAGAGACTACCGCGTTTGTGGCACCGAAGTTCGCGATTTCGCGGGCGACCCGCCCGGCCCTTTGTCCCGAAAAAGGAGTAACATGCATTATGGACCGACGCCGCTTTTTTGGAACCTCCGCCTCCCTCTTTGCCGCCTTTCAGACCAGTTCACTCGCCAGAGCCCAGGACGCCGTCTCCGCCGTCGCTGGCCGGCCGGCTGACAGTTTAGCCCGCGACGAAGACTTCTGGTTTAACATCCGCCACGCGTTCACGGTGGATCGCAATATGATCAACCTGAACAACGGAGGCGTCGCCCCAGCTCCAAAGATCGTCATGGACACCGAGGTGCGCTATCTGGAGATGGAGAATCTCAGCCCCTCCTATTACATGTGGAACGTGCTGGACCCAGGAGTAGAGACCGTGCGCCGCCGCCTGGCCCGCATGTTTGGCGCGGACCCCGAGGAAATCGCCATCACTCGCAATGCCAGCGAGGCGAATGAAATTATCCAGCTGGGCATGCACCTGAAGGCCGGCGATGAGGTCATCACCACCAATCAGGATTACCCCCGCATGATCACGACCTGGCAGCAGCGCGAGATGCGGGACGGCATCAAGCTGAAGCAGCTCACCTTCCCCGTGCCGCCGCCGAGCATGGACTATCTGGTGAAGATATTTGAAGACGCCATCACTCCGCGGACCAAGGTCATCCACATCTGCCACGTCACGAATCGCACCGGCCAGATTTTCCCGGTAAAGAAGATTTGTCAGATGGCGCGAGCCCGCGGCATTGAAACCATCGTCGACGGCGCGCATGCGTTCGCGCAGTTCCCGTTTACGCATGCCGACCTCGATTGCGATTACTACGGGACATCGCTTCATAAATGGGTTCTGGCGCCCATCGGTACGGGAATGCTGTATGTCCGGAAGGACAAGATTCCGACGATCTGGCCGATGATGGCCGCGCCCGATTCGATGCAAAACAACATCCGCAAATTTGAGGAAATCGGCACGCATCCGGCATCGCAGCGCAACGCGATCACCGAAGCGATCAACTTCCACGAAAGCATCGGACCGGAGCGTAAAGCCGAGCGTTTTCGCTATCTTCGCAAGCGCTGGTCCAATCCTTTGCGGGAGCTGCCGGGGGTGAAAATCCTGAACAGCGAGGATCCGGAGCAGTCGTGCGCCATTGGCTTCATCAGTATCGATAAGATCGACGCTCCCGCCCTGTCGAAATATCTTTGGGAGAAACACCGCATCTGGACGGTCGCGATCGTCACTCCGGGCGAATATCAGGGCCTGCGCATCACGCCAAACGTGTATACCACGCTCGAAGAGATCGACACGTTCACCGCAGTGATGACACAGATCATTAAGCGCGGCTCGATCCCGGCCTGACGGGTCGCCAGAATCCGCTTCGCGCAGACACGGTCCTTGTTGACCGATGCTATCGATCCTTACTACACTTCCCTTACGAAACTTGACCGGTAAAATACGTCGTGGCAGACCTGCGAAAGGGTACAAACATGTATCGAAGATTCTTTATTGCGGCATTTTTCCTCGGCGCTGTGACTCTGGCCGCGCAGCGGCGCGGCGGACAGGCAGCCGACCGGGACCAATTCCAGTTTCGCTTCGCCGGTCCATTGGCCGGCAACCGGGTCGCATCGGTCGCGGCCGTGCCGGGAGACGTGAACACCTATTACGCCGGAGCGGCTTCGGGCGGAATCTTTAAATCCGTCGACGGGGGATTCGGCTGGACACCGATCTTCGACAGCGAACCGGTGGCTGCCATCGGCGCGCTGGCGGTGTCGCCGTCAAATCCGAACATCGTCTGGGCGGGCACCGGAGAAGCCTGGGCCATCCGCGACAGCGACGTGATGGGCAACGGCATGTACAAGTCCACCGACGCGGGCAAAACCTGGCAGCACATCGGACTCGATGAGACCGGCCGCATCGGGCGCATTGTCCTGCATCCCACAAATCCCGATATCGCCTTCGCATGCGCGCTGGGGCGCATGACGGGACCGCAGCAGGAGCGTGGCGTCTACCGCACCCTCGATGGCGGGGAGCATTGGGATCGCGTGCTGTTCATCGACGAAAATACGGGGTGCAGCGGGCTCGCCATGGACGCGAAAAATTCGCGTGTGCTCTTCGCTGGAACCTGGCAGGTGGAAATGCACACCTGGGGAGAACTGAGCGGCGGCCCGGGCAGCGGCGTTTACACTTCCCGCGACGGCGGCGCCACATGGAAGCGCATTACCGCCGCCGGCCTGCCGAAATCCCCGCTCGGAAAGATCGACGTTGCCGTCGCGCCCAGCGACTCCGACCGGGTCTATGCTCTCATTCAGACCGCCGGCCAGGGCTCGATGTGGCGCTCCGATGACGGAGGCACGAACTGGCGGGTGGTGAACTGGGATCGCGCGCTGATTGGCCGCGCGGGTTACTATATCCATCTTGCAGTCTCTCCCGCCAACGCGAATGAAGTCTTTGTGTCTAATAGCTCTTTCCATCAATCCTTGGATGGCGGCGAAACGTTCCGGCCGACGCAATGGGGTGGCGATAACCACGACATCTGGTGGGATCCTACCAATCCGGACCGCTTCGTCATCACCCATGATGGCGGCCTGAGCATCACCACGTCGCACGGGCGAGGATTCAACCGCGTCACGCTGCCCATCGGCCAGATGTATCACGTGTCTGTCGACAACCAGGTGCCCTATTACTTCTATACGAACATGCAGGACAACACCACGATGCGCGGACCCGCGGCGCAGGTGGGTTTCGGCGGATTCGGGCGCGCCGCCGAGCCCGGCTGGGACCGGGGAATGGGTGGCTGTGAATCCGGCTTTACGTACGCCGATCCAACCGATCCGAACATCGTATGGGCCACCTGCTATGGCGACGAAGTGACGCGATGGGACGCGAAAACCAAGCTTGCCCGCTCAGTGAGCCCGTGGCTGCACACGCTCGATTCCCCTCCCAACGACACGAAATACCGCTGCCACTGGACTGCCCCCCTCGCCATCGATCCCTTCGATCACAACACGGTTTACTACGGGTGCCAGGTGGTTTTTCGAACCACGAATGCCGGCCAAAGCTGGAGCGTGATCAGTCCGGACCTTTCCACTCAGGACCCAAAGTACATCGCTCCTTCGGGCGGTATCGTGGGCGACAATCTCGGCCAGTTCTACGGCGAGGTGGTCTTTGCGATCGCGCCCTCCCCGGTGCAAAAAGGCCTGATCTGGGCCGGCACGAACGACGGCAAGATCTGGTACACAAAAGACGCTGGCGCGCACTGGAACGACATGACGAAGAGCGCCAGCATGCCACCCTGGGGGACCATCACCAGCATTCAGCCGTCCTTTTTCGACGCCGGCACCGCCTATATTTCCGTCGACTATCACCTGATGGACAATCGCGAGCCATTCATCTACAGGACAACGGACTTCGGCGCCACCTGGACCAAAATCACGGGCGGCCTACCGAGCCACCAACTCTCCTACGTGCGTGTTGTCGCCGAGGATCCGAACTGCAAGGGGCTTCTTTTCGCGGGTACGGGCAACGCCTTGTTTTACTCGCTCGACGACGGCGGTCATTGGACGAATTTGAAGAACGGTCTGCCTCCCGCGCCGGTGTCCTGGGCTGTGGTACAAAAGCAATTCCACGACCTGGTGGTGTCCACCTATGGCCGCGGCATCTACATTCTCGACGACATTACGCCGTTGGAGCAGATGGCCAAAGGCATCGGTGCCGATACCTCCGTTTCGCTCTTCAAACCGCGGGAGGCGATCCGTATTCTGGGCGGCGGACGCGTGTATGTGAATTATCAACTGAAGAACGCGCCAAAGAGTCCGGTGCAGGCGGCAATTCTGGATAGCGACGGCAAGGTGGTGCGGGACCTGCGCGGCGCGCCTGGCCATCCTGGGCTGAATCGCGCGACCTGGGATTTGCACTACGACGCTCCGCGCCTGATCGCGCTGCGCACGGTTCCGCCCGAGAATCCGCACATCTTCGAAGAACCTCGCTTCCGCGGACAGGATTCCCGCGCCATCACGCACTGGGGCGCGGCTCAGGCCCAGGTGGGCCCAGTGGCCGCACCGGGGACCTACAAGGTGCGGATCACGGTAGACGGCGAATCGTATACACAGCCGCTCGAAATCGTGCGGGATCCAGGCAGTACCGGCAGCGACGCGGACCTGCAGTCTCAAGTGAAGCTGCAACTCCGGATTCGCGACGATATTAACTCGACGTCGGACATGGTGAACCAGATCGAATGGATGCGAAAGCAGCTCGACGACGTCCAGAAGATGCTCCTGTCGGACAAAGCGAAGGCGGAGCTTCTGAAATCCGTGCAGGAGATGGATCAGAAGATGCAAGGCGTGGAGTACAAATTGGTGTCGAAGGCGCTGACAACCAGCGACGATAAGTACTTTATCGCGGCCTACAAGGTATATTTCAACCTGATCTGGCTGAACGGGGAAGTAGGCACGGGGGCGGGAGATGTGGCCGGAGGCGCCGATTACAAGCCTACCGACACCGCCTGGAGCCTGACAGACATGATCGAAAAGGACCTATCCGCCGCCAGGGCCGAATACCAAGCATTGATGGGGAAAGACATCCCGGCGTTTAACCGGAGCCTTGCCGCCAGCGGGATCACGCCGCTGGCCACGGCGAACCCAGCCGCAAATCGCAATTAGATCTCAGTTTTGTGCGGGCTTCGGTTCGGGCGCAGTTTTGGGCTCCCCTTCCCCGCGATGGCACGTATAGCAGGAAACCACCATTTTGTCGCCTGGGAAGTCTCCATTGATTTGCTGCGTCATGGTGATCATGCGACGGGCGACGTCCTTCTTCGGATTCTCGTCACTGGCGAAGTTTCCCTGCACGTGACAGTAGACGCATTGGACGCCGAGCCCGGTGGTGAACGTCCGCATGATCTGGCCGACTTCGGAGCCACTGGAGACCTTCAGCACTTTCAGGTTGGTGGGGCTGGCGGGCGGACGCTTTCCTTTGTCCTGCTTGGCTTTGTCCGAATTATCCTGGGCGAGCAGAGGAAGAAGCGTGAGGGCACACATCGCAACAAGGCGCATGGGCTCGATTATATCGCTATCGCGGCAAATCAGGCTTGGTTTCGCGAAGAATCTCCAGGACGGTTGCGCGTGACCCAGGAGGGAGAGCCGCTTCGATTCCGCGGTACACGCGGGCGCGGATAGCGTCTGGTAGAGCGTCGAACGCCGGGCTGTAGATCATGTAGCTCAGCGGATAACGGAACAGGCGTGTCCGCAAGTCGAAGTCGCGCAGCGAGCGGCCCTGGCGGTCCCTCGGACCACGCAGTGGAAACGTATCGGTGAAGCTCGAAACGCCCTGGACCGGTTCGCGCAGAGGCGCTTCCTCGGCGAAGGTGAGGTATCTGACGAGGGCGACGATGTCGGCGTCGAGATCCTCCGGATGGAGCCGGGCGCGCCAGCCGAGCCGGATGAGAAGATTCACCGCCTGCGTCTGATGCTCAAACGTCATCAGCGCGACGATATCGCTGGTGGAGGAAAGATATCCGGCGGGATTGAATTCGTGTGTGAACGCACTCAGGTTCTGGCGCCCTTCGGTATCGAGAAAATGAGGCTCGGCCGGATCGGGCGCCACGGCATTGGCGCGATCCTTCTGCTCGCCGTGCGAGGCGTTCACGTACCACCCTCCCCAGCGGTCCTCGAACGGCGTGCGGTGATCCGTGACGATCGCGCCGGTGCGGTCCGGCGTGCCGGTGGGCCCCGGAAAAACGGAGCCGATGAAGATGCCGGGGATTCCCATGGTCGATGGACCCTGGTGGCAGCGCAGGCACTCCTGGCGGCGCGTGAAGCGGGGTGGATCCATCGCCGCGGCAGGGAGCGTGTAGAAAATGATTCCCTGCTTCGGGTCCAGCGACGCGATTTCAATGCCGTCGCCGCCGCGGACCCATCCTACGGCGACCTGGTCGTTGAAATAAATCGCGCGCGGGTTTTTGGGCGAGATCTTTCCAGCCTGAAAACTGGTTTTGGAGAAAACCAGGGCCTGCGAGTCGACGGGGATTCCCAACTCATGCAGCAGGCTGGGCAGATATCCCTGGCCACCGCGCGAAAATTCCAGCCTCGCCACGCCACGATCCAGGCGGTTCTGAAGCTGTGCGACAGCATCGGTGGGCGGATCGCCGAAATAACGGATCGCCGGATGATCCAGAGGAAGGCTGTCGGCGTAAACCTGGGCGTTCGCGAGACGGGCGAGCGCCAGAATCGCCGGAATGGCCGCCCGTCGCATGAAATCTAGTTCGTGCCGGGGAGCCGGCGCGCGGCCGGCGCGTCCACCAGATACGAAGCTTCCTTAAATCCAAGCGCATGCGCGAACGAATCCAGCTTATCTTTCTCAAGCTGCTCGGCCGGCGTCAAGGGGCGATCGTAGATGTCCGCCTTGGAAGCGACCACGCATTGATCCGACCGGCAATTGTGCGAATTGGGCGAGCCGAGTTTTTCAAGCAGCGCGACGGCTTCCAGATGAGGCTGGCCGAAACGCGTGGGGCCGTTGGCCATGTCCGCCGCCGAATCGCCCGCCTTGCTCTTGGCGTCGACTTTTGCGCCTTTCGACACCAGGAAATTGATCATGTCCTTGTCGCCCAGATAGGCAGCGCCGTGCAGCGCGGTGTAGCCGCGGTTATCGGCGGCGTTAACGTCGTTGCCAAGCTCGACGCAGTACTTCACGGCGTCCACCAGCGGCAGCGGCGCGTTCACGCTCCAGTTCGCGGCCCAGCCGATGCCGGAAGCGGCCAGCAGCGGCGTATCTCCAGCTTTCGTGGCGAGCTTCGGGTCTGCGCCGTGTTCGACGAGGAGCCGCATCGCCGGAACATCGCTCGATTGCGCGGCTCGCCAGAACGCAGTCGCCCCGGCGGGATCCACCCAGGTGTAATCGTTGGTGAAAGAACGGAACCACAGCTTCTCTCCCACCTGCGCGTTGACGTTTGCGCCGTGTTCGAGCAGCGCCTTCATTAACTCCAAATAGGTCACCTTTTCCTGGTCCGTGCTGGGCTGCGGGAACCAGGCTTTCGGCGCCCATTGCACGTCGATCGTGGCGTACAAAGCCGTCAGGCCGCTGACGGCGGCAGGGTTGGGATCCGCGCCGCGGTCGAGCAGATATTTCGCCAGCGTCAGATGCCCGTTGACGATGGCCTCGATGAGCGGACTGAACTTATCGCCGCCGCTGGTCTGGTTGATGTCGGCCTTGCCGCTTTCGATCAGGGCGCGCACCGTTTCCATATGACCCTCACGGCAGGCGTAGAGAAGAGCCGTCATGCCGCCCATGAAATCCGCGCCAACCTTGCGGGGAGGCCGCGCCGCGACGTCTCCGGCCCGTTGGCGGGCCTTCGCCATACGATACTCGACGTTGTTCAGCCCTATCGAGCGGCCGAACGCCGTCAACTCTGCCCGCGCCACGTCGTTGGCGGCCCTTGTGCGGGCGGCGGCGGCTTCGGCGTCCGTTGCCTCGTCGGATTTGGCGGCCGCCCCTTTGGAGGCGGCTTTATCCTCGACGACGTTGCCATCCTGGTCAAATCGAACACGGTCCAGTTTCTTTACATTTGTCGCGATATTCGGATCCGCGCCGCCGGCCAGCAGTGCTTTGACTGCGCCATCGCGATTCAGCGCGGCGGCGAACATCAGCGCCGTCTGTCCGTGAACGGACTCCTTCGCGTCGACACTGGCGCCGTGATCGAGCAACACCTGGACCGCGGGCACACTTCCTGACGCCGCGGCCATCATCAGCGCGGTGGTTCCGTTTTCCTTCACGGATTTCGCCTGCGCCCCGGCCTTCAGCAGAGCTGCGATCATCGCGGCATTGCCATTCTGGCAGGCCATGAACAAGGGCGTAATCGCTCCCTCGCGCGTGGCGGCGTTCACGTTCGCCCCGGCGGCGATCAGCAGATTCGCCAT
>JBBIVT010000019.1:14060-18792 GCA_037439565.1 Acidobacteriota bacterium | reverse complement strand
CATGGTCAACAGGACGTTCGCCGTCGGCGTCCCGTCCTGGGTGCGCACGTGCAGGTTGCCCTTCAATTGGCCGTTGGCATGCCCCAAAAGAATCAGCGGGACGCGTTTATGGTTGTGCACGTTCGAGTCTCCCATGGGGCTTCCGTACATCACCATGGAATGATCCAGCAGGCTGCCGTCGCCGTCGGGCGTGCTCTTTAACTTCTCCAGGAAGTACGGCAGCATGCTGACGTGATAGCGGTTCAACTTGGCGAATTCGGCGATTTTCACCGGGTCCTCCCCGTGATGGGAGCAGGGATGGAACGGAGTCTTGACGCCGCTGGCGGGCCAGACGCGGCCGCTGACGTCGCGGCTTAGCTTGAACGCGGACACGCGCGTGACGTCGGTCATAAAGGCCAGGGCCTGGAGGTCGAACATCAGCTTGACGTGCTCTTCAAACGAATCCGGCACGCCGAGCGGAGCGGCCGGCAGAGCCCGGGCTTCTCCGCTGGAATTGTATTTTTCGATTTTCTGGATGCGGCGCTCAATCTCACGCACGTCTTCGAGATACGCGTTCAGCCGCTGGCGGTCGCTTGCACCCAGTCCCTTCTGAAGGCGGGAGACATCGTGCGCGATCCAGTCCAGAATGCTGCGATTCACCTGCCCGCGCGCCAGCCGTTCCTCGGCCGTGCCGCCTTCACCGAACAGATCCTCAAAGGCCATGCGCGGATCGAGCGTCATCGGCAGCGGCTGAGTGGGCGAGGCCCAACTGATGGTATCCGCGTACACGCAGGCGTAGCCGTAATCGCAGGCTCCCGAGGCGTCCACCATTTCGATGCAGAGCTGGATGGACGGCAGCGGCGTATCCTGGCCGAACTTTTGCGCGTAAAGCTGATCGATCGACGTGCCGACGAAATAATCCGAGCCCTCGGTCATCTTCGGATGCGCCGCCGTGAGGTACACCGCGCTCGACCGGAAATGGTCCGCTCCCTCCTCGGCCGCGGCCCAGGCGGTGGCCGGATGAAGGTCGGTATCGCTGACAATGGTCAGATAATCGCGATAAGGCGCAAGAGGCTCTAGCGTCTGGCTCATCTCAAAGTCGCGGCCAACCTTCTCGGGCGACCAATAGTGCTTGTTCGAGCCTTCGCCGGTGGCGCCGGCCGAACCATGGACCATCTCGATGCATGCCAGGCGCGTCGGCGGCGCGGCGGCGGTCTTCCGCAGCGCGGTTTGCGCAGGCACCATGGAATCGAGCAGCGGCAGCGCCATGGTGACGCCTAGTCCCCGCAACACGGTCCGGCGGGAAAGATGCTTCTTCGTGATGAACATGAACGCTCCCGAAACCTAATTTTGTAGCGCGGAACCGGACGGCTTCTCCACGCGATGTTGAACGTCGGCGGGAACCGAGGTGCTCTCCTCGGCTCTTCTCATTTGAAACGGCGTGCTCTTGACGATGGCCAGCACGAACGACGAAAAATGGTTGTTATTCCGGCCTGCTTCCCGGGCCACCGACCGGACCACCGGCATGTCGGACGGCTCAATCACGCGGCCGATGCCATAGCTGAGCAGATTCTCCGCGAAATTCCCAAGAAACACGTCGGAGTGATTCAAGATCGCCTGCCGAAGGCTCACCGGGCCGTCCAGTTTCGCGCCATCGAACATCTTGCCTGAAGGATCGATGCGGAAGCCGCTGTCATTGGTGCGCCAGACGCCGATGGCGTCGAAATTTTCGAGCGAAAACCCGATGGGATCCATCATCCGGTGACACGCGGCGCACACCGCATTCTTGCGATGCTCTTCCAGGCGCTCGCGAACGGAGAGCGGTTTGGCCACATGGCCCGTTCTCAAGTCGGCGTTTTCGGGCAGGGCCGGGACATTCGGCGGAGGAGGCGGAGGAGGCGTGCCCAGCAGGACCTCCATCACATATTTGCCCCGCTGCACGGGCGAAGTCCGGATCGCCGTCGAGGTAATCGTGAGAATGCTCGAATGCCCCAGCAGTCCGAAGCGGTTGGGATCGGTCAGCGGGACGCGGCGGAAGCGGCTGCCCAAAACGTCCGGGATGCCATAATGTTTCGCTAGCCGCTCATTGACGAACGTGTACTTCGCCGTCAGTAAATCGGTGACATCGGAATCCTCGCGGACGATGTTGTCAAACAGCAGCTCCGTTTCGCGGCGCATGGCGTCGGCCAGCGTGCGGTCGAAGTCGGGAAACTCGAACAGATCCGGGCTCACGCCCTTTAGGTTCTGCAGATGGAGCCACTGATCGGCAAAATTCGCCGTTAACGCCGACGACTTCGGATCAGTCAGCATTCTGCGCACTTGCTTCTCCAGCACCTGCGGATCCTTCAGCTTTCCTTGCGCCGCCGCGGCCAGAAGAGGCTCGTCCGGCGCGGTGCTCCATAAGAAAAATGACAGGCGCGAGGCCAGCTCCAGATCACTGATTCGGAAATTCCTGCCCGCCGCGACGTTCGCCGGCGTGCGTTCAAACCGGAACACAAACTCGGGGCTGGCAAGGATGGCCTGAATCGCGGTGCGGATGCCGGAGTCGAAGTTGCCTCCGTTGCGCCCTCGCTGGTAAAAGCTGAGGAGTCCTTCGAAGTCGTCCGCGGTCACCGGCCTGCGGAACGCCTGGCGCGCGAGCGCGCCGATGATCTGCTTGGCGCAGGGAATTTCATCGTCGCCCGTGGGCCGGCAGGTGAAAATCTTGCGGCGGCTAGGCGTTTCGGAAACGCCGGCGACGGCGGCAGGGCCGGTGATCGAAAGCTCGTGCAGATGGGGCAGAGTCGTCATGCCGGGCACGGTCCCGGCGCTCACGTCCACCAGGCTTTGTTCCACCATCCGGTATTCGTCTTCAATCGGACCATCGAACTTTTGCGGAAACGAGGCCGAGATCCGCTGCGGGCCCGCGCGAACCTTCACGGGAGGCGTCTTGATACCGTCGTTGGCGAGCTGCATCGCGGGGCTGATATCGAGCAGCGCCACCCGCTCACCGTTCACCGCGACCTCAATCTGCTGGCCCTTCCCCTGATTCAAACCGAATAGCGGGCCGGTGGGAGAATAATAAAATCCCAACTTGAAGATATATTGGCCGTCGGCCGGAAAATCGTGAACCACGGCCATGCCGCCGCGCGTTCCGAATGGCGTCCCGTCAACATGACGGGTTTGTGAAGCGACGCGGGGAATGGAATACGTCGTCGTCAACGGAAGCGCCGACGGATCGCCCACCGCTTCGCGGCTGATCCGGGCGGCGGCGCGGATGTAACCCTGCATCAGTGCCGGCGAAATGGTCAGGACATCCGCCATGTTGTCGAAGCCGTGGCTCATATCGTCGGCGGGAAGCAGCGGAGTGACATCCACATCCACATTGAGCAGATCGTGAATGACGTTGGCATACTCGGTTCGGTTCAGACGATGCAGCGCCGGACGTCCCGGGTTGGGGTGAAGCGCGGCGGCGCGGTCGATGCCGGTTTCGAGCGAACCGGCGAAGGCCTTCACGGCCACCGCGTCTGGACGAGGCATACCGGCAGGCGGCATCAAGCCGGCGCGAACCTTGCGGATTACCTTCTCCGCTTGTTCGGCGTTTTGCTCCGGATGGTCGGGGTCCAGTGTGGACCACGAGAATCCGCCCGACTTCAGTTTTTCGTTGTGGCAGCCCGCGCAATATCGATCGACGAACGCATGCGGGGGGATGTTTGAAGCGGGCGTTTGTCCGCTGGCAGGCACCACCACAAGCGCGGCCAAACCGCACCACAAGGGCAATCGAATCAAACTTCCTCCTCGAAACTGACTGCTTGGTCACCGAGGCGACAATAATCAGAAAGTTTAGCCGCCGGATATTCGGAAGTCAAGCCTATCTCTCGCAGGTTGAACAGCATAGCAACCGCACGCGGTCAGGCTTTCATGTTTTTTCCGCTGATTTGCAGATCGAAGCCATCGGGGTCCTTGACGTGAAAACTGTCCTCGGTGTCCGGCCGAGGTTCGAGGCCGCGCCGCCGCAATTCTGCCTCCACCGCGTTCTTGTCCCAGTTGTCGATGGTATAGGCGATGTGATTGATCAGCGGCGGGCCCGTCTTGCTGCCGGCGCGCGCATTGCGCGGCAGCAGGAACGTATTGCCGAAGGACATGTAACACTGCTTGCCGTCGTCGTGCGAGACTTTCATGCCCAGAAGATCGGCGTAAAAGTCGCGGGTCTTGGCATAGTCGGCGACCACATAGGAAATGTGGTTCACGGCGACCGCCTGAAATCCCTTCCCTTCCGCGGCCGCGGGCGTCGCCGAGCCTGCCGCCGCCGCGGCGACGGCAAGACTGCGAACCAGTTGCCGCCGGTTCATTTTTCCCTGTTCAAATTCCTGAAGAAGTTTGTGGATGAGTTGTTCCATTGCCGTCCTTTCGATCGTTGCGCTCGCTTTTTGAGCGTCTATACTTCTTAGCACAATTCGGCGGACCGCTCTTGCGGCGGAGTTCAAGGCGATGCTATCCTCCCGAAGGCCTTCCCATGGCCCACAGGAGATGACACGCCGATGAATCGCTCAAGAATATCAATCTGCGTGCTGGCTTTTTATGCTGGCGCCGCGTATGCGCAATCGAAGGTGGACTTCGAGATGATGACCTGGCCGGAGGTCAAAAAGGCCATGAGCGAGGGCAAGACCACCGCCCTTGTCTACAATGGCGGCACCGAACAGCGAGGACCGCAGAACGTCAACGGCGGCCACACGCTGATGGGGCACGCCACGGTCATCGCGATCGCGGAAAA
>JBBIVT010000019.1:7196-13960 GCA_037439565.1 Acidobacteriota bacterium | reverse complement strand
GGCGATCCGATGCGGAAGCCGGGCGAGGCGCGCGATCCGAACGCCAAGCGGATCAACAACGGGATTCAGGGCGATGCGCGCCCCTCCACAGCGGAACTGGGCAAGCGTCTGTTCGATATGAAAGTGGACGCGGCCGTCGATCAGATCCATCGTTTGCTGGCGAAGTAGGCAGGTTTTTCGGGATCCGCTAGCAGATCGTGGCCAACGCCTCGCGATACTCCGCAATCAGGCGCTCGCACAAGACGGCTGCCGGAGGAATGTCATGAATATCGCCGACACCCTGCCCAGCCGACCATACATCCTTCCAGGCTTTCGCTTCGCCATCGGCGGAGATCTTCATCTTCACGGTCGATTGCAGATTGTCCGGATCGGCGCCGGCAGCGACGATGCTCGCGCGAAGAAAATTCGCGTTTACTCCGCTGATGGCGGATGTGTAAACAATGTCCTCCGCGGTGGAGGTCAGGATCATCTCTTTGTGACCGGACGGCGCCAGCGATTCGCGCGTATTGATAAAACGGGTTCCCAGATAGGCGAGATCCGCGCCCATCAGCCGCGCCGCGGCGATTTGACGCCCGTTGGTGATCCCGCCGGACAGGATCACGATCTTATCGAACATCTGACGGATCTCCGCGACAAAAGCGAAAGGATTCAGCGAACCGGCATGCCCTCCGGCCCCGGCGCAGACCGCGATTAATCCGTCCACTCCCGCGTCCGCGGCTTTGCGCGCATGGCGCAGATGGATGACATCATGGAACACCATACCGCCGTAGGAATGCACCGCATCGACCACGTCGCGCACGGCTCCCAATGACGTGATAACGATCGGCACGCGGTGTTGAACGGTGATTTCCAGATCGCGGCGTAGCCGTTCGTTCGTCTTATGAACGATCAGATTGACGCCGAAAGGCGCGGGAGCCCTGCCCTTGGATACCTGGCTTCGGCCCAGGCGTTCCTCGATCTCGTCAAGCCAAGCCGCATACCCATCGCTCGTTCGCTGATTGAGCGCCGGAAAGGTCCCTATGACTCCCGCCCGGCACGTTTCAACGACCAGATCCGGACCGGACACAAGGAACATCGGCGCGGCGATCGCGGGGATGGAAAGCGTGTCCCGCCAAGAGAGATTACTGGATTGCATCCCTCTCATTGTCGCCGGTTGCGCTTCGCGCGGCGACTCACGCCGCCCCGGGGCGGGAGCCTGGACTCCCGCCGGCGTCTCTTACCATGAAATGAAGACTATTTCGGGCGAAGCGCAAAGGACGCAACAAGCGCACCCAAGCCTAAGACCCCAATCAGCGGATAGGCGGAAGCTGTGTGAGGCAACTCCGCCGGCGTTTCTACTGGCGCCGGCACTGGCGGCGGCGCAACTTCGGCAACTGCCTTGGGTGCTTCTACCGGCTCGGGGACAGGAGCTGCGACGTATATTGGCGGCGCAACTTCAGTGGCTTTTCCGGTTTCATCGATCGTCTCGACCGGCGCGGTCTTCATTTCCTCCGGAGTCACCGCAGTCGTGGTCGGCACGACCGCCTTATCGGTGGCCGCGATCTCAGTCGACAGATTCTTCGGATAGGCGAACTCCTGGCCATAGTTTTCACCCGGATAGAACCAAGCCCTCATGGCAGGCGGGTGACCGGCAGGAACCTCCCAGAACAAGAACTCGGTCTTGTCGGCTGGTTGGAGCCTGAAGTTCGGTATCGCGAGGATCGTGGTCAACAGGCGAGTCCCATCCTGATCCCAAACCTGCACGATGTGGCGGTCCGACAAAGAATCGAACAGCTTGAACGTGTAGGTGCCTGGCGAAAGCGTGATCGTGGGGAGTTGTATCGTTTCTTTGACATTAAGTGTTGTTTTTTTGTTCCACTCATCCGCTTTTGCGAACGGTGGAAATGCCATCACAGTGGCTAATGATGTTAGAGCAAGAAATCTTGTGACGTTGAACATGTCACTACCTCCGCTAAACATTCAGAGCAAACGCATCGCCACGACCGCTAAGTGATTGATTACGGGTTTGCCTGCTATTTCGCGGGCAGAAGACCGCGTCCTGCCAGACGAAAATCGTCGATCAACGACGCCGGGAGCGGAGACTGGAGCGAAACGTGCTGCATGATCTCTAGTGATTAGAGTCATGAGCGCATTTACACCCATTTTCGCGGCCAGCAGGCTCATTTCACCCATTTTTGCGCTCTTCCTGGGTTTACCTTCCGTTGAGGGCCAGGCGGCGGGCGAAAAGCCGTTTACCCTCACCGCGGAGGCGGATCTTGTCCTTCTCGGAGTGAGTGTAAGAGAAGCAAAGGGCGGTTTCGTCTCCCATCTGAAAAAAGAGAATTTTCAGGTTTACGAAAACGGCAAGCGGCAGACCATTTCGCAGTTCAGCAGCGAAGACACTCCAATCACGATCGGCTTAGTGCTGGACGACAGCCGGAGTATGCGGCCGAAACGCGCGGAGGTGGTTAATTCTGCTCTCGCCTTCATCGACGCCAGCAATCCCTCGGATGAAATGTTCGTGACCCATTTCAACGACCGTGTCCGTCACGGATTGCCGTCCGGAACCATCTTTACCGACGATCCGAAGCTCCTGCGGAAGGCATTATGGGATGGACCAGTTGACGGTATGACGTCACTTTACGACGGCATTCTCGACGCGTTGCATCAGCTCGAAGCGGGCAAACAGGAGAAAAAGAGCCTGGTGATCATCAGCGATGGCGGCGATAACGCCAGCCATCATGGATTCAGCGACGTTCTCGATGGCGTGCGGGCCACCCGCGCCACGTTATACCCGATTGGCGTCTTCGATGCGGACGATCCGGACCGCAACCCGGCGCTGCTGCGGAGGCTTGCGTCGATCAGCGGTGGAGTGGCGTATCTCCCTCAAAATCTGGCCGAACTCCCTGCAATCTGCCGCGAAATCGCGAAAGATATCCGCAATCGCTACTCCGTCGGATATATTCCGGTGAGGACGGACAACAAGGCTTCGCTGCGCACCATCAAAGTCTCCGTCACTGGGGCCGGAGCCGGAAAACTCATCATCCACGCGCGAACCAGCTACTTGCTCCCGTCCACGCCATGAAGCTGAGGATTGTCATTCCGCCCGCCAGCTTTCGCAGGGTAGCCCGGGTGTTACTGTTCGTCATCGCCGTGGTCTGCTTGGGCCTCTATAGCTCATCCTACGTTTACCGGACGGCTCATCAAAGATACGAAGGGTGGCTGTTCGACCGGGAAGCGCTAAAAAACCAGCCCGCTCCTCCGGCGGAGACGAAGCGCACGCCGCTGCCCGCCGCGCTCCCCGATCCGGATCGAGGCACGCCCCTGAGGATACTCCCGCTCCCGGTAAACGTCGTGGGGCGTATTTCCATCCCGCGGCTTCATCTTTCCGCAATGGTGGAAGAGGGCGTGGACCCCCTGACGCTGGCGCGAGCAGTAGGTCATATTCCCGGGACTGCACTACCGGGGGAGCTCGGAAACGCCGGCATCGCAGGGCATCGCGACACGTTTTTCCGCGCGCTGAAAGACCTTCAGCCCCGCGACGGGATCGATTTCACGACACACAGCGGCAAATTTCACTACATCGTCGAGTCGCTGAGGATCGTCGAGCCCGACGAGGTGAGCGTATTGAAACCGGACGGAGGACGGGCGCTGACCATTGTGACCTGCTTTCCATTCGAATACATTGGCAATGCCCCGCGGCGGTTCATCGTCCACGCCGTTTCCGAATAGCCGCCGCGTCCACTGAGCACGATTTGTTGAAAGTGCGCTGTCGTGGTCCACGAACACTCCGAGGATGGTCTAGACCGTCCACGTGTCGGCGAGGACGCGCTCGAAGTTCCCGCCGAGAATCAGTTCGATGTTGCGGCTGGAGTAGTTCCGGCGCACCAGGCCCTCTGTGAGATCGTAAATCTTCTTCGCGTAGTCGATGCCGTCCAGATCGTATTTCCGGGCCGGGCCCGCGAGGATATCGCGACCGTCCAGATCGACGTCGCTACCGATGCCAACATGCTCCACGCCGGCAAGTTTCACCACGTGATCGATGTGATCCAACACATTTTCGACGGTGATGTGCTGCCCAGTCCCGACAAAGCCGCGGACCATGGTAATTCCCATGACGCCGCCCCTGGCCGCCATGCGGCGGATCGCCTCGTCCGTCTTGCAGCGGGGACTGCCCGGAACCAGCGCCCGGCAGTTGGAATGCGTCACGAGGACGGGCTTTCGGGACGCTTCGATGGCGTCGATCGTGGTCCGGTCGCCGCAATGGGAAATGTCCACGGCCATACCGACGCGATTCATTTGCGCCACAATCTGAGCGCCGTAGGAGCTGAGCCCGAAGTCGCGCGAATCGGAGGATCCACCGCCGATCCGATTGCCGCTATACGTCAACTGCGAAACCCGCTGGCCAAGCTGATAGAAGCGGTCCACGTCGCCGACGGTTCGAAAATGCGCGGAGTTCTGTTGGCCAATGAGGATGCCAATCTTGTCCAGCGCCTTTGCATTCCTCAGATGGGCGACGCTTTCAATGAGCTGAAATTTGTCTCCGTGCGCCCGGATCAATGTGTTCCAGCCCAGGATGTCCCGCAACGACTCCGCATAAATGTCCCCGGCCGTGTACCCAACGGCCGGATGAAATACATTGATTCCGGAATTTCTCAGCCGGAGAAAGTCGGCTCGCCGGAAACAACCCGGATCGGCCTCCCAGGACGATAACTTTCTGTAGTCCAACGTCAACAGGCCCAGCATGTCGATGACGGTGGAGCGGCGAACCAGTTCCAGAGTGCGGCCCGAATAAGCGGGCTCACCCTGGGCGAAAAGACAGAAGCGCCCGGAGTTCAGCATCGGCGCGGAAAGCGCAGCACCTTTCAGAACCGACTTCAGAACCGACCTGCGGGACAGCATAAACGGCGAAATCGATCAGTCTACCATAGGTGGGATCGAGCGCCGGAATCACTTCTCTCCGAATGCCAGCAGCACATTGCCGGTGTTGCCGCCCCAGTTGCCGTAACCTGACGGCACGTACAACATGCCATCGACCGCCACCGGGCCGGGGCCGTCCATCGATCCGCCCTTGGCCGCGACGCCGTTGACAGTCTTGAACTCGCGGATGGTGTCGTAGTCCCATAGGATCCGGCCGTCCTTGGAGGAATAGGCGCGGATATGTCCGTCCACTGACCCGGAAAAGACGGCGCCGGGGATCGCCGTGATGGCCGCCGATTGCGCCGGGCTGCAATTCTTGCGATCGCCGCACACGGGTGCCGCGGCGCTCCAGAGTTTTTCACCCGTCGCGACGCGCAACGCAAAGAGCCCGCCGCCCACGTTCGGGTCGGCTTCGAAACGCGCGCCGCTGCCGAAAATCGGAGCGATATTCTTGAAGCCCACATCGGACAAGGCCACGTAGACGGTTTCACCGTCGGTCGCCATGCCCCATTGGATGCCGCCAAGCGGCCCTCCTCTGCCAATCCGCGTCTGCCATTTGACGGCGCCGTCGTTGTCGAGATCGAGCGCGTGAACGACCGCGGACTTCTGTCCGACGATGAGAAGATTTCCCACGATCATCGGCGAAGCTCCGATATCGTGATCGGGCCCCGCGGGCTGCGGACAGTTCGTCTGATCGACCGCGACGCAGGCGATATTGAACGTGTCGTGCTGAGTCAACTGCCTGGACCAGACGATTTTTCCCGTGTCGAGATCCATGGCAAGGATGGCATCGCTGGTATTGGTTTCCGGCTCGGAGTGATTGTCCCCGGTGCCAACATACAGTCGATTGCGCTTGGCGTCGATCGTGGGCGCGGACCAGATGCTCGCCCCGGAGGGCCCCCACATCTGCGTGCCGGCTTTGTTCTTCTTCGTGGGATGGGGCGGCTCGGTGGCGTAAGTATGCCAGAGAATCCTGCCGGTTTTGACGTCGAGCGCGACCACGCCGCCGCGCCCGGTGCAGCATTCGTATTTCGGGTTCAGGGAAGGGCCGTCCTCACCGGAAGAAATCGGCACGTAGAGGCGGCCGTTCCAGAACTGCGGCGCGCCGGTGACATGAGCCGCGGGATGATCGTCAAGGTGCGTCTTCCATAACAACTCTCCGTTGCTTGCGTTCACCGCATAGGCATTGGCCAGTTGATCGGCGAACAGGGCGATCCTGTCCCCGGTAATCGTGACTGCCGCGCGAACATTGGCTTGCGGTTCGAAGACCCAATAGGTGCAGCCGGACTTCGCGTCCAGCGAATACACCTTGCGCGACGCTCCGCCGATGAAGATGCGGCCGCCCGTGACAGAGGGCTGAGCAAACGAGACCGCCGCGCCCGGAAAACCGAACGCCCATTTCAACGCCAGTTTCGACGGATCGATGGAAGCGTTCGAGAAGCGGCGGTTGACGACGCCGTTGCCCCAGCCGTCCCACACATTCCCTCGGGCGTCGAAGGCGGCGTTGCGATTCTCACAAAATCCGGTGAACACCGTTGCGCCGGCGGTCTTGCCGGTGAGGAATTCGGCGAGAGCGCGCCGCTCAGCCACGGCGAGAGCCTTTCCCTGCTCCTTCATCAAGCCGTTTTCCATGGAGTTCAACACCATCTCCGGCGACATCTGGCGAATCACGGTCAAGCTAGGCGCACGAGTCGTACCGGGATTGTCATGACACATCGCACAGTGCTGCTGGTAGATTGCGGCAGGCGCAACAGGTGCGGCGGTGGACTGAAACGCGGCGACCGCCAAGGTTGAGAAGCAAACGAAGTTTCTCATAGTCTGTTGATCGGTATACCACTATTCCGCAATGGTATGAGAATGGACAG
>JBBIVT010000019.1:0-7096 GCA_037439565.1 Acidobacteriota bacterium | reverse complement strand
GCTGTGTTAGGTTGAGACGTGCGTTTTGCTCTCTGTTGCGCCTTACTGGTTGCTGTCCCGGAAGTAGTTCACTCAGCGGCCCCCAACAAGCACATCGTCCTGATCAGCGGCGACGAAGAATACCGCTCTGAGGAGTTGCTGCCGCAGTTAGCGAAAATTCTCTCCACGCGCCACGGATTCCGATGCACGGTGTTATACGCGATCGATCCCAAGGATGGAACGATCAATCCGGATCGCGTGGACAACATACCAGGCCTGGAAGCGCTGGATTCGGCCGACCTGATGGTCATTGCCACACGGTTCCGCGACCTGCCGGACGATCAGATGAAGCATATCGTGGATTATGTCGAGTCCGGACGGCCCATTGTAGGCCTGCGCACGGCCACTCACGCCTTTGCACTCAAGACGAGCCCGACTTACAAGAACTACAGTTGGAACAACCCTGATGGAGGTTTCGGCCGCCGCGTACTAGGGGAAACCTGGATCAACCATCACGGCGAGCACGGTGTCCAGAGTACTCTCGGCGTGATCAATCTCGAGGAAGCCCGCCACCCGATATTGAAAGGCATCCGTCCCAAAGAACTTTGGAGTAAAACGGATGTGTATGAGGTCCGTCTGCCGCTACCGGGAGATAGCAGGGTTCTGGTATTTGGCCAAGTTCTCTCGGGAATGACGCCCAACGCCGCCCCTGCGCCCGGGAAGGTGAACGATCCCATGATGCCGGTGGCCTGGGTGAAAACCTACACGGGAAAGAGCGGCAAAACCGCGCGCGTCTTCACGACCACGATGGGTAGTTCAGAGGACCTTCTCATCGAGGCGGACCGTAGGCTGCTGGTGAACGCCTGCTACTGGGCGCTCGGCTTGGAGCAGAGGATCCGCGCCGATGCAAACGTCAGCCTGGTGGGCGATTACCAGCCGCATCCATTCGATTTCGGAGGTTATGTGAAAGGAATCAAGCCGGAGGCAAAATGAAGTTCATCGTGGTTGTCTTCCTGTCTGTTTCGGCCCTGTTCGCCCAACAGCCGTTCAGCCTCCGATGCGCGAGCTGCCATGGTCAGGACGCGCGCGGCACGGCGAAGGGGCCGGGGCTGGCGATGAATCCCCGCGTGGCGGCAGCGAGCATGGATGAGTTGCGCGAGTATCTGAAGCGGGGCAATCCGGGCGCGGGCATGCCTTCTTTCGCGGATCTACCTGAGGCGGATCTCATCGCGCTGGCGCGCTATCTTCGCGGACTCAATTCGGAGACGATTGCCGGACCGCCAACCGCCGCGGTCTCCGCGGGTAAAGTCAACTGGCCAGAACCCCAGCCTGGCGACTGGATCACATACAACGGGAATGTTTCGGCGAACCGCTATAGCGCGCTTCGCCAGATTAGCGCCGGGAACGTCGCGTCGCTCAAACTGAAGTGGATTTTTCCCATCAATTATTTTGGACTGGAAGTGACTCCCCTGGCGGCCGCCGGTGTGCTCTACGTGACGGGTCCAAACCAGGTCTTCGCGCTGGATGCTCTCACCGGGAATCCGATCTGGCGCTATTCGCGCCCTCCGACGCCCGGCCTGGTGGGCGACTCGAAGCTCGGCACCAACCGCGGAGTCGCGATTCTGCGCGACAAGGTCTTCTTCGTCACCGACAACGCGCACCTGCTGGCCCTGGATCGCGCCAATGGCAAACTGCTTTGGGAAACGGCCATGGGCCCTGCCGACAAGATTTACCATTACGGCGGGACCGTCGCGCCACTGGTGGTGAACGATATGGTGATCGCGGGAGTGGCCGGCGCAGATGAAGGCATTCGCGGGTTCGTCGCGGCATTCAAGCCGGAGGATGGCGCGCTCCTCTGGCGCACTTGGACGATCCCTCGCCGCGGCGAGCCTGGGAGCGAGACGTGGAAAGGTCCCGAACCGGCGACAGGAGGCGGTTCCACGTGGCTTACCGGATCCTACGATCCTTCCACCGACACTTTGTATTGGGCCACCGGCAATCCGTGGCCGGACGACGAAGACCGTGATCGTCCCGGCGATAATCTGTACTCCGATTGCGTCCTCGCGCTCAACCCCCATACGGGCGAGCTTAAATGGCACTACCAGTTCACGCCTCACGATCTGGAAGATCGCGACGCCACGGAGCCGAATGTCCTGGTAGACACGGTTTATCGCGGCCAGCCTCGCAAGCTGCTGCTTCATGCCGACCGCAACGGCTTTTTCTATGTGCTCGATCGCACCAATGGCCAATTGCTCCTCGCGAAACCCTTCCTGCGCCGCGTGGATTGGGCGGAAAGCATCGGAGCGGATGGCAGGCCGGTGGTGAAAGATCCCAATGGCTGCCCCAGCGACGCCGCCAATTGGGACGCCACCGCGTACTCCCCCGAAACGCATCTTTACTATCTGCTGGCTTTGGAAGAGTGCGTCGGGAAGCCCATCGGCTACCCTGACCAGACCGGCCAGCGGTTTCTGCGGGCGCTCAACATCGAGACGGGGGAAATCGTGTTCGAAGTGCCGCAACCAGGCCCCGCGCGAGCCAAAACGTGGACCGGAATTCTCGCTACGGCCGGAGGCCTGCTGTTCTATGGCCAGCCGAATGGAGGTTTCGCCGCCGCCGATCCGCGCAGCGGCAAGACGCTCTGGCAGTTCCAGACCAATGTGCGTATGAAGGCTTCGCCGATGACGTTTACCGCGGGCGGCAAACAATATGTGGCCGTTGCGGCAGGCCCAAACATTCTTTGCTTTGGGCTGTGAGTCGTGCGGGAACTCCCCGCGCTCGTGCGTCTGCGATGACATAAACTGCGGAAATGACGGTTCTGTCACAGGATTTGCCGTACGCCGTTCGGATACTGCTGAAGTCGCCCGGTTTCGCGGCGATCTCCATTCTCACTCTGGCGCTCGGGATCGGGGCAAACACGGCACTTTTTTCCATCGTCAACGGGGTTCTACTGAACCCTTTGCCGTATCCGCATTCAGAACAACTCGTCGCGGTTTCCGAGAAACGGCCGGAAGACGAGAAAAGCCCGCCGGTGTACCTGAACTTTCTGGACTGGCAGCGCCAAACGCGCACGTTCGCTTCAATGGCAATCTACCGAAACAAGGATTACAACCTGAGCGGTGGGGCGGAAGCGCAGCGCCTCACGGGCTATATGATTTCCGCGAACTTCTTCTCAACCCTTGGGGTCATCCCCATTCTCGGCCGCGAATTCCGGCCCGAGGACGACCAGGTGGGGGCAGGGCCAGTGGTGATTCTCGGCGCTGGCTTTTGGACGCGGGCCTTCGGCGCCTCCCCAGACGTCGCCGGCAAATCGCTCATTCTCAATGGCACGTCTTACACAATCGTGGGCGTGATTCCGTCCAGTTTCCGCTTCTACGGTCAGGATCGCGATGTATACACTCCCATTGGCCAGTGGAACGACGCCTCCTTCCGCGATCGCCGCATTTCCGTGAGCGCGCGCGTCGTCGGGCGGCTGAAACCTCGCGTCAGCCTCCAGCAGGCGAAAGCCGATATGGATGTCATTTCGCGCAATCTTGCCGTAGCCTTTCCGGATTCCAACAAAACCGTTGGTGTCACGCTGGTGCCCATGAAGGAGGGCGTCGTAGGCAACGTCAAACCGCTGCTGCTGGTCCTTCTCGGCGCTGTCGGTTTCCTGCTTCTGATCACTTGCGCGAATGTCGCGAATCTTCTCCTGGCTCGCGCGACACGGCGGGCACGCGAATTTGCTGTTCGCTCCGCCCTGGGCGCAAGTCATGCACGCATCGTACGGCAGTTGCTTACGGAGAATCTTCTCCTGTCCATCCTCGCAGGAGCGCTTGGGTTGCTCATCGCCTTTGGCGCCGTCAGGGCGGCGGTCAATGGCCTGCCGGGGACGCTGCCGCGCGCGGCGGAGATTTCGCTCGATGGACGCGTGCTGTTCTTCGCGGTTGCCCAGTCGTTATTTGCCGTGATCGTCTTCGGTTTTTCACCCGCTTTGAAAAGCTCCCGTGTGGATTTGAGCTCGGTTCTGAGAGAGGGCGGCCGCGGATCGAGCGGCGCGCGGCATCGGCTGCAGGGCGCCTTTGTGGCGGTCCAGGTCGCAATGACCCTCGTTCTTCTGGTCGGCGCGGGGCTGATGCTACGCAGCCTTGCGGCACTCTGGCGCGTAAATCCCGGCTACCAGCCCAGCGGGGCAATCACCTTCAGCGTGTCGATTCCGTCAACATCGGCCACCACATCGGCCGACACGCGCGCCCGGCTGCGACAACTCCACGATAAGATCCTATCGATTCCCGGCGTGCGGGCCGTTTCCGTCACGCTGGGCTCGCGCCCCATGATTCATGACTCCGCCGTGCCCTTTTGGATCGAGGGACGGCCAAAGCCAGTGAGTGAAAACGAGATGCCCGGCGCGATGTTTTATCTGGTCGAATCGGACTTCCTGCGGGCCATGGGAATGACTCTTGAACGGGGCCGATTCGTCACTCCGCAGGATAATGAGAACACTCCGCTGGTGATTACCATTGACGACGTCTTTGAGCGGTCCTATTTTCGGGGTGAAAATCCCGTCGGGAAGCATGTCCACCTGGCCCAATTCGACGTGGAGGCAGAAATCGTTGGGGTCGTCGGGC
This sequence comes from Acidobacteriota bacterium, assembly GCA_037439565.1. GTDB lineage: Bacteria > Acidobacteriota > Terriglobia > Bryobacterales > Bryobacteraceae > Palsa-187. The sequence continues at coordinate 2,513 of JBBIVT010000019.1, read as the reverse complement.
ACATCAAGCAATGGGGACCAGGTGGAGAGGCCAAAGCGTCTATCGACGCGCAGTTTTTCTACCCGTTCATGCAACTCCCCGAAAAACTCATGACGCTCGCCGCGGGCGGCGTCGCAGTGGTGGTGCGCACCGAAGGCGATCCGGCGCGGATCATGAATCTCGTCCGCCGCAGCGTTCAGGAGGTGGACTCTCGCGAAGTGGTCTACGGCGCTCAGACCTTGGACCAGGTTCTCGCAGGCGCCCTTGCTCCGCGCAGACTCGCGATGATTCTGCTCGGCGTGTTCGCCGGCCTCGCGCTGGTGCTGGCGTGCGTCGGGATTTACGGCGTCGTTTCGTACTTTGTCGGCGAACGAACGCATGAAATCGGCGTACGAATCGCCCTCGGAGCTCAGCGTAGCGACGTGATCCGCCTGGTGCTTTGGGAAGGCGCTAAGATGGCATCCATTGGAGTTGCCGCCGGCGGCGTCACTGCATTGGGATTGACCCGTCTCATGGCCAACCAGCTATTCGGGGTGTCTGCTCATGATCCACTGACTTTCGGAGCAGTTGCTTTGCTGCTCCTCCTGGTCGCACTTTTCGCCTGTTACCTCCCCGCACACCGGGCGATGCGCATCGATCCCGTGGTGGCGCTTCGGCACGAGTAGCCCGCGCAGGATTGTCGATTCGCCAAGCAGCACTCGAGCCGCTCGACGCCCCGCCCGCATGGAACGCAGCCGCAACTGCCCGTCAGCCACGGCGGGTTCGTCCGAAAATCTTACGCGAGAACGTCGAAGACGGTAAACCCGAGGTGCTGAATCAGAGAACGGATCCGAACGCGGAAACGCACGCCTGCGCCTCTCTGTGGCGTAAGGACACAGAATGCCGGAACGGCGCAGCTGGTTGGTATTCTTCGGGACCTTCGGCAGATCGTGCAGACGCACGAGTGGTGCCGGTGTCAACTACTGGGGAGGACAATTCGAAGGAAAAATAGTTTGGCTCCCCACACTGGACGCATTAAGAACTTTACAGCATAGGTCCCACGTGCTCGAACTCAGCCAATTCGTTTGTCCCTCGGAAGATCTATGTGGAACCGAAAGGCCGCCCAGTCTGGGTGCCCAAGCAGGATCAATCTCGAACCCGACCAATTGTATTAGACGACGATCCGGGGCGGAGGCAACTTCCTAGAACGCCGTTTGGGGCCTCTGACGGGGCGGATGTCCGACTTGGCGACTTCTCGCTCCTGTGGATTTGATTCCGGATTGACGGCGCCGAACCTCGGAAGGGGGAGTGTGAATTGCGTCGCAGTCACCAACGTTCGGCCTGCTTCGGGCCTAACAGGGCACATCGCAAATACCGTGTCCCGAGCTGTACCCACTGCTCATGCCGCGAGGTCTGTATCGCGTCCACGAATCCGGTCAAACTTCTAGCGCTCGGATTCACCACCCTAAAATCGCGCGCGTCGCGGCCCGCCACCAACTCGGATTCACCCGCGCCAAGTACATGGCCCAGGACTGCAGAATAATCATTGGCGGCAAGGCGCAGAGATAGACCCTGTTGACTCTGCCATCCACAACGAGGTCGCGCAACATTCCAGCTACGATCAGTACGTCGAGCGCCGGAAAGGCAAGGTCGTGGGTACCGATGTAGTGAAATCTGACGAAAGCGGCTTGCATGAGTTGGCAACTGGCCATAAAAACGAGGCGACGATGGTATTCTGGCCGCTTCCGAAAATAGATCGCCAGCGCCATACAGGCGCCGAAGATGATCATGTCGCACCACAAAACGGACAGGAAGGATGAAACATCCTTCCCGAGCGCCGTTCTGTCGAACCGCACCATAACTACCGACACGCTGAAGCTCGATGCGACCATAATTGCGGCCAATGCAGCGCCAAACCAGCCCAGTGTCTGGTGCACCCTGACCTTGCGCATGCGCACTAAGGCCGACTGCGCGAGGAACAGCACGATCCAAGCCGAGAAGGCTGCGCCGTGAAACCACAGCAGGAGTGGTCTTGGCGGCTTGGCATGGAGCAGGCGGGCATCGACCGTCTGACTGAAGCCCCAGACCGAAAGTCCGGCCATCAATAGCGCCATGCAGAAGTAGAAATGTCTGCTCAAGAACGTCTTGAAACCGCTTGTCGCGCTGGTCTGCGAACGAGTCGCGAACCCCAGATTGCCTACCGCCATAGAACTCCCTTCTGTGACGCAACATGAGTTTTGGCGTACACAGATTTCTTCTCCACACCGCTGCGCAGCGAGGTACATCAATTAAGATAGTGGTTTTCGATCATCCCAGCAACGTTCTACTACCATTGATATGCAAGGCTGGCGGCTCACGCTGCAACTTGTTCGAATAGCCTCACATTTCCCTCATCTCGATAGCTGCACGTCGGCATCGCAGAGGCCGGTGCCGAGACCTAAGACGATGCCTGATAACGGGTAAAACAGGAAGTTGGGTTCTTCGGCGTCAAGTGACCAGAAACGCGCTACTCGCGGAAGTGGGTCGCGGCGCCAGTTGTCCGATATCGGGTTCTG
>JBBIVT010000018.1:34130-53007 GCA_037439565.1 Acidobacteriota bacterium | reverse complement strand
TCGATTCTGGTGTTTTACGAGCGCGGCCACGAAGACGTCTGCGAGCTGGTGCGCGGCGTGTTTTTAAAACACGGCCACGCGAGCGAAGTCCTGTGGGCGCGAATCGACAAGACCGGGTACGAGTTGTGTTTGTAGGGCGCCCGCTCCACGCTCAAGCATGGACCTCATGCGCAAAGCGGCCGACAATAGGGAGATGATGAACCGCCTCGCCAACGAGAAAAGTCCGTACCTGCTGCAACACGCGCACAACCCCGTGGACTGGTATCCGTGGGGTGATGAGGCGTTCGAGAAAGCGGCTCGCGAGCAGAAGCCGGTGTTTTTATCCATCGGCTACTCCACTTGCCATTGGTGCCACGTGATGGAGCGCGAATCGTTCGAGGACGAAGCGACGGCGCGCGTGCTGAACGAATATTTCGTGCCGGTGAAAGTCGACCGGGAGGAGCGTCCGGACGTGGATCGCGTTTACATGCTGTTTGTGCAGACGTCCACGGGCAGCGGCGGCTGGCCCATGTCGGTGTGGCTGACGCCGGATCGCAAGCCGTTTTTCGGCGGCACGTATTTCCCGCCCGACAATCGCTATGGCAGGCCGGGATTCCGCGCGATTCTGGAGCATCTGGCGCGCGCCTGGCGCGACGACCGCGCGCGCATCCTGGAATCGGGCGCGGCGGTGATTGAACAACTCGCGCAATATTCCGCGGTTTCGCGAGGCAGCCAGAGCGCAGGCGCGGCTGCGCTCGATTCGGCGTTTTACGCCTTCCGCCGCATGTTCGATACGCGGCTTGGCGGCTTTGGTGCGGCTCCGAAATTCCCGCGGCCCAGCGTATTTAACTTTCTGCTGCGCTATTACGCGTCCACGCGGCAGGAGGAAGCGCTCGACATGGTGCTGCTCACGCTGCGTGAGATGGCCAAGGGCGGCATGAACGATCAGTTGGGCGGAGGCTTCCATCGCTATTCCGTCGACGGCCGCTGGTTCGTGCCGCATTTCGAAAAGATGCTCTACGATCAGGCGCAGCTTGCCATATCGTATCTGGAGGCGTTTCAAATCACGCGCGACGGCCAGTATGCCGCGGTGGCGCGCGACATTTTCGCGTATGTTCAGCGTGACATGACGCATCCCGAAGGCGGTTTTTATTCGGCCGAGGACGCCGACAGCGCCGAGGCCCCCGATGCGAAGGAAAAACGCGAGGGCGCGTTCTATGTCTGGAAGGCGGAGGAGATCGACAGCCCCCTTTTCGCGCAGCGTTACGGCGTGAAGCCCTCGGGCAACGTCGATGAGGATCCGCACCACGAGTTCGAGAGCCGGAACATTTTGTACCAGGCGTGCGCGATCGAGCAGGCGGCCGCCGCGCACGGCTTGAGCGTGGACGACGCCCGCGCCCAGCTTCGCGCGACCGCGAAGAAGCTGTTCGAGCAGCGCGCCAAGCGTCCGCGTCCTCATCTGGATGATAAAATCCTTGCCGGTTGGAACGGCCTCATGATTTCCGCGTTCGCTAAAGGCGCGCAGATTCTGGGCGAAGACGCCTATTTGGACGCCGCCGGCGCCGCCGCCCGCTTCCTCCGCATTCGCCTGTGGGACGAGGCGCGAGGCGTGCTCCTGCGCCGTTTCCGCGACGGCGAATCGGCCATCGACGGCTTTCTGGACGACTATGCGTTCTGCGCGCTCGCGTTTCTGGACTTGTACGAAGCTCGCCTCGACGGGGCGGATCTGAAATTCGCCATCCGTCTGACCGAACGAGCTCTGGAGCTGTTCGAGGACCGCGCCAACGGCGGATTCTTCTCCACTGCCGAGGGCGCGGAAAATCTGGTTTTGCGCCTTAAGGACGATTACGATGGCGCGGAGCCTTCGGGCAATTCCGCCATGACCATGGCGCTGCTGCGGCTGTCGAGCCTGACCGGCCGCGATGAGTTTCGGCGCGCGGCGGAGCGGACGCTGGAAGCTTTCTCCGCGCGCCTGGCATCGGGTGGCGCGGGCGTGCCGCAGATGCTGGCGGCGCTGGCCTTCTCCCTGGCCAAGCCCATGGAGATCGTGCTGGCTGGTCCTTTGGACGCCGCCATGCTGGCCGCGATCCGGCGGAGATTCCTCCCCAATGCCGTGATCGCGAGGGCGGAAGATGCGCCCACGCGAATGCCCGCGATCGACGGCAAGCCCACTGTTTACGTCTGCGAGAATTTCGCCTGCCGCTTGCCGGTGACCGAGGTGGACAAGCTCGACGAGTTGCTAGAATAGCGCTATATGCCTATTGAAAGACCTGGAGCGACAACGTTAAAGGGCAACCCCCTCACTGTTCTTGGACCGGAATTGAAGCCCGGCGAAAAAGCGCCGGATTTCCAGGCCGTGGACGACTCCCTGAAACCGGTGAATCTGGAAAGCACCGGTCATGGAGTGCGTATCTTCAGCGTGGTGCCGTCACTGGATACGCCGGTGTGTGACGCGCAGACCAAGCGCTTTAATGACGAAGCAGGCAAGCTGCCGGAGTTAAGCGTCTACACCATCAGCATGGATTTGCCGTTCGCGCAGAAGCGCTGGTGCGGAGCCTACGGCGTGGACCACGTGAAGATGATTTCCGATCACCGCACCGGATCATTCGGCGAGCACTACGGCACGCTGATCAAGGAACTGCATATCCATAGCCGCGCGATTTTCGTGGTGGACAAGGACAACACACTGAAGCACGTCGAATACGTGAAAGAGGTGGGCAATCACCCGGATTACGAGTCGGCGCTGGCGGCGGCGAAACAACTGGTTGGCGGCAGCGCGGCTTCGGCGTGATCGAGAAGCAGACGTAATAAAAACGGCCAGTCGCCCGCAAGGGTAGACTGGCCGTTCTTATGTTGGAGGAGGAAAATTACTTCGCAAACCGGCGACGTGCGAGGACGCCCAGTGCCGCCAGACCCAGACCCAGGATACCGGCGGTTCCAGGCTCGGGAACCGCGCTGCTGATCTGAATCACGGCGTCCTGGAAGTCGCCCTGATTCTCGCCGAGCAGTTGGTTCTGTCCGGTGAAGCCGACGATCCAGTTGCCTTGGGCGGTCTGGAACGCCGCGAAATGATTCCACGCGTCGCCGGTGCCGTAGTTGGTCCAGGGCCCGCTGTTGCCATTGGTGGTATAGGTTTCGCAACTTGCCACCGTGCTGCTCTGATAGCAGACGATGCCGTAAAAGCCATAAGTTCCCGTGGGGTTGAACGGCTGAGGCGTGAGGGTTGCCGTCGAGGTCTGCTGCGTTACCGAGTTATAGAGAACGGTTCCGTTGCTGCAGCCACCCGCAGCGATGAAGGTGCATGTACCCTGGTAATAGCCGATTTGGAGGAAAGGCGAGAGACCCGATGTATTGGGAGTGTTGCCCGTGTCCTCGCCGCCATCGGCGAACAGGAGGGTGATGTTCTCCGCCGCGGCGCTGCTCACGAAGTTGAAGCTGGTTGGGTCCGCTCCGCCGCTCGCCACATATTGCGAACCTCCGGTCATCGAGTCGGTGGTACCGTTGAAGACGTTGGTGACGCCACCGGCGAATCCGCCCGTGCCGCTTAGCAAATAACCAATATTCAGCAGGTGGTTGCTCGAGTTCGGGTCCCCTGTGATCGCGCCATCGTCTGACGGATTATTCCAGAAGACGCCCGGCGTCGCCGTTCCCGATGTCGGCGCCGTGCCCGGCCCGGCCCAATTTTGCGTGCTTGTAGGCGGCGTAAAACCGACCAGAGAGCCAGTTCCCGTGATCGTGTCCGCGAACAAGCCGCAAGAAAGCACGCCGGTCACCGCCACGGCCCATAACCAATTCTTCATCGCTGACTCTCCTCCGCTGACTAGTTACCGCTTCTGGTTATATCGACAGAAGTCCCGCCGAATTTAGAACTTAAAAAGAATAGTAACACAAAGGGGGTAGAGTGGAAAGCCCCGGCGTACTCCTTTTTATCCCCTAGCACACTAGTACTCTCGCTCCAGGACCACAATATCTAGTGGTTGGAGGGGCTTGCTCGCCTCGAGAAGATTCTCCCCGACTGCTCGAAGTACTGGATCATACTATCGATCCCAGCGATGTAATTGGAAATAAGCAACTTTTCGTTCGGTGCATGGATGCGGTCGTCGGGGAGACCGAATCCCGCCAGGACACTCGGGATCCCCAGGTTTTTCTGGAAGATGTCGACGATGGGAATGGACCCTCCGCAGCGGATGTAGGCGGTTTCGTGCCCGAAGACCCGGGTCATGGCCTCGGCTGCCGCGGCCACCAGTGGATGGGAGGGATCGATCAGACAAGGCGGGGCGGCGCTCATGAGGCGAAATTCGGCGCGAATGCCAGCCGGACAGGCGGAGGCCACGGCCCTGGCGACTTGCGCCTGCACCTCGGACGGATCCTGGGCCGGAACCAGGCGCAGACTGATTTTGGCCGACGCGCTCGCCGGAATCACCGTCTTTGCTCCTTCTCCCGTATAGCCGCCGGAGATGCCGTGAACCTCCAAGGACGGCCTTGCCCAAATCCGCGTGAGAACGTCGAAGCCGGGCTCGCCAGCCAGCGCCGTGGAGCCAACTTCGGTTCGCCGGAACGTCTCAGCGTCGAAGGGCAGGCGCTTCCAGGCTTCGATTTCGGCGGGCGCGGGCGGCAGGACGCGGTCGTAAATCCCGGGAATCAGAATCTTTCCCGACGGAGACTTCAAGGCTCCAATAATGTGCGCGATCGCCTCGATCGGATTGGGCGCGGCGCCGCCGTAATCGCCCGAATGGAGATCGTGCGCCGCGCCCTGGGCATAAATTTCTCCGTAGACGAGGCCCCGCAGTCCGGTGGTAAGGGTGGGTATGCCCGGGGCGAACATGGCGGTATCGCAAATCACCGCGGCATCGGCGGCGAGGAGGGCGGCGTGAGCGGTCACATACTCCTCAATGTGAGTTCCGCCGGACTCCTCTTCGCCTTCGATCAGGAATTTCACATTCACCGGTAATTGGCCCCCGTGTTTGCCGAATAATCGGGCCACCGCCGTCAACAAAATGAAAAGCTGGCCTTTGTCGTCGGCCGCGCCGCGCGCGTAAAGATTTCCGTCGCGGACCGACGGCTCAAAAGGAGGCGAGATCCATTCCTCCAGAGGATCGGGCGGCTGCACATCATAATGGCCATACAACAAAAAAGTCGGGCGGCCGGGAGCGTGGAGCCAATCGGCGTACACCAGGGGGTGCGCTCCAGACCGGTCCGACTCGATCAGGCGGGTGTTGTCGAGGCCGGCTTTTTCCAGCCAGTCTCGAACGAATTCCGCCGCGCGGCGAACCTCGCTCGAATAGGCCGGATCGGCGCTGATGCTGGGGATGCGAAGAAAGCGGAGGAGATCGTCCATTTTCCGTACAATGGTATCTTCATTACTGTACGCCTGTAACGACGAAATGCCTCCTAACACCCTCAGACTAGCCTTGATGACAGAGTTCCTGGTGGCTCTGGTGGCTATTTTTGAAACCTGGAGCATGGCCGGCGGACAGGGTCATCTGGACCTGATGCCGTGGTACGCCAAGCTGGGCTTTGCGGGAGCTCTGGCGCTCGCCACGGTGATGGGGACAAGCGCGGCGGTGTCCCATGAGCGCGCGTGGAATGCGAAGACGGTGGCTTGTTTCCTGCTGGCGTTGCTGATCGCCGCGGCGATGGGTATAACTACTTTTTACTATCACGTGCATGAAAATGACGATCAGGGCGGAGACGACAATTCCATCACGCGAGTGATTCTTCCGCGGGGGCCAGCCCGATGAACGACCTGAAATACGACTCCTGGAGCGCGCCCCAGAGCCCGCTGACAATCGAGTACTCGCTGGTTGCCATCGAGGAGATTCGCCATGCGGTGGCTGAGGGCTTTCAGAGGCTGTCGCGAGGCGGTATCGAAGTGGGCGGGATCCTGTACGGCACGCGCGAGGAGAAGGTCGTCCGGATTCAGGCCATGCGGCCCATCGCCTGCGAGCACGCGCGCGGCCCGGCGTTTCTCTTGTCGGACAAGGACCGCAAAGCGCTGAACGAGCAGATCGTGGCGGACGCCTCCGATCCGCAACTCGATGGATTGATTTCGGTCGGCTGGTATCTGTCGCACACGCGCAGCGATATCTTCCTCAGTGATTCCGACCTGGAAGTGTACTCAATTTTTTTCCCAGCGCCGTGGCAAGTGACACTGGTGGTGCGGCCGGGCCGGGGTGGATCCATGCGGGCGGGTTTTTTTGTGCGCGACTCCGACGGGTCCGTGAACGCCCAGCGAAGTTATCTCGACTTCGATTTTCCTGACCGTCTGGCGGGTTTGCTTTCGACGCCGGTTTCCCGATTCCCGGAGCGAATGCCGGAAAAGCCCGTCGAGGGGATGGGGGAGAGGCGAAACCATTCGACGTCTCGCTCCGATGCGCTGCCAGGCGCTCCCGGACCCGTTCCCGTCACGCGGCAGAACCTGCCCGAGGCCGTTCGGACGCCCACCTTTGGACAACCCGCGTATGAAACCGCGGGTCCGCCCAGGAAAAAATGGCAATGGTTGATTGCGTGGGCTGCCATGGTGATCGTGGCGGCGGTCTTCGGATGGCGTTACTGGATCTACCGGCCGGTGGTGGAGCCCATCTCGCTTTCCGTGGTGGAGCGCGAGGGGCAGTTGCGGATCGAATGGAATCGCGCGTCGCATCCGGTGGTTGTCGCGACCCGAGGAACGCTGGTGATCAACGATGGACACGACACCCAGACGTTCGCACTTTCACCGCGGGAACTGACGCAAGGCAGCTATACGTATACGCGCAAGAGCGGCGACGTCGAGGTTCGTATGCTTGTGGAGGACGGCGATGGCGGAAAGGTGCAGGAGGCCTCGCGGTTTCTGGGGCAGCCGCCGGCGAAAATCGATCCGGCCGAGGTCGGCGATCTAAAGAAGGAGCGCGACGACCTTCAGGCGGAAGTGGAGCGGCTGACGAGGGAAAATCGCGGCCAGCAGGAAAAGATCCAGGAATTGCAGCGGATCGTGCAAATCATGCAGGCGCGCTCTGGAAAATAAGGCATTAAATTTCCCACATCCCGGCGACATTCACCCTCGCGGCGGGTTATGGAAACCAGGAGGCCTTCCGATGGGATGGCAAGGAGAGGTGAAATGAGATCGTCGATCGCGATTCGAAGCGCTGTACTCGCATTGGCCATGAGCGTTCTGCCGGCCGCCAGCCAGGCTGGAGTTTTCGTTTCCGTTGGGTTCGCACCGCCGGCGATTCCGGTGTATGTGCAGCCGCCGGTCCCCGCGCCGGGATATTTGTGGACCCCTGGCTATTGGGCCTATGGTCCGGATGGCTACTTCTGGGTGCCCGGAACGTGGGTTTTGCCGCCGCAGCCAGGACTCTTGTGGACGCCGGGATACTGGGGCTGGCGCGGAGGCTTGTACGTCTGGAATGCCGGCTATTGGGGGCCGCATGTGGGTTTTTATGGCGGCATTAACTATGGATTCGGATATGGCGGTGTGGGATTCGTGGGAGGACGCTGGGCGGGCGGCGTATTCGCCTACAACTCCGCGGTGATGAATGTGGGCGGCGGCGTGGTGGTGAATTCGTATCACGAGACGGTGGTGGTCAATAATATCCACACCAGTTACAACGGAGGAGCCGGGGGCGTGACGGCGCAGCCTACGCCAGCGGAGCGTTCGGCAATGGCGGAGCATCACTTCGAGCCTACCCGCGAGCAGAATCTCCATCATGAAATGGCCAGCCGCGATCGGGGGCAGTTGGCATCGGTGAATCATGGCCGGCCTGTCAGTATGGCGATGTCGCGTCCGGCTGGCGCTGGCGCGCCGGTGGGCGGAGCTGGTGCCGCCGGAGCGGTCCGTCGTCCCGCCGCGGCGCCGAGCCGCGTAAATTCCGCCGCCACGGGCCGGCCCGCCGGATCGCCAAGCCCGGCGAGCAGACCCGCGGGCGGCATGAATCATCCGTCACCGGCTGCCAGCAAGGCCCCAACCGGGGCTGGCCAGCCGCACGGTGGCGGGCAGCCTCACCCGAATGGCGGAAGTAAGGGCGGCGCGAAATCCACTCCCCATCCGGCGAGATAGTTCTATCGCGAGGTCAAAACGGGGCCTCTCCTCGGGGGAGGCCCCGTTTTCCGGGGTGGCCGGGCGCGCGATGAACGCAAAATGATTCAGAATAGAGGGATGAAACTTATCTCCTCTCTGTTGTTCGTCTCAGTACTCGCGCTGTACGCGGACACGGTCGCCGGTTTGAAATGGACGCCTCCCGCGGGCTGGAAAACCGATCCTTCCGCCAGGCCAATGCGGGCAGCGACATACGTAATTCCTCCCGTGCCCGGAGACAAAGATACAGGTGAGTGCGCCGTCTACTTTTTCGGCGAGGGCCAGGGCGGGAGTATCCAGGCCAACTTGCAGCGGTGGCAGAATCAGTTTCAGGGCGTGGGAGGCAAGGCCGCCGTTTCCAAGACCGCCAAGCGTAGCGTTCACGGCCTGACGGTGACCACAATTGAAGTTTCGGGCGCGTATAGCGGTATGGCGGGCCCGATGTCCGGCGGAGGTTCGCCTAAGGCGGGTTATCGCATGCTGGGCGCGATTGTGGAGGGCCCAGGAGGCAATGTATTTTTCAAGTTTACGGGGCCCGAGAAGAGCGTGACGGCGAACCAGGCCAAATTCGACCAGATGATCGCCTCGGTGTCGAAGTAAGACGGTTATACTCGATTCATGAGCAAATCCATCCTGATTTCCGCCGTCCTGCTCGGTTTTTCAACGCTCGCTGCCGCGGGCAATCCGCAAAGCCCAGCTTCAGAGACCAAGGTCACCATCAACGGCAAGACCATTACCATCAAATACTCCGCTCCTTCCGTGCGCGGACGGCAGATTTTTGGCCCTGGCGGCCTGGTGAGCAAAGACCCGACCTATCCGGTATGGCGCACGGGCGCGGATAGCGCCACCGCCCTCCACACCGAGGCGGATCTGACGTTCGGGAGCCTTAACGTTCCGGCGGGCGATTACACCGTCTTTACGCAGGTGGACAAGATGCCCTGGCAGCTCATCATTAATAAGCAGACCAAGCAATGGGGCCTGTCGTACAACAAAGCCATGGATCTGGGCCGCGTGCCGATGACCACCAGCAAAGCGCCCTCGCCCGTGGAGCAGTGTAAGATCACGCTGTCCGACGCGGGCAACGGCAAGGGCAAGCTCGAAATCGCCTGGGAGAACTTTGTCTCCTCCGTTGTCTTCACGGCGAAATGAAGCCTCGGCCATCCGAACTCCTGCGCGAGGGCTTCTCCAAGTGGCTGGATGACTTCAGCGAGATCCGCGCCGTCTTCTGCGAAATGCTGGACGAAGAGGGCAGCGCGGATCTCGCGTCGTTTTTGCGCGCCTGTTTTGATGCTTCGGCCGGACCGATGGAGCTGGCCAACTTGCCCGCCGAGTATTGCCAGGCCCTATCCATCGTTTTTCAACTGCTGGACATTGTCGAGGAGAATACCGCCAATCAGGTGCGCCGCCGCGCCGAGGATCCGCGGCGGCAGGAAGGCGAGCCCGGCCTGTGGCTCTACAATCTGAACGACGTTCAGGCGCACGGGTTTTCCGAGAGCGCCGTTCGCGCGGCCATGGAACAGATTTCCGTGGAGCCGGTGTTGACGGCGCATCCCACCGAAGCCAAGCGCGCGACCGTGTTGGAGCATCACCGGGCGATTTATCTCTTATTGGTGGAGCGCGACGCCCGCCAGTTCACCGACGTTGAGGCCGCGATTTTCCGCCGCCGGATGAAGGCCGCACTCGAACGCCTGTGGCGAACCGGCGAAATTCGCATGGAGCGCCCCGAGGTCGAGAGTGAAGCGCAGGGTGTGCTCCACTATCTGCGCTGGGTGTTTCCCGACGTTGTGGAACTGCTAGACCTTCGATTCCAGCACTCCTGGTCGGCGGTGTTCGGCAGCGAAGCGCCGCGCCTGCCGAGGTTGGCCTTCGGAAGCTGGGTGGGCGGCGATCGCGACGGGCATCCGCTGGTGACGCCGGAGGTGACGGCGCGCACGTTGATTCAACTGCGGCAAGGAGCTCTGGAGGTGGCGCGCGACCGGCTGCGGAAGCTCGGCGCGAGCCTCAGTCTGGCCGAATCCGAAGTGGAGGTACCGGCGATCCTGCGGGAACGCATCGCGAAATCGAGCGCCGCGCTTGAGGCAGATGCGGCGCGTGCGGCAGTGGCGCGCAATCCCCGCGAGCCGTGGCGGCAAATGGTTAACCTGATGCTGGCGCGGCTGGACCGGGTAGACAAGCCGGGCGGTTACGCGTCGGCGACCGAGTATCTCGACGATTTCGAGACGCTAGAAAAATCGCTGCGCGAGGCGGGGGCGTCGAACGTCGCCGATATGGACGCGCGCCCGGCCGTGGCGCAGGCGCGGGTGTTCGGGTTCCATTTGGCGACGCTCGATGTGCGGCAGAACAGCCAGTATCACGACCGGGCGATGGCCGGACTGCTGCGCGCCGCGGGCTTCGCCAAATACGATTTCCCGAATTGGAGCGAAGCGGAAAAGATCGAGTTCCTGAACCGGGAGCTGCAAACCCAGAGGCCGTTCGCCGGTCCGCACATGAAGCTGGATCCGGAAGCCGCGCACGTCACCGCGCTGTTCCGGAATTTGCGGGCGCATCTGGACGCGCACGGGCCGGAGGGCTTGGGTCCGGCGATCGTCAGCATGACGCGGGGACTGGCGGATCTGCTTGTCGTTTATGTGCTGGCGCGCGAAGGCGGGCTGCTGGTGGACACGCCGGACGGGCTGGCGTGCGAGATGGCTGTCGCGCCGCTGTTTGAAACCATCCGCGATCTGGAGAATAGCCCCGGGATTCTCGATGCGTTTTTGAGCCATCCTGTTTCGATGCGGCGGCCGGTGAACGATGTGGTCGTCATGCTCGGCTATAGCGACAGCAACAAGGACGGAGGCGTGCTCGCCAGCCAGTGGAGCTTGCATCGCGCCGAGCGCGAGCTTTCGGCGGTGGCCAGAAAACACAACACGCGCGTCACGTTTTTCCACGGACGCGGCGGCACGGTGGGCCGCGGCGCGGGGCCGACGCATGTGTTCCTGGAGGCTCTGCCGCAGGGCTCGCTGATGGGAAAGATGCGCGTCACCGAGCAGGGCGAAGTGATCGCGCAGAAATATGCGAATCGCGTGACGGCAACGTTCCAGTTGGAGCGTCTGCTGGCCGGCGTGACCCGCACCACCATTCTCCACTCGGCGGATCAGGTGGAGATTCTGCACGCACTCGAATCGATCCTGCCGAACGTCGTCGAGCGCAGCTATGCCGCGTACCGGCAGTTGGTCGAAACTGAGGGATTTGTGACGTTTTTCCGCCAGGCGACGCCCATCGACGCGATTGAGCAGACGCAGCTCGGCTCGCGCCCGGCGCGGCGGACGGGATCCGAGTCGCTGGAGGATTTGCGCGCGATTCCCTGGGTGTTCAGTTGGAGCCAGGCGCGGTTTCATTTGCCCGGATGGTATGGAGTGGGCGCGGCGTTCGACTGGCTGCGGCGCGAACGCCCCGGGGATTGGGCAAAGTTGAAGAAGCAGGTCCGCGTGTGGCCGTTCCTGTCCTATTTGCTGCACAACGCCGAAGCGAGCCTGATGATGGCGAATCCGGAATTGATGCGGCTTTACGCATCGCTGGTGGAGGATCGCGCGCTGCGGGAGCGCCTGTTCGACACGATTCTGGAGGAGTACAAATTATCCGTTTCGGTGATCGAGGAATTGTTCGGCGATTTCGCGGTGCACCGCCGGAGGCTGGCGCAAGCGGTTCAACTGCGCCGCCGGGCATTGGATCAACTGCATCATGAGCAGGCGCGTCTGCTGCGAAGCTGGCGGACGGAGCCCAAGGAAGAGACGCTCACCTCGCTGCTGCTGACCGTGAACGCCATCGGCATGGGCCAGAAGATGACGGGCTGAGCGTATTCTGATAACGTAGCCCCATGCGACGTTTTTCGCTTCTGCTGCTCGTCTCCACGCTGGCCGCCGCTCAGGATGTTCACACTGCGACTCTGGCCAACGGGATGAAAGTCATCATCCAGGAAGACCACAACATCCCCAACGTGGCGATGTATTTCTTCTATAAAATCGGCTCGCGCAACGAGCGGCCGGGAATCACCGGGATTTCGCACTTTTTCGAGCACATGATGTTCAACGGCGCGAAAAAATACGGCCCCAAGCAGTTCGATAACGAGATGGAAAAGGCGGGCGGCAATAATAATGCCTCCACTAGCCAGGATCTCACGACGTACACGGACTGGTTCCCGTCCAGCGCGCTGGAACTGATGTTCGACATGGAATCCGACCGCATCCGCGACCTGGCGCTGGATCCGAAAATGGTCGCCTCCGAGCGCGAAGTGGTGTACTCGGAGCGGCGCTCCTCGGTGGACAACAATAATTTCGGCATTCTCTATGAGCAATTGCAGGCGGAGGCTTTCACCGCGCATCCGTATCAATGGCCGGTAGTCGGGTGGCCTTCGGATATTGAAGCGTGGACGCAGCAGGATCTGAAGGACTATTTTGCCATCGGCTACGCGCCGAACAACTGCACGATGGTGGTGGTGGGCGACGTTACGGTGGCGCGGGTGATGGAGTTGGCGAAGAAATATATCGAGCCGATTCCGCGCCACGATCCTCCTCCGCCGGTGCGGACCAAGGAGCCGGAGCAGTTGGGCGAGCGGCGGCTGGTGGTGAAAAAGCCCGCCCAGTTGCCGCTGCAGATGATCGCGTATCATGTGCCGGAGGCGAGAAATCCCGACGCGACGGTGCTGGACCTGATCTCCACGCTGCTTTCGATGGGACAGAGTTCGCGGCTCTATAAAAGAATGGTCGACGAAGAGCCGCTGGCCCTTGCGGTGAACGGGCAGCAGAATGACGCGCTCGATCCCACGCTGATGATTTTAACCATTCAGCCGAGAAACGGCGTCGATCCTGCACGGACGGAGAAAGTATTGCTTGAGGAATTGGATCGGCTCAAAACGGCCGAGGTTTCCGAGCGCGAATTGCAGAAGGCAAAGAACCAATTGCTGACCGAGCATTACAGCCGGCTGAAAACCATCGCCGGAAGGGCTGGTCTGTTGGGCCATTACGACACGATTTTCGGCGACTACAACAAGACATTCACCATCGACAAGGCTTTTCAGGCGGTGACGGCGGCCGATATTCAACGCGTGGCCAAGAAATATTTTACGGAGAAGAATCGCACCGTGGCGACGCTGATTCCGGAAGGAGCGGGCAAATGAAGGCGGTCCTGCTATTGGCCGCGGCGTCGCTTGCGTTCGGACAGGTGAAGCTGCCGCAATATTCGAGAGACACGCTGCCGAACGGCGCGCAGGTGTTCCTGATGCCGCGCTCGGGTGTGCCGCTGGTGCATTTCCGCATCTTGGTTCGCGGCGGCGTGGAATCGGACCCGGCGGGCAAAGCCGGGCTGTCCAGTGTAACGGCGGCGCTGCTGCGGCGCGGAACGGCAAAGCGCTCCGCCGCGCAATTCGCCGAAGAACTGGACTACTTGGGCGGAACGTTCAACGCCGTATTCGCCGGCGAGTATGCGCCGGCGACGGCCATCACGGCGGAGTTTTTAAGCAAGGACTTCGATGCCGGGCTGGACTTATTGAGCGACGCGGTGCTGCATCCCGCCTTTACGGACACGGAAGCGCGCAAGGAACTGGCGCGGCGAATCGATCAGGCGAAATCGATGCGGGATAATCCGCAGGCGGCGATCGGGTCGTATTTCCGGGCTGAATTTTTCGGGGCAGCGCACCCCTATGGATCGCCGTCCGATGAAGCCACTTATTCGAAGATCGAGCGGCCGGACATTCTCGATTACCACGCGAAATTCTATTGCGGAAAAAACATGCTGATTGTCGTCACCGGCGATTTCGATGCGCCTTCCGCGAAGGCGAAACTCGCCAAGGCGTTCGGCGAGGCTCCGGCGGGAAACGCGTACGCCTGGGTGAAGGCCGCGGCGCCGGCGCGGCGCGCGCAACTGCTGCTGATTGACAAGCCGGACGCGACGCAGACCTATTTCCAGATTGCCCAGCCGGGCATCGACATCAGAAATCCGGACCGCACCGCGCTGGAACTCGTCAATACGCTGTTCGGAGGCCGGTTCACGTCGATGCTGAACGATGCGCTGCGCGTCAATTCGGGACTGACCTACGGCGCCGCCTGCCGGCTGGATCGGAATCGGCTGACGGGGGCGATTTCCATCAGCACGTATACCAAGACGGCCAGTACCGGGCAGGCCCTCGACCTCGCTCTGGATGTCTTGAAGCGATTCCATGAAAACGGCATATCCGAGGCGCAACTCGCCTCTGCGAAGGCTTATGTGAAAGGACTGTACCCGACCACGCGCCTCGAGACGATGGATCAACTGGCGAATCTGATCGGCGAAATCGAGCTGTTCGGCTTGGGGCGCGACGAAGTGGATGGGTATTTTGCGCGAATCGACGCAGTGACGGTGGACCGCGCAAATGCGGCCATCAAGAAATACTACCGGACAGACGATCTTACGTTCGTAATATTGGGCGCGGCGGATAAGATGCGGGATCAGGTGAAAAAGTACAATCCGAATCTGCGGGAAATATCAATAAATACAGCGGGTTGGGGCGAACAATAGGGTCTTCTGCAGCTTGACTGGGGCGTGCCGGCAAACGTAATCTTGAGGTTCCCATGACTCGATTTTGGTCCATTCTGGTGGCATTGATGCTCGTTTTAGCGGGATGCGGGAGTTCGGAATTCGGCCCGGGTTCCGTAACAGGACTCCTGGAGCGCGCGCCGCTGGCCCTATCCGGCGAGCAGGTGACCCTGAAACAGGCCCAGGTGGACTGCGGAGTGCAAAACGAGCTGTGGGATCCTCCAGCCGACAACGTCGCAAAGCTGACGCAGAAGGGCAGGGATTTGCAGTTTTCCGACGATGTCCGCTTGAACGATCCCGATATCCGGGTCCCTTTCACGCAAGTGAATGGTTCGTTTCCGGTGCAGGTGTCACAGGTGCTGAAACTGCGCGATGGAGATGCCGGAACAAAGCTGGCGGACGTCAAGCTCGCCGTGGTGATCAACCATGAGTGCTTCAACTCGCCCCTTCCTGTGATGGGGATCCGCAAGGGCAAATTCTCCCCCGATGCGCCAGTGGTGTTTCAGCTTAAGGGCGCAGGAAATGAATGGTCGCTCGATAAACTGGTGCATTGAACGTAGCAAGGCGGACTTTCGCCACGCGCGAGGCGGAATACCCGCGTTTGACACCCAACCTGCTGATTCGGTACTCTAATAACGTCTAAGAACTCGCAGGGAGAACGTCTGTCTACATGAAAACCGCAATTCCATCCGCCCCCGGGATCGAGCGTAAGTGGCACTTGATCGACGCTGAGGAAGAAGTGTTGGGGCGCGTGGCAAGCAAGGCCGCCCTCCTTTTGATGGGCAAGCATAAGCCCAGCTATACGCCGTACATCGACACCGGCGATCACGTGGTCGTGGTCAACGCGGAAAAGATCCGGCTCACCGGGCGCAAGGAAGATCAGAAACTATACCGCCGTCACTCGGGTTATCCGGGCGGACTGACGGAGACGCAGGCGAGCAAAGTTCGCGCCACGCGTCCCACGCGGATGATTGAGGAAGCCATCCAGGGCATGCTGCCGAAGACGAAAATGGGCAAGCAGATGTACCGGAAGCTTCAGGTATACGCAGGTCCAAAGCACCCTCATCAGGCGCAGAAGCCCGTCGAATTGACGATCGGTTAAGGGAGAATAACAAGAAGTGGCGTTGGTACAACATTTGGGAACGGGCCGCCGCAAGCGCGCGGTGGCGAGAGTGTTTCTGCGGTCGGGCAAGGGGACCATCACGGTGAACGGCCGTGAGTTTGAGAATTATTTCCCCAGCGAGCAGGCGCGCGCCGTGGTCCGGCAGCCGCTGCTGGCGACGGAAACAGCCGATAAATTTGATATTTTGATCACCACCGCGGGCGGAGGGCCGAACGGCCAGGCCGGCGCGGCGAAGTTGGGCATCGCGCGCGCTCTGCTGGAGTTTAACGCCGAACTGCGCGGAAAGTTGAAAGATTTGGGAATGTTGACGCGCGATGCGCGCCAGCACGAGCGCAAGAAGTACGGCCAGAAGGGCGCTCGCAAACGCTTCCAGTTCTCAAAGCGCTAGGGCGGCTCCGCCGCTTTTGGCGCGCCTTGCGGCGCGAGAGACTTTGAGAGACGTGAAGTTTTGTTCGATTTTGGGCGCGCGTAGGCTTGCGCGCCCTTGCTTATCCACTTTACCCTGCCGCAAATTCCGACTTGGGCCGCGGCACGGGCCAACACGCTCCTGAAAAGAGCGTCGAGGTTGCTGAAAACGGGCGACCTTACGAGGAGGCACTTTTTGCCGTCGATTAGCATGAAAGAATTGCTCGAAGCTGGCGTTCACTTCGGGCACCAGACCAAGCGCTGGAATCCAAAGATGAAGGAATACATCTTTGGCGAACGTAACGGGATCTATATCATCGATCTCCAGAAGACGCTCAAACTGTTCAAGGACGCGATGCGGTACGTGCAGGAAATGGCCGCCTCCGGCAAAACAGTGCTGTTCGTGGGCACTAAGCGCCAGGCGCAGGAAGCCATTGCCGAGGAAGCCACGCGCTGCAGCATGTACTACGTGAATCAACGCTGGTTGGGCGGACTGCTCACCAACATGGCCACGGTACAGAAATCGATCAAGCGGTTGAAGGAACTGGACGCGATGGCGACCGAAGGCAACTGGGAAGGGCGCCAGAAGAAGGAAATCGTGCGTTTGGAGCGGGAGCGAAAGCACCTGAACCAGAACCTGGCCGGCATCAAGGACATGAACGGTCTGCCCGATCTGCTGTTCGTGGTGGATTCGAACAAGGAAGCGATTGCCGTCGAGGAAGCCCGCAAGCTGGGCATTCCGGTGGTGGCCGTTGTCGATACGAACTGCGACCCCGATAAGGTGGATTATGTGATCCCGGGCAACGACGACGCTCTGCGCGCCATCCGCCTGTTCACCAATAAGATTTCGGACGCGGTGGTGGAAGGCCGTCAACTGGTAAGCGAGCACGACCTGGCGGTGGCGGACAAGCCGGTGACCGGCGACGAGATGCCGCTGGACGAAGCCGAGTACGCGCAGTACATCGATCCGAAATACGCCGAGCAACTCATGTCCGAGAATCCGGTGGCGGACGAGGATCTGCCGTCGAATTCGGTCTCGCGCAAGGGACCGGCGGCGGAATCGGTGGACGATCTCGCTACGAAGACCCTCTAGCCGGCTGCACGCCGGGCGCGAGGACCGCGTGGTTTGTCCGCCGCTGGCGGACGCTGTGGCAATGGAAATGAAGTGGGGGCAGAGTGGTCTGCCCCTTTTGAGGAAAACATGGAAATCAGCGCACAACTCGTAAAGCAGCTCCGGGATCGTACCGGGGCGGGGATGATGGAGTGCAAGAAGGCTTTGACGGAAGCCAAGGGCGATCTTGCCGAAGCTGAGGTCGTGCTGCGCAAGCACGGCATCGCTGCTGCGGGCAAGAAGTCGACCCGCTCGACCAAGCAGGGCGTCATCGGCAGCTATATTCACCCGGGAGCGCAGTTAGGCGTCCTGATCGAGGTGAATTGCGAGAGCGACTTCGTTGCCCGCACCGAGGACTTTCAGGAACTGGTGAAGGATCTGGCGATGCAGGTGGCCGCGGCCGATCCGCAGTTCGTCCGTAAGGAAGACGTGACGGAGTCCGCGCTGGCCAAGGAGCGCGACATTCAGCGCGCCCGCGCCATCAACGAAGGCAAGCCGGAGAAAATGGCCGACAAGATCGTCGAAGGCCGCATGAACAAATACTACGAGGAAGTCTGCCTCTATGAGCAGCCCTTCATCAAGGAAAACACCACCACCATCGCCGAGGTGATCAAAGCCAAGATCGCCAAGCTGGGCGAGAACATCTCCGTGTCGCGCTTTGTGCGGTTCAAGGTGGGCGATACAGCCGCCGAATAACGTGGCCAAATACGGGCGTATTCTGCTGAAGTTGAGTGGCGAGGTGCTTGCGGGCGAGGGCTCATTTGGCATCGATGCGTCCCGTGTGGCCGCGCTGGCTTCGGAAGTGGCGGAAGTGGCCCGCACCGGCGTGCAGATCGGGCTGGTTGTCGGGGGCGGGAATTTCTTCCGCGGTGTCGCGGCGGCGGCCCAAAACATGGATCGCGTGGCGGCGGATCACATGGGGATGTTGGCCACCGTGATCAATGCCCTGGCGCTTCAGGACGCGCTCGAAAAGCAGGACGTCCCCACCCGCGTGATGACCGCCATCGAGATGCACGAAGTCGCCGAGCCGTACATCCGGCGCCGCGCGATCCGCCACCTGGAAAAAGGCCGCATCGTCATTTTCGCGGCGGGAACGTCCAATCCCTATTTCTCAACCGATACTGCGGCGACGCTGCGCGGCCTGGAAATTCATGCTGAAGTGGTGGCGAAGGCGACGCGCGTCGACGGCGTCTACGACAAGGATCCGCTGAAGAGCCCGGATGCGGTGAAATTCGCGGAAATCAGCTATTCCGACGTGCTCACGAAGAATCTGAAGGTGATGGACGCCTCGGCTGTGGCGATGTGCCGGGACAACCGGCTGGCCATCGTGGTTTTCAATTTGAACGTGTATGGCAATATAATGCGAATGGCGATGGGCGAACCCATAGGAACGCTCATCCACTAAGATGATGTTGAAGAAGGGGGGAAGAGTCAGGTGTCCCGCTTCTTCATCAACCCACTAAACTTATGAAGCCAGAACAACCAGCAGCGCAAGCGTTTCAGAGCGTAAAGGACGTGGAAGCCCATGCCAAGGGGCGCATGGACAAGGTGATTTCGGGCTTGCAGCACGAAATGGCGGCGATCCGCACGGGACGGGCGTCGGTGGCGATTTTCGACAACCTGCGCGTGGATTATTACGGCACGCCGACGCCGATCA
>JBBIVT010000018.1:7485-34030 GCA_037439565.1 Acidobacteriota bacterium | reverse complement strand
GTGGCGATTTTCGACAACCTGCGCGTGGATTATTACGGCACGCCGACGCCGATCAACCAGGTGGCGAATCTGCACGTGCCGGAGCCGACGCTGATCACCATCCAGCCGTGGGACGTGTCGCAGATCGGGCAAATCGAAAAAGCGATCCGTTCCGCCGACATGGGGCTGAATCCGGCCAATGACGGAAAAATCATCCGCGTGCCGATTCCCGCGTTGACCGAGGAGCGCCGCAAGGAGATCGTCAAGAAGCTGCACGCGATCACCGAAGAGCACCGCGTGGCCGCGCGCAATATCCGCCGCGACGCCAACGAGCATCTCAAGAAGCTGCTTAAGGACAAGCTGATCAGCGAGGACGAAGAGAAGCGGGCGCTTGACGACATCCAGAAGACCACCGACGCGCATATCGCCAAGATGGATCAGGCGGCCAAGGCGAAGGAAAAAGATATTCTGGACATCAAGTAAGGACCCGATTTTTTGAGCGGGGGGCCGAATGGTATCATCCTCGCATGACTCCGGAACAGTCCGATGCGCTGGTGTTTTTTGGCGCGACAGGCGACCTGGCCTTCAAGCAGATTTTCCCCGCGCTTCTCGCGCTGGCCGCGCGGCATGACCTGAATATTCCCATTGTCGGCGTCGCGAAAGCTGGCTGGAACCTTGACCAATTCAAGCAACGGGCCCGCGATAGCATCGTTGCGCATGGCTCCTTCGATGAGGCCGTGTTCCAACGCTTCTCCAACCTTCTGGGCTACGTTGACGGCGATTATCGCGACCCGAAGACCTACGCGGATTTACGCGCCGCGATCGACGGCGCCAAGTGTCCGCTGCACTATCTGGCGATTCCGCCGGCTTTCTTTGCGACTGTAGTGGAAGGCTTGGCGGGTTCCCACTGCGCCGCCAATGCACGGGTGGTCGTCGAAAAACCGTTCGGCCGGGATCTGGCTTCGGCGAGGGAGCTGAACGCGATCCTGGAGCGGTGTTTCCCCGAGTCGTCGATCTTCCGCATCGACCATTTCCTGGGCAAGGAGCCGGTACAGAACATCCTCTACACGCGATTCGCGAATTTCTTCCTGGAGCCGGTGTGGAACCGGAACCACGTCCGCTCGGTGCAGATCACCATGGCCGAGAATTTCGGGGTGAAGGGCCGCGGAGCATTCTACGACGAGGCCGGATGCCTGCGCGACGTGGTGCAGAATCACCTGCTGCAGGTGCTGGCCTGCCTCACGATGGACCCTCCCAGCGGCCAGGTGCATGACGCGATTCGGGATGAGAAGGCGCGCGTGCTGAAAGCCGTCCGCCCGCTTGCGCCCGCCGATCTGGTGCGGGGCCAATTTGGAGGCTACCGCCAGGAACAGGGCGTCGCGCCCGATTCCCAGGTGGAAACTTTCGCCGCGCTGAAGCTCCACATCGACACATGGCGATGGGCCGACGTTCCGATCTTCATCCGTGCCGGCAAGTGCTTGCCGGTGACCGCGACCGAGGTGATCGTCGACTTCAAGCGCCCCCCGCGCGAGACATTCGGCGAGACAGTCACCGGCATCGGCGACCACCTGCGCCTGCGCCTGAGCCCCGACGTGCTGATCGCCCTGGGAATGCGCGTCAAGACTCCCGGCGAGCACATGACGGGCGAGGACGTGGAACTCGTCGCCATGCATCAGACAGGCAGCGAAATGGCTCCGTACGAACGGCTGCTGGGAGACGCGATGAAGGGGGACCAGTCCTTGTTCGCCAGCGAATCGGCCATCGAAGAGCAGTGGCGGATCGTGGAGCCGGTGCTCACCGAGCCGGGTCCGCTGCACGAGTATCAACCCGGCACCTGGGGCCCGGAGGCGGCGGACGAACTCACGGCGGACTTCGACGGTTGGATGAATCCAAAGCCTTCCGCAAAAGGGTGACGGTTTGGGTGCGGAATTGCGCGAGGCGCGCGGGAGGATGCGCGTAAGGGTCCGCAACACTGCGGGTAACGGAAGCCCAGCTAAAATAGAGAGGTGAGAGATAGCACGCAAACGGCATCCGTGATGGGCACGCTGGGACTCGTTCTGCTTGCCATTGTCGGGCTCTCCCTGCTCGATACGATCCTGGCGCGCACCGAGAGGATGGAGCATCGGGCCGAGGCCGACAGATTGATGGCCGCAGGAGCGGATTTCATGCGGTCGGGCAGGCCTTCTGACGCGGTACAGCAATTCAAAGCGGCATTGGCCGTGGAGCGGGAGAGTCTCAAGACATGGCTCGCGCTGGGGCAGGCGCAGTTGGCTGCGGGCGCCTTGACCGAGGCCGAAACCACGCTGGGTGAATTGCTGCGGCGAGATTCCAACTCTGGCGAGGCCAATCTGGTTCTTGCGCGCGTGCTCGTGAAGGAAGGGCGAATCCCGGAGGCCATCTCGACCTATCACCGGTCGATTTACGGACACTGGGAAGGAGCCTCCGACAAGACTCGGATCGGCGTCCGGCTGGAACTGGTGGACCTCCTGGCGCAACGAGGGTCGAAGGAAGAGTTGCTCGCGGATCTGCTTCCGCTGCTCGACGTGGCCCCGGATGATCTGGAGGAGCGAAAGCGGCTGGGGAATCTGTTTCTGAAGGCCGGATCGAGTCAGAGGGCAGGGGAGATCTTTCGCGAAATTCTGCGGCATCACTCGCAGGATGCGGACGCCTATCTCGGGCTGGGAAAGGCCGAGTTCCTGCGTGGCAACTACCTGAGCGCTCTGGGCGACTTTGAGGCCGCTGCGAATCTGCGGCCTTTGGATCAGGACATTGCCGCCCATGTGCGACTCTGCTCCGGGGTGCTGGCGCTGGATCCCATGCGGCGCGGCATTGGGCCGGAGGAGCAGTACCGCCGCAGTGTGAAGATGTTGGAGATGGCCTCTGCGGCGATACAGAGGTGCGGCGTCGCCGGCGCTCCCGAGGCTCAAAAAGCCAAGGCGGTTCCAGGGCGAATCAACGAGGCAGTGGATGCGAATCTGAAGCTGGCGGAAGAACTCTGGGAGATGCGCCAGCAGGAGTGCAAATTGGCGCCGTCGCCGGAGGAAGAGCCGCTAGGGCTGGTGCTCACCAGAATCTCACAGTAGTCCTCTCCGCGACGCATGACCTTATCCCGCGCACGCTATACTTTTCTCCATGAGAATGCTTCTGGGCCTTGTGCTGTTGACCGCTCCCGCGTTTGGCGATGGCATTCCGCGCGCGGAGTATCAGGCGAGGCGGGCCGCGCTGCGCAAGAACCTGGACGGCGTCCTGGTGCTGTTCGCCAAGGCCGACGACGATCTGCGCGACTACATTCAGGAGCCGAATTTCCTGTACCTAACCGGCTGGCGCGATCCCGGGGCGGCGCTGATGATCACGGCCAAGGAGGAGATTCTCTTTCTGCCCAAGCGCAACCGCACGTCGGAGATTTTCTACGGCCGCGTGATCGATCCCAGCGACAAGGATGTTGCGGAGAAAACGGGTTTCTCCTCGGTGCAGCCGGTTTCTTCCATCGAGACGGTGTTTCTGAGGCTGATTGAGACCACGCCGAAGGTTTACGGCCTGCGCGGCGACACGCAGATGGACAAGCTGCTGGCGCTTGCGCCGCTGCATCCGGAAAATAGCGCGACGGCCCTGGTGGCCAAGCTCAGGGAGATGAAGTCGCCCGCGGAACTGGCGCTGCTGCAGAAGTCCGCCGACGCCACCGTGGCCGCTCATCTGGCGGCGTGGCATGCGATGAAGGCCGGCAAGAGCGAATATGAGATCGCGGCGGTCATGACGAACACGTATTTCAGCATGGGATGCGAGCGCAGCGCCTACGCGCCGATCGTCGGCAGCGGTCCGAACAGCGTGATCCTGCATTATTCGGCGAACAAACGCAAGATGGACGCGGGCGAGGTGGTGGTGATGGACGTCGCCGCCGAATGCAGCGACTACGGCATGGACGTGACGCGCACGGTGCCGGTGAGCGGCAAATTCTCGCCGCGCCAGCGGGAGATTTATGAGATCGTGCTGGGCGCGCAGAAGGCGGCCATCGCGGCCATCAAGCCGGGCATCAAGGCGGGACGCGGTCCCGGCACGCTGCAGCAGATCGCCTACGATTACATCAACACGCACGGCAAGGATCTGCACGGCGAGCCGCTCGGGAAATATTTTACCCACGGGCTGAGCCATCACGTCGGCCTCGACGTGCACGATCCATCGGAGCCCGGCGTGGAGCTAAAGCCGGGCATGGTGATCACCATCGAGCCGGGTATTTATATCCCGGAAGAGAACATCGGCGTGCGCATCGAGGATACGGTTCTGGTGACGGATACCGGCTGCAAGATCCTGAGCGGCGCGCTGCCGAAGGAAGTGGACGAGATGGAGAGGCTCGTTGCCAAGTAAAGCCGGCGCCAGGGCCCGCGGGCCGGGGGCCAGGAAAAACACGGTTCTCTACGCCGCGGTGCTCGCGGGATGCCTGGTGGTGGGCTTTGGGTTCAGCCGGACGCCGCTGGGCGAGCGCGTAGACGACATTTTCTATGACTGGATGACGAGAATGTCCGGCGCGAGTTATGCCGTGTCGCGTTCAAGCCCCGTGATTGTTGCGGGCATTGACGAACAGACACTGCAGGCGCGCGGCGGCGTGCGGAACATGCGGCCGATCCTGACGGAGGCGTTGGATGAGATCGCCCGGAGCGGCCCGGGCGTGGTGGCCATCGACGTGGTTTTGGCCGACGCCGGGGATCCCTCCGAAGATGCCAGGCTCGCGCGGGCTCTCCGGCAGATCCGGCCGCTGGTTCTGTCCTGCGAATTAGTCGGCGCGAAGTGGGAAGATCCGTTGCCGGAGTTTAGACCGGATGGAGTTGCGCTGGGGCATGTGCACCAGGCCCAGGAATCGGTCGACGGCGTCAATCGCCTCATTCCCCTGGAAGAGCGCGCCGGCAGCGACCGCCGCTGGGCCCTTTCGCTGGAAGCATTCGCGGCGTTCGAGAAACAGCCGATCGTGGAATCCAGCGCCGATTCGGATCTGGAAATTGGCAAGACGGTGATTCCGGAATTGAGGGGCGCCGAGGGACGTCCGCTGCTGATTCGCTACGTCCCGTCCAGTTCGATCCGGCATATTTCGGTGGTGGACATTCCGCGGTATCGCGATTTGTTTCGCGGAGCCGCGGTATTCGTCGGCGTGACGGCTTTGTCGGCGGCGCGCGACCGGCTGACCAATTCCTTCGGCAATAGCGTGCCGGGAGTTGAGGTTCATGCGCAGGCGTTCGAAACGATGCTGCGCGGACAGTTTCTTTCGCCGGCCGATGACGCAACCGTGCTCGGCCTGTGCCTGGTGTTTGCCGTCGCCGCGGGATTGGTTTTCGCGTTTCTGCCGGGCTGGTGGGCGTTCAGCGTCGACGTGGCGCTGCTGGCATCCGCCGTGCTGATTCCCCTGGAAGCCTTCCGCCTGGGGAGCGTATTTCTCTTTTCCGGACCCGTTTCCGTGGCGCTGCTGGCCAGCGCGAGCGCGGCCACCTTCCAGTATTTTTATGTGCGCAGGCAACTGCGGACGTCGGAGTCCGAAAAGTCGCGCTACCAACAGGCGATTCATTGGGTGGCTCATGAGATGCGGTCGCCGCTGACGGCCATCCAGGGTTCGAGCGAGATCATGACGCGTTACAAGCTGCCCGAGGAAAAAGGCAGGCAATTGAGCGAAATGATCAATGCCGAGTCCAAGAGAATGGCTCGCATGATCCAGACATTTTTAGATATCGAGCGGCTCGCCGACGGTCAAATGGAGTTAAAAAAGGAGCCATTCGAGGCGCGCGATGTGGTCGACGCCTGCCTGAAGCGCGTCGGGCCCATCGCGGAGCGCAAGAACATCAAGGCGTTTCTCGACACGCCGGTGGAGGCCACGTTAACCGGCGATCGTGAACTGATGGAATACGCCTTTTACAACCTGCTGACGAATGCCGTGAAGTATTCGCCGGCGGAGACGGAGATTCACGTGCGCGCCGATCTGGAGGGCGGGGAATTGCGGCTTTCCGTTCGCGATCAAGGCATGGGGATGGACGCGCACGAACTGAAAAACATCTTCAAGAAGTTCTACCGCACCAAGCGGGCTGAGGCGTCCGGAGAAGTGGGAACCGGAATCGGACTCTCCATCGTCGAACAGATTGTCACCCATCACCACGGGCGCATGGATGTCACCAGCGAACCGGGAAAGGGATCTTGTTTTACTATAGTATTGTCCGCGTCCAACACAAAGGTTCCGCCGGCGGCGGAAAAAACCGCCGAATCGCATAATGCAGAAACTTTTAATCGTTGAGGACGACGCGTCGGTTCGCAGCACCATGGTGACGGTGCTGGAACTGGAAGGGTACGACGTGGAAGCCGTGGCGTCCACGCGTGAGGCGATCCATAGGTTGGAAGCGCACCCGTATCCCATTGTGATTTCGGACATTTACCTGGACGACCGGACCGGCATCGACGTGCTGAAAGCCGCGCGCCTGCACAATCCCGAAGGCGCCGTGATTCTCATGTCCGGGCGCGGCAGCATGGAAACGGTGATGGCCGCCACCTCCGGCGGAGCCTTCGATTATCTGGCCAAACCGTTTGAGATGTCGCAGATGATCGATACCATCAAGCGCGCCGAAAAGTCCTTCACGGGAGAAGAGGACGAGGACGAAGCCGCCTCGATTGACGATCTGCCGGAAACGGATATGATCGGCAGTTCGCCGCGCATGGTGGAGATTTACAAGCAAATCTCCAAGGTCGCGCCGACCGACGCCACGGTGCTGATCGAAGGGGAGACCGGCACGGGCAAGGACCTGATCGCGCGCATGATTCATCGCAACAGCAAGCGCGCCAGTCAGCCGCTGATTCCGGTGGATTGCGGCGCGATCGCGCCGTCGCTGCTCGAAAGCGAATTGTTCGGAACGTTGAAGGGCGCCTACACCGGCGCGGACCGCGACCGCATGGGCGTGTTCGAGGCGGCGAATAACGGAACGATTTTCCTGGACGAAATCGGCGATATTGAGTTCGGTTTCCAGTTAAAACTGCTGCGTTTTTTGCAGGAACGCGAAATTCGCCCGCTGGGTTCGCCGCGGGCCAAAAAGGTGGATGTCCGAGTGGTGGCGGCGACCAACAGGGACATGCAGAAGCTGGTGGATGAGGGCAAATTCCGCGAGGACTTGTGGTACCGCCTGAATACGGTGCGCATCTCCGTCCCGCCCCTGTGCGAGCGGTCGAGCGATATCCCGCTGCTGGTGCACTATTTTCTGACGCGGTACAACTCGCGCTATTCGCTGGACACGAAGTTGACGGAATCCGGCCTCAAGGCCATGGAGGAGTATAGCTGGCCCGGCAACATCCGCCAGCTCCAGCACATGATGGAGCGGCTGACGATCCTCGCTCCAGGCGGCCGCATCGACGCGGCGGCGGTGAAGCAGGCCATCGAACAAATGGATTCGCGCGACGCCGGCAGCGAATCGCTGGCGGACACTGAAGCCGAACAGATCCGCCGGGTCCTGGCGGCGACCAACAACAACAAGAGCCGCGCGGCAAAAATCCTGGGTATCGAGCGGAAGACGTTGTACCGGAAGCTCGAACGGATGGGCCTCTCGTAGAAATCTGTTAGGGGGCTTTCTTTCCTCTCCAAATAGGTGTATTCTTCCCCTAGTTGATCGCTATTTGAACAGTGCGTCCGAATCATACGTCTTTATTTATGAAGGGGGAAGCTCCATGTTTGACAGCCTCGACGATCAGATGAAGAAGGATGAGGACAAGGTTAGCACCAGCAAGGAGAGAATGGTGAGATGGGCGCTGTACGTTCTTGCCGCCGGGATTGTATTTGGCGGGCTGATCGTCGGCGTTCACTTTATGGGTTAACGCCCAGCGGCCCGTTTTTGATCAATCGCTTACGGACGCGCGAAAGGAGTTGCGCTCGCCTGAGTTTTCGTCTCGGCGGCGAGCAACACAATCTGATTGCGTGGGAAGGCGAATTTTCGCCCGGTTTCATCAATGACCGTTACCTGGGAAATGTACTGGCCCGCCGCCAGCTTCGCCAGGGGAATCTGGAAATTGAACTGCACGACTCCGGGTCGCTTGTCGGCCAATTTGTTTTGGCGGACAGGTGCTGAGGAAAAGACTCGCCTGCCGCCGGAGAGCAAATCCACTTCCGCGGTCAAGCTGGGAATCTTGCGGTCCGGGTCGAGCGAGGGATCGTACACTTCAAAAAACACGTACATTGTCTGATCCTTGCGGAACACCCGGGTGATGCTCGGTACCGTTTTGTGCCCGTCCTGCACCAGGGGATGCGCGGCGATCAATTTCTTATTCGTCTCCGCTGCGCCGACGGTGGAGGCCACGGCCTCCCGCTGGTTGCTCCAGATCACGGAGCTGACGCGCAGCGTCTTTGTGGCGTTCAAATCCGGAATGGTGAACTTGGTTTCAAAGGTGCCCATTTTCCCGCTCAAGTTCTCGCGCGCCAGGAAGCGCAGTGTGTAGGTTCCCGGCGCGAGCGTCAGCACGGTGTCGTATTGCAGATTTCTGTGGCCGATCTGCGCGGCGTCTCCTTCGCCCAGCTTCACGGTGATGTTGTCCTTCACGCCGCTGACGAGCTTGCCCGCCGCGTCGCGCACCTGGCCGACGAAATCGAACTCGGCGGTTTGCTTCGCGCCTTTCTTTTGCAGACCGATGGCCGAGCCGGGGATTTTCACCGAAATTGGAACCGAGTACCGCTCCTTTGCGACGCGAAAATAATTGACTTCAAGCGCCAGCGGCAGCTCGCTGACGGGATCGCCCAGCATCAGGGCTTCTTCCAGTTGGCGCTCCTTGTCTGAGGCGTTGAACTTTGCGAAGGTCTTGTTCGCGTAATACGCCTTGCGGAAATCGAGCTTGGCGGAGAAGGTCTTGTTTACCAGCCGCACGTCGATGCGGCGCAGCTTGCCGTCGTCGGCGCTGTTCTTCGGCGAATAGGCCACGATGTAATAACTGTTGATGTCGTCCTGCGCCTGGCGGATGCCCATGGTCAGATCGTTGGTGTCGAGCATGGCCTTTCCGCCGGTATCGGCGGCCAGCGTGGTGAGCGTCTCCTGCGTATCCTGGAAGCTTGCCTTGATGCCGGCCTGCTTGGTTCCGGTGATAATGCCCGTTCCGCGAGGCGAGGCCTGGGATGCGTCGCCGCCGGGCGGGTTGGCCACCAGGCCGCGCGCGTCCACCGGATAAAACGATACGTTGGCGCGCACGGCCGCATTGGTGGTCGCCTTGATCTGCGACTGATTCTCGACGCCGGTCTTGCCCACGCCGCTGGAGAAATAGATCAGAGCCTTTTTCTCGGGGAACGCCCCCAGCATTCGGGCGGCATCCTCCAGCGCGCTCAGCTTGCGATCCGTGTTGAAGATGTTGAACTCCGTATCGTCGGCAGCGAAACTGCCGCTGTCGTCGCCTTCATCGGCGGTGGTGGACGCCATATCGGCGTAGTCGGAACCCGCGCCCACGGTCAGCCGCTTGATCGCGGTAATCAGGCTCTCGCGGTCCGCGGTGAACTCCTGAACCACCTTGATGTTGGAGTTGAACGTCATGACCTCCACCAGATCGTTTGAGGTCATCTGCGTTTCCAGGAACTTGACGGCCGCTTCCTGGGCGCGCAACTGCTCGGGCGGCTGCATCGAGGTCATGTCGAAAAGCAGGCACAGCAGACGCCGGTCCTGATACTTGATCACGCTGTTCCTGGCCGGTTCGACGCGAGCCGGGGCAGGCGCGGGCTTCACTCTTTCCTCGATCGTTTTCGATTTGGACGCGTCCGCATCGGCGATAGCGGGTAGCGCCTCGCCTTCGAGCTTCTGCAGCTCGAAGACCTTGATGTCCTGCCTGACGCCATCCTCATAGACCTCGATGTCGTCTTTCTTGAGCGTCAGGATGGGACGCCCTGATTTGTCCTTCGCCGACAGGTTCACGATCACCAGGCGCGTCTCCGCGCTGAACTGCGCAGACAGCGAGGCAACCCCGATACAAACCGCGGTACAGCCGAGGATGAGCGCCGGCAGGGACTTCTTCATAGTTTAAAATCTCAATCTCAGGGTTGCGGTGACCGAGCGCATGGCGCCCGCGCCGGTGATCTGGCCGTACTGCAGGGAGTTGACCACGGTGATCAATCCCGACGGATTGACGTGATTCAGAAAGTTGCTGGTGTCGAGGCGGAACTCCAGACGCCGCCGCTCCGATTTCAGATTGATGCTGCGGGCAAGTGACAGATTCATCACCACCGAGCCTGGCCCGATGATGGTGTTGCGCCCAGCATTGCCAAAGGTTGCCGGCGCGGGAATCGAAAACGCTGCCAGGTTGAAAAAGCCCGAGCCCGCGCTTTCCGGCGCGCCGGTCGCATTGGCGCGCAGGGTGGCGGGCGAGCCGGTGCCGTCCAGGTTGCCGCTGATGGTCGCGGTGAGTGGCGCGCCCGTCTGCGCGCTCACGGATCCTGAGAGCGTCCAATCCTTCAGCGCCTTGGCCACAAGCGCGGGGCGCGACAAAAAGCCCTTGGTGGCATCGACGGGCGACGCCAGCACGTAGTTCAACGTCAGCACGTGCGTGTGATTGAATGTCGATAGCGCCCGCTCCGCCGCCTGGTTGTAGAAATTCTGGGCGAGCACGGCGTCGTCCATCGCTTTGGAATACGTATACAACAGATTGCCGGAGACGCCTTTGGCAAAGCGCCGCGTCAGACGCACCTGCCCCGCCTCGTAAAACGAATTGCCCACGGGAGTGTCGAAGGTGAAGCTGCCCGCGTTGGCGATCGGGAAGCGCTGTTCGGAGGTCTGCGCCGATCCCAGAGGGGCTTGATTGGGGGCCTCCGGCACATCCAGGCGGGTGCCCTTCGTACCCTGATAGCTGACCTCCAGCACGACAATGCGGTTCAGGTCGCGCTGCATATCGACATTCCAGCTCTGCGCGTAAAAATTGCGGTAATTCAGCGCCACCGCGTAGGTGTTGGTCACGGTTTTACCGGACTTCTGCAACAGTCCGGTCGACAGCGTCAACGGCGCGGCCGTCGAGGTGGTGACGGTATTGGTGACCGCGAAGGGAGGCTGCGCGGCCAGAGCCTGCTCGAATTTGTTGTATTGGCTGGGATTGTAATACCAGCCATAGCCTGCGCGAATCAGCAGTTTTCCTTTCGGATTGGGTTTCCAGGCCAGTGCCAGCCGAGGCGCGAAGTTATTTTTATCGGGGTTGATC
Organism: Acidobacteriota bacterium; assembly: GCA_037439565.1. Lineage (GTDB taxonomy): Bacteria > Acidobacteriota > Terriglobia > Bryobacterales > Bryobacteraceae > Palsa-187. The sequence goes on along the minus strand of JBBIVT010000018.1, from coordinate 22,879 downwards.
AACGCGCTGGGATAGACGCCTCCGAATGCTCCCGCCTGCCCGGGCAGCACGGGCGAAACCGCGGAAAATCCCGGCGCGATCGCCAGGTTTGCTGCGTGTCCGTACTTTTCGCTCCACGGCTGGAAATACTCGTAGCGAATGCCGAGGTTCAAGCTGAAGCCCGTCGAGACGCGGAAATCATCAACGGCGTACGTATTCATGCCGTTGGTGCGGAAATACGTGGCGGTGTCGCCGTATCGGATGGAACTGGTTTCGGGCAGGCCCAGCAGAAAGTCCGCGAAATCGTATCCGGTGCCGTTCGTCTGCACTCCATTCACGTACTGCGCGGTGGAAAGGCCGGAGAAGCTGAAGGAGCCGCGTCCGTTGGAGTCCGTGCTCAGGTTGTTCAGGTAGTGCATGTAGCCTCCGCCGAAGCTGAAATTATGTTTCCCCTTGTGCAGCGTGAGCGTATCGTTGGCCCCGAAGTTCTCCACCGCCGAACGCGAGGCCACCTGATCGTTCAAGCCGGTGAAGTTCGTGAAACTGAGGGTCGGAGGGCCGTAATTGCTGGGGGTTTGCGCCGTTCCGCCGATGCCGAGTTCGGAGGCGACATTCTGGCCCAGGGTTTGAAAGTAGGGCGTCGCGATGGCGGTGTTGCGGTTGAAGGTTACTTGAATAGACTCAAAACTTCGGGTGGCAAGGCGGTGCCTCCAGGTGAGGTTGGTGTTAAATCCGTTGCCGGTGGTGGCGTCGCAACATCCGAAAAACTGATCGACGCCGGCATTGCGTCCCTGCCAGTTGAACACGAATGCCAGGTTGTCCTTGGGTGTTACGGTGGCGTTCACGCGCGTATTGAGCGCCTGGTTGTTGTTCGGATTCGTCGTGATCAGCCGGAAATCCTGGTTGGTGGTTCCTACGGCCTGGTTCGGCAGGGGAATGAATTGCAGCAGCCCTTGTGAAATGGGACTGATGCGATTGGCGGGGATAATATTGTTCGGGAACGGCGCCCCGGAAAGAGGATCGTAAATGACCGAGGGGATGCCTGCAAAATTGCCGCCGCGCTGGGCGGGAGTCGGCAGACTCGACGGCTGATCGACGCCGTTGCGCAGCAGGTTTCCGGTGTAGTTGAGGAACCAGGTGATCTTATCGAAGCTGAACAGTTTCGGGACGAAGAGCGGGCCGCCGGCGGAGACTCCGAAACGGTTTTGCGAATAGGCCGCCTTGGGCGCGAGCAGACCGTTCACTGAGTACGGCCGCGCGTTGAGTACCGAATTTCCGAAATTATAGAACAACGATCCAGTGATGCGGTTGGTATTGCCCCGGGCGCGATTACCGATGAAGGCCGCATTGCCGTTGCGGTCGCGCGGACCGCGTCCGCCCGGGCCTCCACCGCCTCGGCCGCCGCCTCCGCCAAATCCTCCGCCGCCACGTCCTCCTCCGCCCATGCCGCCTGGACCCATCCCTCCTGGCCCCATCCCGCTATCCATCTGGCCGCCGGGTCCGCCCAGGCCGCCAGGGCCGCCGAACCCGCCCCGGCCGAAGCCAGGGCCCATATCGTCCGGCCGCATATCGCCGGCATTGGCTTGTACGCCTGTGCTCATGCTGCCTTGGGCCAATAATGACTGATCCGCGCCGCCGGCGGCAGCCATCGCCGTTCCGGGAGGAGCCTCGGGTGCGGCCGAGGGATCGATCGTCGGTGCCTCGGCGTCGACGGAAGCCGGAGCGCCGCCGCGACCGCCGCCTGGTCCTCGCCCTGATTGCCGGGGCTCGCGGAGAGTCACCGCAAAATCGATTTTCGCGGGGGCCGCGCCGACGGTGACTTCCTTACGCGCGGTGGTGAATCCGAACATTTCCACAGTCATGATCCAGTTGCCCGGAGTCATGCCGTCGATCCGGTACGCGCCATCGTCATCGGTCAAGGTCGAGAGCATCTTTTCTCCCTGTATAGCCTTTACCGTGGCACCGGGAATGGGTTGGTTTTCTGCCTTGACGACACCCGATTGCCCGAGCGCGATGCCGGAGAAGGAAAGAGCCGCGACGCACGCGCCGGCCAGCAAAAGATTCCTCACGTTGGAAATGACAACCCCCTGATGACCGGCGGGTGAGCCGAAATATTTGGGACGACGCTATTGCTTGGTGAGCGTCATATCGCGCGAGCCGCGAGCCGACTCCACCGTCAGTTTCATCGTTGTGCCGGAAACCGTCCCCGAGTACTTCATCGTCATGCTGTTTCCACCCATTTCGCGGGTAACCTCGAAATAGACCTTATCTCCATCGACCTTGCCGTTGGAGATCTGAATGTCGCCTCCGCGGCCCGAGGTCGTGCCGGTCAGCGCGGCTCCGTCCTGCTTAAACGTGAAGGTCGGCGGTCCACCTTTTCCGTTCGGATTCGCTTCGCCCTTCCATGTGCCGGTCACATCGGCCGCCAGCGCCATCACCGTCGAGAGCGCGAACAGCGCGCACAAAGAAATCAATTTCTTCATCATGTTTTCTCCCTCTAATTGTTTCGAACGTCACAAACGTACGTTGTAATGATGGCCCTGGACATGGTGGAGGTTACACCAGCCATTTCAACAACTCACGCATTTTCAGCCGCTATTTAGCATCATGACGAGCGTTTGCCCCACCCGGATGACAAAAGCCGGGCGATTTTTGTCATCCCTCCCGGAATCGCGCGGTTCCGCGTCTTCGTGCCGCCGGGGAGGAACTTTGCCACTTGCCCCCTCCGCCGCCTCTAGCGTATGCTGGCGGTGAACCGTGAAGTTAAATCTGGACTCCCTTCGCGCCGAGATCGAGACCTATCTCGAATCGCACGGCATCGTTATTTTTCATAGTCATCCAAGGGGTGCGGACGCGTCAGCTCCCGTATTCTGGGACACCGAGACGCATCCCGACTACAAGCTGTTTCTGGCCGCCGCCGAATCGGCGGGCGCAAAATTGATTACCATCCACGCGCGGGAGTTCAACGAGGACATCCTCGACGATGCGCTCGACCACGCATCCAGCGCGAATCTGCCCCGCGACGAGCGCCGCGCCATCGAAATGCGAATCAAGGAAATGCGCAGCTACGTCGGCTTCACCTGCCAGATCGAGCTGTCTTTCGACCTTGCTCCGCGAGTCTACATCTTCGATTTGCGCACCGAATGGTTTGACGACCTGAACGACCTGCTGGACCGCGTCGACGACGCCGCGCAGAAGCCGGGCGGCGATCCGGGCTTGAGCGGCGGGTACTTCTCCCGGAACTGATGAAGTGGTCCTTTGCCCAAACCGATCCGGAGGCTGTGCCGGATCTGGCCAGGGCGCTCCACTTGTCGCTTCCCGCGGCCCGGGTGCTGTGGGCCCGAGGGTATCGCGATCCGGCGGACGCCCGCCGTTTCATCGCGCCGTCTCTCCACGATCTGAACGATCCCTATCTGCTTCGCTCCATGCCGGAAGCGGTGGAACGCGTCCGCCGCGCCGTGGAACAAAAAGAGCGTATTTTGCTCTATGGCGATTACGACGTCGACGGCACTTCCTCGGTCGTGATTTTGAAAAAAGGCTTGGAACTGCTGGGCGCGGACGTATCTTTTCATGTGCCGCACCGTCTTCGCGACGGCTACGGCATGCGGGCGGACGTGGTAGAGGATGCCGCCGAGCGCGGCGTCAAACTGATTGTCAGCGTGGACACGGGAATCCGCGCGGCGGAGGTGGTGCGTACGGCCTCCGCGCTCGGGATCGACACGATCGTCACCGATCATCATCTGCCCGAAGCAGAGCTTCCGCCCGCCGTCGCCGTGCTGAATCCCAATCGCCCCGATTGCGCGTATCCGGAGAAGAATCTCTGCGGCGCGGGCGTGGCGCTGAAGCTGATTCAGGCGCTGCTCGAAAATCATCCCAAGCGCGAGGCGTTCGTCGAGTCGTTTCTGAAACTGGTGGCCATCGCGACGGTTGCCGACGTGGTGCCGCTCACCGGTGAGAACCGGGTGATCGTGAAGCGAGGATTGGAAGGTCTGCGCGAGGTGCGCAACCCGGGCCTGCGCGCCTTGCTTGACGTCTCTGAGTTGAGCCAGGGAGTTTCGCCGAGCGCGCGCGAAATTGCCTTCCGCGTGGCCCCGCGCATCAACGCCGCCGGACGCATGGCCAGCGCGAAAGACGTGATTGAGCTGTTCACCACGAGCGATGCGGCGCGAGCCCGGGCGATTGCCTCGCAGCTCCACGATTTGAACAAGGATCGCCAGCTGACCGAGGCCGGCATCGTGCAGGCGATCTTCGAGCAATGCCCTTCGGTAACGGATCAGGACGCTGCGCTGGTGTTTGCCGGCGAAGGATGGCATCGCGGCGTGGTGGGCATCGCCGCCAGCCGCGTGGTGGAGAGATTTCACCGGCCCGTGTTTGTCCTAGGGGTCGAGAACGGTGTCGCGCAAGGTTCCGGCCGGAGCATTCCCGCGTTTCATTTGCTGGAAGCGCTGGAGACGATGCCGGACCTATTCAGCAAATTCGGGGGCCACCGCCAAGCCGCGGGCCTGACGCTGGACGCCGCGCGCATTGACGAATTTCGGGAACGATTCCGCGCGCATGCCGCGGCCAGACTGTCCGCTGAAGATTTCATCAAGACTCTGGAGATCGATGCCCAACTGGATTTTGGAGAACTCGACGATACGTCTGCTGCCGAAATCCTCAGCCTGGCACCCTTCGGAATGGGCAATCCCGCGCCCGTGTTTGTAGCCCGTGATCTGGAAGTCGCCAGCCGTGATATCAAGAAGGAAAAGCACCTCTTCGTCAAACTGAAGTCGCAGGGACGTTTGCTCCAGGGCAAAGCCTGGAACTGGGCGGAGAGGGCCGGGGAGTTTGCGCCTGGCTCGCGCGTCGACCTGGCGTTTACCGTTGAGGACGATGCCTATTCCGCCGCCCGTGGTTACGCACCGTGGCAAATTATGATGAAGGACGTTAGGCCGAGCTAAGCGTCGCAATATCATTCTGTTACAGGCTTGCAGGCGTCGACCCACCCAAGGACCCGGCACGCGGAGCCGCATGCGCGAACACGAACAGTTTTGGGCCAAAATATGCGCCACCAGGCGCTTTTATTGTTATGCCGAACGGCATATGTAAGACTGCAGCGCATTCGCGCTTGGTACTAAATTTGCCTCATCACTCCATAAGGATTTCCCATGGAGGCATACCAAAATGTTGTCGCGTTTCCGCGCAATATCTTTATCCACTCTGTTCTTGCTTGGTTCTCCGCTCAGTCTAAGGGCTGAGAATCCGACAGGGTACTGGCAGTACGTCAAAACCGATAGCTACATCAGCTTGTACGCGAACCAGACGGGCGGCAATCCCGCCAAGCCCTATCCGGATACTTATTCCGGCGGCGAGGGCGCGCTGAGCGTGACCATCGGTACCGGCACGCAGACATTCCGTTTTGCGGCGTCCTTTTCCTGGAGCCGCCCACCGTCGATTCTGATCCCCGGTACGGCGCTCTATTGGCCGGCGTCGGCGACCATCACACAAAATACCGGCAACAATCCGCCCTACCTCGGCATGGGTTTCACCGCGAACCTATACCCGTACCAGTCCGTGGCCGACCTCACGCGCAATCCCGGCTATTCGTCTCCGTATCTCATCAATATTTCGCCTGACAGCGGACTCGGCTCTGGCAATCCGGCGGGGAGCGTCGTCAGCTATAACGATGCAACCTTGTCGAGCCCCACACTGATCCCTCCGGGCACGTCCACGTGGATGGACGCGAACGGGCAGATGTCGATCCTCCTGGTGATCAATGGCAGTTCCTATTTCTATTGGAACTACGTGTATCAGTGGGTACCGAGTCCCGAGGGCTCCTGCGCAGGCGTGTGCACGCTGGCTGCACCAGGGCAGAGCATCGGCGCCTCTGGAGGATCGGGTAGCGTTGCGGTTACTGCGACCTCAACCTGGAACGTCATTGCTCCGGATAGCTGGATCACGGTGACGTCGCCCGCCTCAGGCAGCGGCAACGGCACCGTCACGTTCACGGTGAGTCCGAATGCCGGAGGATCGCGCAGCGGGTCGCTGATAATCGGCGGCCAACAGTACGTCATTTCACAGGCCGGGACAAGTTCTGGAAGCACGACCGGGGGTGCCGGCCTCGGGACCACGAACGTCGCTCTGAACAAACCGGTCACGGCGAACAGCCAGTATCCGACCATACGGGGGAAGCCGTCGGACATCACCAGCAACCCCTTCACCTCGCAGTGGTACGCCTATGAGGGCGCGCCCAGCTACTGCTCCGTCGTGGTCGACCTCGGCCAGACGTACAACCTCGGCGTGATCGAGGTTCAGCCTCTGCAGACATTCGATTATCAGATTTATGGCTCGATCGACGGCACGACCTACACGCAGATCGCAGCACACACGTGGCCTGCCTGGGTAAACCTCCCGGTCTCGATTGCGGTGAACGGAGCTTTGTCGGCGCGCTATATCAAATACACGGCGCACACGCCGTGGAACCAGTACATCGGCCTTGGTGGAATGCGCGTCTATGAATGGCTCTCGAATGCGCCCGCGCCACAGCCGGCCAGCGCTTATGGAACCACCGACGTTGCACAGGGCAAGGCGGTGCAGAATCTCAGCGGCTACACGTCCGATGGGGCGAATCCGCCGTCCAACGTCGTCGATGGCAACTTAAGCACCGCGTGGTTCGGCACGAGCTATTGGTACTACGGATCGGCCTCCACGTATAGTTACTCCGTCACCTCGGGCGGCGTGCTGATTGACCTCGGCCAACCCGTTCCGATCGGCAAGATTGTGGTGACGCCGGCGAAAGCCCAGGCGGTCAACATGTATCTGACGAACGACACGACGACGCCGGCCAATTACCTGTTCTTCTCCGATCAGACGATGTTCACCACGTCGAACACCGGCCTGGCTGCGCAGACGTTTTACGTCGATGGAAGAATCACTGCGCGGTATGTGTGGCTCTATGCCTCGAACCTGACGCCGGGGACCACGGCGGTGAACCCGGGCCTGAACGAGATCGCCATCTATAGTTTCCTGGGCTCGGCCGGCACATGCTCTTATTCGCTGAGCCCCACTGCGGCGTCGCCGGCGGCAGCGGGAGGCACGGCCACGGTGACGGTGACCGCGGGAACGGGCTGCACCTGGATCGCGAATAGCAACGCCAACTGGATCACGATTGGAGCGGGAGCAAGCGGAACGGGCAACGGCGCAGTGACCTATACCGTTGCCGCGAACACCGGAGCGGCGCGGACCGGCACGATGACCATCGCCGGCGAGGTGTTTACAGTCAGCCAGGCGGCCGTGAGCGTCACGACCGGAGGTTGCGCGGACACATGCAGCCTGGGCGGCGCCGGACAGACCATCGGCGCGACGGGCGGCACGGGAACGATCAGTGTGACCGCGACCTCGACGTGGACCTCTGTGTCGCAGAATAGCTGGATCACGATTACTTCCGGCGCCAGTGGCAGCGGCAACGGCAGTGTAGGCTTCGCAGTGGCGGCCAATACAGGATCTCCTCAGGTCGGTACGATTCTGGTGGCGGGATTCACGTTTACCATTTTTCAGAACGGGACGGCCACGGGCGTCACCCCGGGATGCAGTTATCTGATCCAATCCAACACCGTGCAATCGGTGCCGGTGAGCGGAAGCAACAGCGGATTCATCCAGGTCGTGACGGCGCAGAACTGTTCCTGGACGGCGGCAACAACGGCGGGCGCAACGTGGATCACCATTATCTCCGGCTCGTCGGTGACCGGCAACGGCGCGGTGGCATATACGGTTTTGGCCAATGCCACTGGCCTGCCGCGCAGCGGAGGCATTGTGATCGACGGGCAGATGGTGGCGATTAATCAGGACGGTGGCCCGGCCGCGGGAACGCCGGTTGTTTCTCCTGGCGGCATCGTCAACACTGCGAGCTATGCCCCGGGAGGGCCTCCCAATGGGAGCCTCGCGCAGGGCTCCTACTTCAGCATCTATGGCTCTTCGATGGGGCCCACGGCCGGCGTTAAGGCGAGCACCTATCCGCTGCCCACCAGCCTGGGCGGCGTGAGCGTCCGCATCGCGCAAGGGTCGAATGGTTATGACGCCTATATGGTGTACGCGGCGGCGGGCCAGATCAACGCGATTCTGCCGTCGGGCGTGCCCACGGGATCGGCGCAGGTGACGGTGACCTACAACGGGCTGACCAGTTCGCCCGCGACGATTACCGTGGCGCAAACCAACCTGGGGATCTTCTATCAGGTCTCGAACGGCGGCAACATGGCCATCGCGCAGAACTTCAACAGCGCGACCGACATTCCTCTGAATCTGCCAACGGTTCCGGCGAAGCCAGGCCAGATCGTGATTCTGTGGGGCACGGGCATGGGTGCGGTGGGTGGCGGCGACAACATCGCGCCGCCGGCCGGGGACATGACCAATGTTCCGATGACGATCACGGTAGGGGGTGTGACGGCGGCCAGGCTGTACGCGGGGCGGCAGCCACAATCGGCGGGCGTCGACAACGTGTACTTCACGGTTCCCACGGGCGTTCCGTATGGCTGCCAGGTGCCGGTGGCGATCATGGCGGGAGGCCTGGCGGCGAACACGACCGTGATCGCGATCACGGCCGACGGATCGCCGTGCCGGTAGGCGGCGAGAAATTCCGGCTCGCGGATCGGCTCAGCGGTCGTCTTCCGCGGCGGAGAGATACATAGGCCGCGGAGTGATCGGCGCGAGCAGTTCGTGCGGATTGAAAGGCAGTTTGCTCGAGTCACTCGAACACTTCTTGTAGTTTTTTCAGGCCCATTGCGGGAAGCGCTAGTTCGCCCCACCTTCGATTCGTCGTAGTTGACGGGCGCAGTCTGACCGAGGAAACGGAGGGTATGCGCGTAACGGGCGCGGTCGCTACACGACGCGCAGCAGCACCGCGGTGACGTTGTCCGGTCCGCCGTGGGCGCGGGCGGAGGCGATGAGCCGGTCGCACTTCACCTGCAAATTTTCGTCTGAGCCGAGGATTTCGCCGATCTCCGCCTCCGGCGCAACGCCGTGAAGCCCGTCGCTGCAGAGCAGGATCTGCGTTCCGACGGCCGGGTGAAGCCGGTAGGTGTGAACGCGCAGTTGTTCGGAAACGCCGATGGCCATGGTGAGCACGTGGCGCATGGGATGCGTTTTCAAACTTTCTTCGTCGATCCCGAGACGGCGGCCGACTTCATTCACCCAGGTTTGATCCTCGGTGATCAGGTTCAGTTTGCCGTCCTGAAACACAAACACGCGGCTGTCGCCGACACTGGCCACGATGAGGGAGTCTCCGCCGCTCTCCATAACGGAGACCATCGTCGTGCCCATCCCCTCCAGGCTGGGATCGTTGGAGGCGGCGTCCATCACCCGGTGATTGGCCTGCTCGAATGCATCCACCAGCGAATCGGAGATCGTGTCCTCATTCGGGTGCGAAAGGTCGAGCTTCTCGACGAGGTCGTAAACTGTCTCGACGGCAAGTTTGGAAGCATGCTCGCCCGCCTGTGCGCCACCCATGCCGTCGGCGACGACATAGAGGCCCACCGTCGGAGCGACGAGGAAGTAGTCTTCATTATTTGTTCGAACACATCCGACGTTGGACGCGCCGTAGGCTTCAATCATGAGCTTTTCGATTATACCCGGTTCGAGGGGGGCGTCTAGGGCCTTCGGCTCGGCCGCGGCAGGGATGGTTGCGTCCCGTATCGTGAACGCCTCGGGAGCCGCCGCTGGATTTGCCGGTGCGGCCGCGCGCGCCGGTTCCGCCTCGCGAGAACTCCAACGGATCCGGATCTTCATGGACGCATCTTTTCCAGCCGCGGCATTTCTGGCTTCGCACCTTCCGGCGCCAGCAGCGATTTTAATTGCAGATACGCGCGTTCCTCGAAGTTGGTTTTCAAGCGTTCCAGACTATCAAGATGGGGATCTGGGCTGCTGCGGGGGCCCTGCTTCTTCTGGCAGCGAGCCAGAAGCACAGGCGCGGCCGGATCTGCAGGATCCAGGTCGAGGAGCGCCCGGAACGAATCGGCGGCTGCAGCGAAGTCGCCTTTCTTCCACAGCACGTAGCCGAGATTGAAACGGTAGACGGGATCGTTGGCGTCCCCTTCCAATGCCTTGCGCAAATCGTCAATCGAGGGCTGGAGAAGATTGGCGCGGCTTTCCGCGGCGCCAATGTTGTTGTAAACCTCACTCAAGGGAACAACAGCCGCGATCATCTGAAAGGTCTGCTGCGCGCCCTTATAGTCCCCCGATTGGAAGCGCGCCAGCCCGAGGAGGAAGCTCGCTTCATGCGAATGAATATCTCCCAGGCCGACCTTTTCAAGCCACGAGACTGCCTGCTTATATTCCTTCCGCTGATAGTGAAGCTGCCCGAGTTGGTAATAGGCGTGCGCGAAGTGCGGATCGAGCCGGGTCGCCTGCAGAAAATACTTCTCCTTCTGCTCCGCGCTCGTAGCGAGAAGTCCGCGCACGTAGTTCTCCTCCGCATCGAGGCGAATCGGCGAGCGGAGAGAGAGAAAATCGGATTCGGGCGGGGCCATCGCCGGGGCGATCAGCTTGAGCGTCCGCCAAGCCAGATGCGCCTCGATCGTGGCCAGATCCTGTAGCGCGGCCGTTTCGGTGAATTCAGGACTGGCGCGCAGGTGGCGGCGGTCCAGAACCCGCGCAGTCACGCGCAGGGAGCCTCCGGTGACCGGCCCGGATGCAGCAGGGGTAAATTCGAAGGATCCGCAAACCACCTGCTCGGCGTCGAGTGTTTCGCCGATCTTCATCACCGACGCTTCCGTCAGAGAGACTCCCACGCGCAGATTCAGGCGGCGGTAGGCATCCAGTATCTCCTTGCGGTCCAGCGTCATAATCCCCGTGATACCAAGGGCCTCGCGGACGGTCTCCGCCACGCTCTCGCCGATCCAATCCAGATTCGGAGCGGTGGTGGCTTTGTTCAGAAACGGAAGGACGGCAGCGGTATCGGCGGCTAAGGGTCGCAGCGCGGCGAATCCCAGTATCCCCACGGCGAGCCATCGCTGCATTGACCTGATTGTAGCAGGCGAGGTCGCGCGGCGGAAACGACGAAGCCGCAAGGCATCCGGCAAGGATCGTTTTCGCGCCGGAAAAGAGAAAAGCCGGAAGAAATGGTCCATACCATTGCTTCCGGCTCTATGACTAATTGGTTTAAATTAGTTATTAAAAACTAGCTTGGTTTTGGTGCCGCCCAAGCGGATTTCCTGGACCGACGTTTTGCCGTCCGCGCTGGTGTAACGTACGGAGGTCTCATTGAACTTCTCCGAACCGTTCTCAACCTTCACGGTCGCCTCAAAGGTTTCCTTGCCGACCTTGATCGTGGCCTTATCTCCATTAAGCTCAATCTTATACTCGCCGGCTTTAAGGGCCTTCCCGCCGACGTAAGAGGGTTGGAACAAGGAGAAGTGATAGCTGGAAGCGGCGCTCGCGACAGCCAGGGCGAGCGTGACGAACAACAACATCATTTTTTTCATATGTAATTTCCTCATGGTTGACCGCTACGACTTTGCAACGGATCAAAAGTTCGTGGAGTGAACATGCCTCACTCTTACGCTTGATCAGACGAAGTGAACCGGCCATTCGTTACGCGATCAAACAAAACTTATAAAAAACGTCGCAGTATTTGTGAGCATTTCTCCCAGATGGCCTGAGAGTCCCCGAAACCCTGCAACCACTGAATCTCCAGGTCACGGCGAAACCAGGTCCACTGTCGCTTGGCGTAGTGGCGTGTCTCCAACTGAGTCAGATAGATCGCTCGCTCCCGGTTGTACTCTCCCCGCAAGTGCGCCAATGCCTGACGGTAGCCGAGTGATTCGAATGGTTTTTCCTCTCCGGTACATCCGCGTGTGAGCAAGTCCCGGACCTCTTCCACTAGTCCGGATTCGAACATCGTCCGCGTACGGGCATTGAGTGCCTGATAGAGCAGCGCGCGATCGGGATCGAGGCCGATCTTCAGAACCCTGTAACCGGAGAGCGGTTCGGTCTCCAGCGCCGGCGGCGAAAATCTCCCGCTGACGATGCGGATTTCTACGGCCCGCATCAGCCGCTGCGTGTCATTCGGATGAAGCCGCGCTGCGGCGGCTGGGTCGAGGCGTCGCAACAGGCGGGCCATGCTGCCCGGACGCCGCTGTTCGCGGTCCATCAGACGGGCGCGGACAGCGCCGTCGCTTCCCGGCAGCCGGGGAAGGCCGTTCAGCAAAGCCCGCAGATAGAACCCTGTGCCGCCTACAACGACGGGCAGATGGCCTCGCGCGGATATTTCGCCCAGAATCCGCCGGGCGATCCTTGCGTACTCACCGGCGGAGTAACCGGCGGAAGGGTCGAGCACGTCCAAGAGGTGGTGAGGGATACCTCTGCGCTCGGATTCCGGAGTCTTTGCCGTACCCAGGTGAAAGCCGCGATAGAGTTGAAGCGAGTCGCAATTGACGATCTCGCCGGAATGCTGCTCGCAGACCCGCAGGGCGAGATGACTCTTGCCCGAACCCGTGGGGCCGGCGACGACAAGCAAAGGGGGATTTGCGCGGAGACTCACCTGTTGCCATCGTACCCCGCCGGGCGAGCCGAACTTATATACTGATCATGGGAGTATGTCGTGGAAAAGAGAGTTGGAATGATGAAGGCATCCTCGGTTCTTAGAACAGCTTGCACGGTGGCGATGGTTGCCTGTGTGGCGGCATCGGCGCAGACGGTGGATCGTTCCTCGGCGTACTACCACTACTCGCTGGGCCATATGTACGCCGATCTGGCGAGCATCAACGGAAGCTCCGAATACATCCGCAAGGCGATCGAGAATTATAAGCTGGCCATCAAGGAAGACCCGCAGACGCCCATGATTGCGGAGGAGTTGTCCGACCTCTACATCCAGACGGGGCGGCTTCGTGAAATGCAAAGCGACGCCGAGGAGGCGCTGAAAGCGAATCCGAACGACGTGAATGCCCATCGCATGCTGGGCCGCATCTTCACGCGCCAGATCGGGGACAGTCAGGAGCGCCGCGTCGACGAAGCGATGCTGAAGAAAGCCATCGACGAGTACCGGAAAATCACGTCGCTCGATCCGAAGGACTCCGATTCCTGGATCATGTTGGGCCGGCTTGAAAAGGTGGCGCAGAACTCGGTGGAGGCGCAGAATGCCTATAAGAAGGCCCTGGAAATCGATCCTGATAACGAGGACGCCCTTACCGGATTGGCAATGGTTTACGCGGACCTGGGCGACAGCACATCCGCCGCGGAGCTGCTGAAGAAGCTTGCTGCCAAGAATCCCACGCCACGTAGCCTGCAGGCTCTCGCCGCCGCCTATGAGCAGATGCGCGAGTACTCTCTGGCCGCCGAGACGCTGAAGCGCACGCTGGAAATGAGCCCGCCCAACGCCGTCGATCTCAAGCGTTCGATGGCGGCGGATTTGAGAAAAGCTCAAAAATTCCAGGAAGCGCTGAAGGTCTATCAGGATCTGGTCGCCGAGGAGCCGAACGACGCCGAGTCGTACCTGCGCATGTCCAATATCTATACCCAGCTTCGCGACTTCCCGAAGGCTCGCGCGGCCGAGGATAAGGCGCGCGCGATCGAGCCGAACAATCTCGAAGTCCGCTACAACGACGTCAGCATTCTGGAGTCGGAAGGAAAGACGGCCGATGCGATCCAACGGCTGAAGGAGATCCTCGACACCACCGCGAAAAAGAATTATTCGCGCGAGGATCGCGAAAATCGCATCCTGCTGCTGGAGAGGCTATCCGGGTTGTACCGGATGAACGATCAGACGGAGCAGGCCGCGGACGCGCTGCGCCAGATCGGGGAGCTGGATCACGAAAAGGACGCGATGATCGCGGCCGAAATCGTGGATACATACCGCCTTGGCAAGGACTTCGCAAAGGCGCAAAAGGAGTCCGATGCCGCGATGAAGAAATGGCCGGACGATCGCACCCTGCGCATCGTGCGCGCCACGTTGCTTGCCGACATGGGGCAGGTCGACGCGGCCGCGGCGGATATGAAGGCGCTGATGGACGGCAAGGGCGATCGCCAGATGTACTTGACGCTGGCGCAGATCTACGACAAGGGCCGAAAGTTCGATGACGAAGCAAAAGCTCTGGACGCGGCCGACAAGTTGGCCGCCAGCAAGGAAGAGAAGGAAGACGTCTGGTTCCAGCGCGGCGCCATGTTCGAAAAGATGAAGAAAATCGATCTGGCGGAAGCGGAGTTCCGGAAGATTCTGGAAGTCAATCCTGAGAGCGCGCCGACGTTGAACTACCTCGGATACATGCTGGCCGATCGTAATGTGAAGCTAACTGAGGCGCTGGAATTGGTGACCAAGGCGCTCGACATGGATCCGAACAACGGGGCGTATCTCGATAGTATTGGCTGGGTGTACTTCAAGCTGAATCGCCTGCCGGAAGCCGAGGAAAACCTTCGCCAGGCGCTGTTGCGCACCCCGCGCGACGCCACGGTTCACGACCATATGGGCGACGTGCTGCTGCGCGAATCGAAGGTGAAAGAAGCGATCGCGCAGTGGCAGCTTTCACTCCAGGAATTTGAGGCCGGCGCGCCCGGAGATGCGGAGCCGGGCGACATCGCGAAGGTGCGCGCCAAGCTCGAAAACGCCAAGGTCCGCTTAGCCAAGGAAGGCAAGCCGAACCAGTAGCGCGAGCCGCGGACAAGCCTGCGGTAGACTGGAAAGTTCATGCGTACATGGATTTTCGCAGCCTCCCTCGCGCTGTCCCTTCAAGCTCAAAACGCCGCGCCGGCGCAGCCGAAATTGGTGGTGGCCATCGTCATCGACCAGTTTCGCTACGATTACCTGACAAAGTTCCAATCGGAATACACCGGCGGATTCAAGCGGATCCTTGAGCGTGGCGCCACGTTCACCAACGCGCACTACGATCATGTGCCGACGGTCACGGCCGTCGGCCATTCCACCTTCCTGACGGGCGCGACACCCGCCATGAGCGGCATTATCGGCAACGCATGGTACGATCGCGCTTCAAAGAAGGCGGTCACCAGCGTCTCCGACGACACGTGCAAACTCCTGGGCGCCCCCGGCGAATGCGCCTCCCCCAAACGCCTGCTGCAGTCGACCCTTGGCGACGAGATGAAAATGTCGGGCAAGGGTGGGAAGGTGATCGGGGTGTCCATCAAGGACCGCTCGGCGATCCTCCCCTCCGGCCATATGGCTGACGGCGCGTACTGGTTCGATGGAAAGACCGGCAATTTCGTCTCCAGCGATTATTACTTTGACGCGCTCCCGAAATGGGTGGACGAGTTCAATTCCGCGCGGCCAGCGGAGAAATATCTCGGCAGGGAATGGCTGGGCAAGAAACTCTCCGCCGCGGCGGATGCCAGGTTTTACGCTTCGCTCGACGCCACGCCCTGGGGCAATGAGCTGATTCTGCAGTTCGCTGAAAAAGCCATCACCGCCGAAAAATTGGGCGCGGGCCCCAAGGTCGAT
>JBBIVT010000018.1:5925-7385 GCA_037439565.1 Acidobacteriota bacterium | reverse complement strand
CAGGGCCGTCCGGATATGGCGGAGGTGGAGCGTGTCGCTGCCGATGCCATCCGGCCGATGCCGCACATTTTTCGCGTGTTTACACGGACCCAGCTCATCAATGGCCAACTTGCGCTCGATCCGGTGGGCGTCCGGATGCGCAACGGCTTCAACGCCGCTCGCTCCGGTAATGTGTTCGTGATGCTGGACCCATACTGGATCGTCAGCCGCGCCGGCACGACCCACGGCGCGCCCTTCGATTACGACACCCACGTGCCAGTTTTGTTCCTCGGACCCCGCATCCGCCCAGGCCGCTACAATGTGAACGTGATTGTCAATGACATTGCACCGACGCTGGCCACTATGCTGGACGTCGAGACCCCCAGCGGGAGCGTCGGCAGAGTGCTCGACGAGATGCTGGTAAAATAATTTCATCAAAAGGAGTTTGATGCTAACCATGTTTCGTTCTACCCTCGCCCTCGCGGTGTGCGCCGCCGGGCTCGTTTCCGTTCCTGCCGTAGGCCAGGCGAAGGTGGGCGTTGTCAGCCTGCAGAAAGCCATTCTGGAAACGGCCGAAATCAAGAAGGCCGGCAACGATATGCAGATCAAGTACAAGAAGCGCCAGGACGAGCTCGACAAAGCGCAGCGCGAACTGAACGATATCCAAATGCAGTTACAGAGCGCCCAGGGAAAGCTTAGCGCGGCCGGCGAGGCGGATCTGACCGCTCGAGGCGCCCGCAAGGAGCGCGAAGCGAAGCGCCTGGACGAAGATCTGCGCGCCGACGTAGAGCGCGACCGCAACGACGTTCTGGCCCGCGCCCAAACCCGCATGCAGGAGATCGTCAAGAAGGTTTCCGATGATAAAGGTCTCGACATGGTGGTGGAAGCCACGGCGCTGGTCACCTTCAAGCCCGCTCTCGACATCACCAACGATGTGATTGCGGCCTACGACAAAGCGTTCCCGGTGAAATAGGTAGAGGCCATGAGCGGATTCCTGGACTCGTCGTACGGTGTCGCGGAAGCGCGCCGCGAGCGCCGCGTCAAGTGGATCGTCTTGACGACCCTGGGAGTCCTGATCGCCGGCGCGATTCTGTATGTCACCTTTCGTACTTACAAGCAGGAACGGGTGGTGAAGCAGTTTCTATCGCTTCTGAAGGAGCAGAAATATCAGGACGCCTACGCGCTCTGGGGCTGCACGCAGGACGCTCCCTGCAAATATTATCCGCCGGAGAAATTCAACGAGGATTGGGGCCCGGCGGGCATGTACAAGGACGCGCCGCTCGCCAGGATCGATAACGTCGACGTCTGCGGCAGCGGCGTGGTGTTTGCCGTCAATATCCCCAAGGTCGAACCCTTCGGATTATGGGTGGAGACCAGCACTAACGTGATGGGCTTCGCGCCGCCGGGCGAGGTGCGCTGCCCGGGGAAGCATCTGCAGATCTGGGAATTCATCAAGTCGAAATTCTAAAGCGCTGGTTGCG
>JBBIVT010000018.1:1399-5825 GCA_037439565.1 Acidobacteriota bacterium | reverse complement strand
GCAGAAACTCGATCAACAACCGGTTCACATCCTCGGGCTTTTCCTGCTGTGTCCAGTGCCCTGCGCCCGGCAGCAGAACCTTCTTCGTGAGTTTCGGCATACTCAACTCCAGCCGTTCGTACGCAGGGCGCAGAAAATCGATCACTGCATCGCGGTCGCCTGCGGCGAACAATGCCGGCTGGATGATCTTCGCGCCTTCAAGAAATGGCGTCATCGCCCAGTTGCGGTCCATATTCCGGTAGTAATTCAAACCGCCGGTGAACCCGGCCATGCGGTACTCAGCCTCTAGAAAATCCAAGTCCGGCGCGCTCAGCCAGGAGGGCATTTTCACCCGGGCGGACGCGCCCGGCACGGAAGGATCCCGCACCGGATTCCAGCGGTCGCCGCCCTCCGCCTCGCCCGACAAGGAATAAAGCCCCTTCAGGAGGTTCATGCGGACGTCGGACATCAGGTAGGCGTCTGCGCCCGGCGCACGCAACGCCGCTTGATAGAAAATCTTGCCCGGATACTTCTGTTGCTCCCACTGGGTGGGGCACACCTTCCCCCGAGGCGCATAGGGAACACTCAGCAGCGCCACGGCGCGAAACAGATCGGGCCGGAACAAGGCCAGATACGCCGCGATGGCCGCGCCCCAATCGTGTCCAACAACGACGGACGGCTCCGCGCCAAGCGCGTTGACCAACCCAACGATGTCGCCGGTGAGTTGGAAGATGTCGTAGGCTTCCTCGGCCGAAGGCCGATCCGTGCGGCCGTAGCCGCGCAGATCCGGGGCCACGGCGTGGAATCCGGCCTCGGCCAACGCCGGCAACTGATGCCGCCAGGAATGCCAGGATTCAGGAAATCCGTGCAGCAGCACCACCAGCGGACCGCTTCCGGCCTCGACATAATGCATGCGGATGCCATTGGTATCAATAAATCGTGAATTAGGGCTCATGGGGAACTTGGGGAAGGGCGGCGGCCGGAGTGCGGCGGAATCGGGAGAGGACCACCAACGTGACGGATCCGCCGGAGACCGGCACGCCGTTCCCGTTCGCGTCCGCGCCCAGCAACGGCAGATCGGAGCCGAATCCAATCTTCATGACGCCGGAGCCTCCGTTGAGCGCCGCCGTCACGGCGATGATCGCCAGTATGCCGGACGCCATCGGCGTGGCATTCAATGGAGTGCCGGTGCCGGCCAGAATCGTATACCCGTTCGCCGCATTGTAGGAAATCACTTTATTCGCCGCGACCGCCTCGCCGGCAGCCACGGGAACGGCGGCGGAAAGCCCCGGTGGAAGCTCCAGTTGCCACTGAATTGCCGCGACGTTCACCGTCGGTGAGGCGTCGGTGTACGTCAGCGTCAACGTCGCCGTGCCGCCTGGCGGAACCGAGCCCGGATAAACGGACAACGACACCGATTGAGCGGAGGCGAGCGCAAAAATCAGTGAACCGGTCAGGGCAATCAATGGGACCTCGTCGTCAGAATCCATAGTACAGCCGTTGCCCGGTCCCTTGGCACAATTTCCGAAGCCTTGACCCGCGGCTTGGATGGCGTGATACTCTGAATCTTTCGCCTTAGGAGGTTGTTGAAAAAGGGGACAGACTACCCTGTCCCTGATCGTATGCGCTGGAATGGACGCGGATGGTCGCGGGCCGACAGAGTGGTCTGTCCCCTCTTTCAACATTTACCTTAGATGTCCTTGCAGATCTTTCTTCAGGGGAAACTCCTTGGTATCGAGGAGTTTCTATATTCGCCCACGCAAAACGACCACGACCAGGTCTTCACCGGCCGGTCGCACTGGATCGCTCTGTTGAGCGAAGTGCTCCCGCGCGCCTTGCTGGCCGAATTGGGACTTTCCAAAATCCTGCTGGGATCGAGCGGCGGAGGCCAATTCCTGGTGCTTCTGCCTGAGGAATCGCGCGCCGGCGCGGAGAAATTCCTGGAAGCCGCGGGCGCGGAAATTGCCGCCCTCAGCGGCGGCGTTCTGAAACTCATCTGGAGCCTCACCGAAAATCTGGGCGACTGGAGCATTGTGCGGCGCCGCTTGAATGACGAAATGGACCGCCGCCGGGGCACGCCGGGCTTTACCGATGCGCCCGGCTCCCTCGACGCCGGCGAGGAATACTTTGCCTCGCAGCTCGGCATGAACCTTCGCAACGCCGAATCGGCGGCGTGGTCGCCCGAAACTCCGGGGCGTATCCAGATCGGAGAAGGGAAGCACGTCTGGACGCTGGCCTGGTCCGCTGCCGATGCCCTGCCGTTTGCTCGTCACGCCGCTCCTTCCGAAGACGGCGTCGAGCCTGCGTCCACGGCCGAATTGGCCGCGCGCGCTTCCGGTTTGGAGACCTGGGGCGTCTTGCGCGGCGACGTCGACAACTTCGGCATCCGCATCCGGCGCGCAGCGACGGTGGAGGAACACATCCAGCTCTCCGTCCTCTATAAGCAGTTCTTCGCTGGCGAATTGGAAGTCCTTTGTTCCATGCCCGAGTTCTGGCGCAAGGTCACCGTGATTTTTTCCGGCGGCGACGATTTCGCCGTTTACGGCGCATGGGATTCGCTGGTCGCGCTGGCGCGCGAACTGGAGCGCCTGTTCCATCGCTTCGTCGGCGCGAATCTGAAAAATTTCGACGGGCCGGAGGGCAAGACCATCAGCATGGCCCTGGCGCTGGCGCCGTCGGTCGACGCCTCCCTCGGCGCGGTGTTCGAAGAGGCAGGGCAGCGCCTGGAAGCCGCCAAATCGGCGGACAAGGACTGCATCTGGATTCTGGGCCGCACGCTCGAATGGAAACAGTTCGCCGAGGCCGCCGAGCTGAAGGATTCGCTCACCCGCATGGTGGCGGACTTCGGCGTGTCCGCGCAGTATTTGAACGATCTTTGCGGCATCTACCGCGAAACGCAATCGAAGATGTCCAAGCGGCAGGCCCGCCGCAGTGGAGGCGAGCGGCCGTGGCGCTATCACCGCCGCATCCGCAGAATTTTGGGCGCGGCCCGCTCCGGCGGCTCGCATCGCTCGGATTTTCAAAAAGCGCAGACCGCGCTGATCGCTGACCTGATCGGCCGCAGCGCGGTGACCGTGAAGTTGCGGCCCGCCGGTCGCGTGGCGCTAGAATGGGCGAGGCTGTCCGCCGCCTCGTAACGAAGGGAATCGTATGTCAGACGAAGTTCAACCCGAATTGCAAACAGGAGAAGCTCCAGCCGGGAGTCCAGCCGGGAGTCCCAAGGAAGCCCCCAAAGAGGCTCCCAAGGCCGAGGCCAAACCGGAAGCCGTGAAGCCTCAGGGCAATCAGCAGCGCCCGCAAGGCGCAGGCCGTCCCGACGGTCCGCGTCAGGACAAAGGCCGCGGCGACAATCGCGGCGGCGGCAATCGTCCCGGCGGCGCAGGCGGCGATCGCGGCCCGCGTCCGGAACGGGGCGGAGGCGAGCGAGGTGAACGCCGCGAAGGCGGCCGTCCAGGCTTTGGCGGAGGACGTCCCTTTGATGGGCCGGTCGACATCGAGCTCGAAAAGCTCATCTCCGACAGCCTCTATCTCGACAACCAGGCCCACGTCGTCGTCATGCGCATGCGCGACATGGATTCGGGCACCAAGAGCCAGTTGCGGCGCTTGTATAACGCGGTCCGCCGCGCCGTCCGGGCTCCCGAAAGCGAGCGTCAGCACCAGTTCGTCATGCTGCGCGCGCGCCTGGCCTACACCATCGCGCGTCATTCCCTGCGCAGCCTGGATGCGCTCGAACGCCTGCTGCTCCAGGTCACGCGCAAGAACGACGCTCGCGGCTACGAGCGCTTTAAAGATCTGTTCGAGGCGATCGTTGCTTACAACGAATAGCGCCGATAACGAGTAACGAAGGAATATTCATGGCCACGCATACGGCTCAAACGAAATTGCAGTTGATCGGTAAACTGATTCTCTCCGGAGACCTGCACTGCGAAACCGGACTTCACATCGGCGCGGGCAAGGGCTCGCTCGAAATCGGCGGCGCGGATAACCCCGTCGTCAAGGACGCCTTCGGTCTGCCTTATATCCCCGGCAGTTCCCTGCGCGGCAAGGTCCGTTCGCTGCTCGAAAACGCGCTCGGCCTCACCTCGCCGGCCGAACTGGTCTATTTGTCCAAGCGCAAGGGGCAGGAGGTTCGGATTCACCAAAGCGACCGTCCCGATGATGAAATCGGCTTGCTGTTCGGCCGCAGCCCGCTGCGCCTGGAGCGGGTGGAAGGCGAAGCGCTCGATGCCGCCGCGGCGACGCCGGCGCGCCTGACCATTTACGACGCTCCCCTCGATCAGGAGAGCATCACCGCGCAGATGCGCGAGAATCTCGACGACGAAATCACAGAGGTGAAGAGCGAAAACGCCATCGACCGCATCACCTCGCAGGCGAATCCGCGCACGCTCGAACGCGTTCCTGCCGGCGCGCGTTTCAAGGTCCGCCTGGTGATCGATATTCTGTGCGA
>JBBIVT010000018.1:0-1299 GCA_037439565.1 Acidobacteriota bacterium | reverse complement strand
GATGCCCGCGCTGCTCATCAAGCTACGGCCCACAGGGCCCTGGCGCATTGGCCCCGACTCCGGCGATCGCGATCGCGTGGACCGCGTCTATCACAGCGATTCCTTGTACTCGGCTGTGTGCGGCGCAATGTCCCAATTGGGCGATCTGGACGCCTGGCTCGACGCTACGGCGCGCGCCTCGGAACCGGCCGTGCGCTTCAGCTCCTGCTTCCCGTTTTATGGCGACACCCTGTACGTAGTCCCGCCCCGGCATGTGTGGCCTCCGCCCGCATCGCCGAAGGTCCGTTTCAAGGGCGCGCGCTTCGTTCCTTTGCGCGTGGTGGAAACGTTGATCGCCGGACGGGCGATGACCGAGGACAATTGGGCCATCGACGGCCCCAGCGAGTGCCTCATCGCCGGCGGCGCGCAAGGCCCCTTCCGCGTAAACGTGCGCTCCAATGCCGCGGTCGATCGCGGCGGAGACGGCGTCGCGCCGCACTCTTCGGCTTGTCTCGAATTCACCCCCGGCGCGGGCCTGTGGTTCATTGCCTCGTTCCTCGACGAAGCAGCCCGGGAACGTTGGCAGGCGCCCCTGGAAGGCGCGCTCCGCCTGCTGGCCGATTCCGGCTTCGGCGGAGGGCGGTCGAAAGGCTGGGGCCGTTCGCAGATGCCGGAGGTCGCCGCGGGCGAACTGCCGCAACTGCTGCTGAATCCCGGCGAGGAAGCCGGCGCATACTGGCTGCTGTCCGTGTTCCATCCGGCCGCGGACGATTCGATCGACTGGCAGCACGGCAACTACTCCCTGACCACCCGGGGCGGCCGCATCGAAAGCTCCGGCGGCGTGAAGCTGCCCACCCGCATGCTGACCGAAGGCAGCGTAGTGGTGAGCGCCGCGGCGCCCGTCGGCGCGGCATCGAATGTCGCGCCGGAAAACTTCGCGCATCCGGTTTACCGGTCCGGCTTCGCCCTGTCGATCCCGGTTCCCTTGACTCCATTAGCGAGGCCGGCATGAAATATCGCATCACGTGCCTGACTCCCACCTTGATCGGCGACGGCCAGAAGCTCGCGCCCATCGACTACATGGTCTGGAAGGATCACGTCAACGTTCTCGACCAGCGCCGCATTTTCAAGCTGCTGTCGAAAGGGCCTCGCCTCGACGGCTATCTCGCCCAGCTCAAGAAAGCCGACCGTCTGGAGTTCGCCGCCTGGGGAGGGTTCGCGCAGAACTTTGCCGGCCGCCGTATTCCGTTCGAAGCGCCTTCGGTGATTCCCTTGTGGGAAAAGGCCTACCCGGAGAACCTATTTATTCCGACCTTTGCC
>JBBIVT010000017.1:0-54642 GCA_037439565.1 Acidobacteriota bacterium | reverse complement strand
CGACAAGGTGCTCTCGGCCCTGCGATACCAGTTTGGCGGGCACCTGGAAAAGGCGACTGGCGGATAGGCCGGAATCGCAGAATGACGGATGCTCGCGTTGGTTCGATGGCTGCGAGTGCCTCCGGCTTGACTGGATCACACCGGAAGCGTCAACGGTCGACACTCTGGGCGTTTTCGCGGCCTTCGGCAGTTAGGGGAGCATTTTGAGGTCCTTCAGCCCTGGGGACGCTCTTTCCCCACGTCTGTCTTCCCCCTTTGGCTGCCGGGCGGAAAACAAGCTCCCTGAGGGCTGACCATTTCAGGTCATATGACCAAATGCGGTCAATCCATCCGATCACCGGGACAGCCGGAAAGTGCTCACGGTTCCCCACAGCCCGGTGGCTTGAAGCACCCAGACGCAAACAGCGACTACGACCACAACATTCAAGATGGTTTTGATGCTGGAGGCCATGGGAATGTAGCGATTAATCAGATACAGTGCCACCCCGGCGAGATTCAATATCAGGACGATGTTCAGCAAAGGCATTTGTCATGTTCCTCACGGCAAAGGAAGCAATCGGCCTTCCATTGCCCGATGGTGCTACTGTTGCAATGTAGGAAGCCAAGCCCTGCTATTTCCGTCGGAATTCGCCTTATTCGGCCGGACGCAGGTGCTTTGCCAGGCGAAGAGGCGCAGAGAAGAGGCGAAGAATGGGTGCCATGGTCTTTCAGCCTCAGCAGTCCAGTTGGCTGTCGCAGAACGGCCCCCGGGAATTGGAGAATCTTTTCCGGGCCGTTGTGTATTACCCGTCCGCTCCCATCCTCATCACCGATGACGATGGAACGTCACGGGAAGCCAGCGTCGGCGCGGGTAATCTCCTCGGTCTTCCGAGGGAAAAAATCATCGGCCTGCCCGTGGATTCCTTTGTGCCGCCAAGTTTCAAGCCCATTGCTTCCGAGCAGTGGCGCGCATTTCTGGAACACGGCGAGATGGAAGGGACTCTCGAACTGGTTGCCGCCAACGGAGAACCCCAACGCGTCGGATATATTGCGAAAGCGAATGTGTTGCCGGTTCGGCACGTTGTGGTGCTGGGCGAAAAAGAGAAAGTTCCCGCCTGGGTTCAGGACTATGCGCTGTTCCTGCTGGATGCAGGCGGCCACATCGCCTCCTGGTATGAAGGAGCCGCCCGCATGTACGGCTATCGGAGCGGCGAGGCCGTTGGCCAGGACACCTCGTTGCTCTATCCCGCATCGGAGAACCTCGTGGCGAAACTGCATGACGAGATGTGCAGGTCGGGCACCGAAGGGCACGTCGCGACCGAAGGCTGGCATCTGAAAAAAGATGGGTCGCGGTTCTGGGGCAATGCCATTACGATGGCGCTGAAAGACGACTCTGGCAAAATACAGGGATTCGCAAGGGTTGTGCGCGACTTCAGCGACCGCCATGAAAGGGACGAAAAACTCCGTCGCGAGCGCGCCCGCATCCGCCCCATTTCTCCCGAATCGGCTGTTGCCGCCATGGTGTCGGGTGAGTTTGACCGCGTTCCCGAAGCGAACAATACGTTCCTGGAACTGGTCGGCTACAGCCGGGAGGATTTACAGAGCGGCGTTTTCCACTGGCCGAGCCTCACTCCGCCCGAGTATGCCGTTTTAGACGAGGTCGCGCACGAGGAAGGTCTGCGCTTTGGAGCCTGCACTCCGTTCGAAAAAGAGTTGATCCGGAAAGATGGCACGCGCGTCCCGGTGCTGGTTACCACCGCCGTGCTCAAGCTCTCTCCGTTCCGCTGGATCACCTTCGTGCAGGATCTTCGTCATCGCGACCGCGTCGAGAGTGTGGACGAGGAACGGGAGTCCGGGTCCCAGGAGGAGTTTTCGGAGATGGTCGGCGAGAGTGTTGCCCTGCAGCGCTTGCAGCGCCAGGTGGAGGTGGTGGCGCCCACGGATGCGACGGTGCTGATTCTCGGCGAAACGGGCACGGGGAAGGAATTGATCGCGCGCGCCGTGCATCGCATCAGTCCGCGCCGCAACCTCCCCTTTGTGACCCTCAACTGCGCCGCGATCCCTACAGGCCTGCTCGAAAGCGAGCTGTTCGGCTACGAGCGCGGAGCGTTCACCGGAGCCCTGTCCCAAAAGATCGGCCGTTTTGAGATGGCGCATCGGGGAACCCTGTTTCTGGACGAAGTCGGAGACATTCCGCTGGACCTCCAGCCAAAGCTGCTCCGTGCGCTGCAGGAAAAGTCATTTGAGAGGCTGGGCGGCACGAAAACGATTCCCATCGATGTGCGGTTGGTCGCGGCCACCAATCGCAACCTTGCGCAGATGATGGGCGACAAGCTTTTCCGCAGCGATCTTTACTACCGCCTGAAAGTTTTCCCCATCACAACACCTGCCCTGCGGGACCGTCCGGAGGATATCCCTACGCTGGCCCGTTTCTTCACCAAGAAATATGCCGCGAAGATGGGCCGCGAGATCGATAAGATTCCCGCGGACACTATGAAAGCGTTCTCGAACTGGCATTGGCCCGGGAATGTCCGGGAACTGGAGAATTTTATTGAGCGATCGGTCATTCTGACCAGGGGTTCAAGCCTTCGCGCGCCCATCGCCGAAATTCGACCGGACGCGAGGGGCGCGGCCGAGGTTTCGACGCTTGAGCAAGTGGAACGGGATCATATCCTGCGTGTCTTTCGCGAAGCCAGGGGAGTGGTCAGCGCCGCTGCCAAGCGCCTGGGCATGCCCAGGACCACGTTGAACGCCATGATGCGAAAGCTCGGCATTTCGCGCCAGGACCTTTAGCCCCCGACCGCCCTTGGTCATTTGACCATGCCCGGTCATTCGCTTGCGTCCTTTTCGGCCCCGGTCGCCTATTGGCTGAACAACATTATGGTTGGCGCGTTGCGTGCAGCAATACCTGTGCCGGCTTCAACAGCCGGCGGAAGAGGTTTACTTATGCGAAAAATTCTCACCACTGCCTTGGCGCTTGCGCCGCTGATGGCCACCCTTTATGCCAAAGACAATGACGCGGCAAAACGCGTCAGTGATGCGACGAACGTTTTCTCTGAGATCATGGCGACGCCGGATAAAGGCATCCCGCAGGAATTGCTTGAGAACGCGCGCTGCATCGTTATTGTTCCCGATCTGAAGACAGCGGCATTTTTCTTCGGAGCGAAGTATGGAAAAGGCATCGTTTCCTGCCGCCGCGAGGGCGGCTGGTCGGCTCCGGCCACCGTCCGCATCGAGGGCGGCAGCGTCGGCTTCCAGATCGGCGGATCGGAAACTGATTTGATCATGCTGGTCATGAACCACGGCGGCATGGATAAGCTGCTGTCGAGCAAGTTCACCCTCGGCGCCGAAGGCTCGGTGGCGGCGGGACCGGTGGGACGCACGGCAACCGCGCAAACCGACGCGCAGATGCATGCGGAAATCCTCTCCTGGTCGCGATCACAGGGTCTGTTCGCCGGAATCGCCCTGGAAGGTGCGACGCTACGCCAGGACTTGGATGACAATCAGGCTCTCTATGGCCGTAAGCTCGAAAACCGCGAGATCGTCACTACGCGCGTCCGGATGCCGAAGGTTGCGATGCGTTTGATCTCAATGCTCAACAAA
The DNA here is from genome assembly GCA_037439565.1 of Acidobacteriota bacterium. Lineage (GTDB taxonomy): Bacteria > Acidobacteriota > Terriglobia > Bryobacterales > Bryobacteraceae > Palsa-187. Next base: position 51,060 of record JBBIVT010000017.1, on the reverse strand, counting down.
TACTCGCCCCACGAGCACGTCGATGGCGCAGGATCCAAGTAAGTTCCGCGCGGGCGACACGGTGGTGTTGCGTCTGGGAACGTACCAGGGAACCCAGGGCATCTTCCTTCATTTCAACCAGGATTCGCACTGGGCGGACATCGCGCAAAAAGACGGGGTCGTCCGCAGCCACCCGGTGGAGTGGCTCGCTCACTCCGAAAAGTAATCTAACAAAGCCCGCGTGGGAGAGCCAATCCTCTCTCTCTCTGCGGGCTTTGCCGCGTGAAGGTTCCAAGGCATCGTCTTCAGGCGGCGCTCCTCGATTCCGGGCCGCGTTGAGAGCTTCTTGGAAACCGGAGTTTCCCTTTTACCTGTCGCCGGGCGGCTCGCCGCGCTCGCAGAAGGCGGATCCGGATCGCCGTCTGGCTGACTCCGAACAGTGCGGCGATCTCCCCGGTGGTGCGGCCCTGAAGCTGGTGTGTAATCAGAACCTTGTCGCGCTGACGGCACTGTTTCAAGATGGCGGCCGCGTCGATCGCCGCGCAATCGATTCCCATCTCCCCGCACACCTCAGTCAACGGTTCGTGGAAGGCCTGCCTCCTCATCCCGTGACGGAATTCGTTCAGGGCGATCGTGTTTACCCAGCGCCCGACCAGGCAATCCTGCCGAAGTTGATCGAGCCGTTCCCAGCCCTTGACCCACGCCGCTTGCGCCATTTCCTCCGCCTGATCCTTCGACGCCCCGCGGGATTGCAGATACCGGCTCGTGTAGCCGAATCCCTTCAGAAATTCTTGGCCATAAACTTCACTCGTCATGTTCCTCCCTCTCAGAGCAACCCCAACGCGACACACCCAGGCCCGCTTTGCTTGGCTTTCCGCGGCGGATGGCGAAACGAAGGAACTGCTTCTTCCCCGCCAGGCAGGCGCTAACCGCGACAACTGGATTTTGCAGCACGCGCAGAACCAATCTGGCTCGGCGGCGAAGAATGAGGCTATGAGCCCCGTTACGGCGATTGGCGGCCAAATGTGGTCACTTGGCCGGATTGTTCCGCTCGAGTGAGGGCTTGGTCGCTGGCGTGCTTACTTTATAAGCAAAGGAGTGTCTTACGATGAAATTTCTGCCAGTCGCAGCCACAGCCGGAATGTGTATCGTTTTCGGTACGATGGCAATCGTCAACGGGGCGCCGCAGCAGCGCGAAAAGCAAGCAGAACCTGCCAAGCAGGAGGCGAAGCCGCAGCGACAGCGGGTCGAGCCGCCGGCTCAGCAACAACAACAGCAACGAGCGCAACCAGCGCGGCAGAATCAGCCCCAGCAGCAACAGCGTGCCCAACAGCCGGCTCAACAACAACAGCAGCAACAACAACGCGCGCAGCAGCCGGCGCGGCAGAATCAGCCGCAGCAGCAACAGCGCGGGCAACAGCAGCAACAGAGACAGAATGCCTACGCGCCGCCGCAGCGTTCCGCGCAGCAGGCTCAATCATGGCAGCAGAGAAACGGGTGGAGGTCGCAGGGGGCTTGGCAGGGTCATGCTAGCTTCCAACAGCATCGCTCTTCACAATGGGAGCGCGACCATCGCACCTGGTCGCAGCGCGGCGGATATGGCGGCTACTATATTCCGCAGTCCATCTTCGGCTTCTATTTTGGCATGGGACATCGGTTCCGCATGGGAAGGCAACCGGTCATCGTGGGAGGCTATCCGCAGTTTCAGTACGGTGGCTACACATTCATGATGGTGGATCCCTGGCCGGATTACTGGGGGGACAATTGGTACGATGCCGACGACCTGTATATCGGTTATGACGATGGGTATTACCTCTATAATCAGAGGTACCCTGGGGATGGAATTGCCCTCGCGGTAGTGATGATGGCGGGAGGTTAGGCTCCTGGCCGCAAGACCAGATGACTTTCGGTAGCCCTGCGGGCGTGGAAGCGCATGCACGAAGGGGCGCGGATGCATGGTCCGCGCTCACGTTTGCGATCTTTTGCTTGACGGGTCCGGCGCTCTGTCCCGCTCAGGCGACCGAAGTGGCGGCGGCCGCGGATGATGGCCAGGCCGCCTCTGGCTCCGCGCCCCAGAAACAAGCAAATGCGCCCACAACCTGCCTGGAGCCTGCGCCGCTTCTCAGTTGGAAGGATTATCAAGGTCCCTTCCAGAAAGTCGTCGGCGTCTTCGCCCGAAAACTGGAGCTCAAAGCAGCGCATCCCCCGAGCTACAAACCAGGAACCGTTCTCTGCTCACTGAGGGCGAGCGACAAGTTCAAGCTGTTCGTAAGGGACACCATTAACCCGATCTCGTTTCTTGAGGCCGGCTTCGATGCGGGTTTGGACCAGGCATCGGACCGCGATCCCACTTTCCGGCAGGGTGCGGAGGCCTATGGGAAACGCTTTGCCGCGGATTTCGCCGGGCAGACCACATGGAGGTTCTTCACGGACTTCGCGTATCCAACACTTTTCTCAGAGGATCCTCGATATTACCGCCTGAGCCAGGGCAGCGGCGGGCAGCGGTTCTTCCACGCGATGGAGCATACCTTTGTGGCGCAGCGCGACAGCGGCAAGCGCATGTTTAATATCTCGCAATGGCTGGGCACGGTGACGGCCGTCGCCCTCAACGACGTCTACCATCCAGGGAACGAACGCGGGCTCACTCCCGCCCTGCGGACAAGTGGCTATGCTCTCGCCACAGGGATGGGTTTCGATGTCCTCAGGGAGTTCTGGCCGGATATCGCGCACAAGCTCCGGATGCCCTTCCGCGACACGCGTGACCAGCCGGCAACAGAGCGCGCGCGCCCTCCTCAATAGCCGTCGAACCGTTTGGCCTCCTGGTTGCCCTACAGAACAACGAGAAAAGCAATCGAAGAGCTGCTTTCAAAGGAGAACAGGAAAATGCTTTGGACAATTTTTGTCATTCTACTGGTTCTGTGGCTGCTGGGACTGGTCACGGCCTATACGTTCGGCGGGTTCGTTCACATCCTGCTGGTCCTTGCGCTGGTGGTACTCGTCTTCCAATTATTGTCGGGACGTCGAGTGGTTTGATGCCGGCGTGGAAGCCCACGGGGGCGTGACCAAGTTCGGCCACTCGACTGCCCGCCGTCGATTCCCGGCCGGGAGCATAGACTCCACCTGCCGCTAAAGCGGGAATGCAACGGATCACTCTGGCGATCCGGGGTAGTTGGCGGCAAACATGCTGATTCGGAAAGCGCAAACGCCAAGAAGGCTGATAACCGCTCTGGAAAAAAAGAAAGGGAAAACACATGAAACCGAGCACAACAGATCAATTGCAAGGAAAGCTGCACGAACTGAAAGGGAAAGCGAAGCAGAAAGTGGGGCAAGTCACCAACAACCCCAACCTGGAGGCTGAAGGCCAAGTCGAAAACATCGCCGGCAAGGTCCAGACCAAAGTCGGCCAGTTGGAAAAGGTGCTTGAGAAGTAAATAAGCCGGTGGCTGCGCCGGCGCGAACCTCACGCGGGCGTAGCCACGCCGGACTTGCCGCGGAAGGAAAGAGCCGTGAATAAGATATTCGGATTCGTATTGATCGCGCTTGGCCTGTTCGGTCTCGCCTGGGGAGGATTTACGTACACCACCACGGAAAAGGTCGTCGACATCGGGCCAATTCACGCCACCCGCGACAAGACACATAATGTGCCGCTGCCTCCCATCGCCGGCGCGGTGGCGCTGGTGGGAGGAATCGTGCTCCTGGCCGTAACCAAAAAGACATAACTGTTCAAGGAAAGGAAGACATGTTGATTATCATCATTATCCTGATTTTGGTTTTTGGCTTCGGCGGAGGTTACTACGGCCATAGCCGGTGGGGTCCCAGCGGCGGGGCGGGCATCGGGCTGGGGACAATCCTGGTGATTCTCCTGATCGCCTACCTGTTAGGCCTGTTCCGCTGATGGCTGCGAAGCGCGCTTAAGAGCGAAACGTGGCCAACTGACCACGTTTCGCCAAGCGGCCAAATATGGTTATCAAACCGTGGGGCCATCCCGCCCCGTGCTCAAGCGGTTTCCATCCTCGATCTCAATTCCTCCGCGGCACGAAACCAATCTATTTGCGATGACCCTTCCGGACAGCCGTTTGCGCGCCAGATTGCATATGCTCTTGCCGCGATCTCGTCATGTCCAAAGGTGGTAACGCCGTGTTTCGTAGGCTGGACCTCATGCATTTGAGAGGTGTGCTCATGGGCGTCCTGAGGATGCTCAAGCGCTTGCCGTGAGCGCTCCTGGCCCGTCAGGTGATCCTGCTTTCCGCGCTCCTCGTGAGCGATGCGATGGGTGTGCGCGGCGATATCGTGGAGTTCCGCCGCCCGCTGGTGATTTTCGTAATGCGATCCGTCGTTATAACGTGTGGACATAGTTAAAGACTCACGATCTGCCCGGACTTCGAATAGGCTTCCGTGGCAAGTTCATATGCGCGCTCCGAGTACGTCAGCGCCCTTTGGGCGTGCCAGTTCCCGGTCTCGTTTTCGCCTTTTTCGTTATGCTCGGCGGCGGTGCGATGGGCGTGCGCGGCCCGTTCGTGTTCCTGAGCAGCTCTTTTATGTAGGTCGTCGTGCATGGTTTCCTCCTTGGGGAAAGTGCTGTGTTTATCCCTAGCACGGGGCTTGCCAGCCGCGCGGAAAGAGTCAGGCGGACGGCATTCGGCGTGCTCCGTTCTGTAGCGAGGAAATTGAACATGACCGAACAAAATTCAGTGGTGGCGATTTATGCGACGCATGTTGACGCCGAGAATGCGCTAAAGCAACTTCAGCGCGGTGGGGTCGACATGAAGACGCTGTCGATCGTCGGCAAGGGAACCCACACCGACGAGCAAGCGGTGGGATAACAACGCCGGGGACCGGATGAAGTACTGGGGAAAGCTTGGCGCATTTTGGGGAGGGTTCTGGGGATTGCTGTTTGGATCCGCCTTCTTCATCATTCCCGGCATTGGTCCTCTGCTTGTGGCGGGTCCCTTGGTTGCCTGGATTGTCGGCGCATTGGAAGGCGCTGTGGTGGTTGGCGGATTGAGCGTCTTCGGCGCGGGACTCTATAGCATCGGCATTCCCAAGGATAGTGTCGTGAACTATGAATTGGCGATCAAGACGGACAAGTACTTGTTGATGGCGCACGGCACAGCCGTGGAAGTCGACAAGGCCAAAACAATTATGGAGAGCACGCATCCGCTGAGCGTGGCGAGGCATTCTGGGCAAATGGCGGTAGCCGCCAGATAGCGGATGCTCGCCGGGAGGAGAAAACCATGCTTAACAATGCGACACTTCTGAAAGGTCTCACGATCCAGGCCACGGACGGAGAGCTTGGAACCGTAGACGAATTCTACTTCGACGATGAAACGTGGACCATCCGCTATTTTGTCGTAAACACGGGAGGCTGGCTCGACGGACGCCAGGTCCTTATCTCTCCCATCTCCGTCACGCGCATCGATTGGCGAAATAAGCGCCTTCATGTGGCGCTGACGAAAGAACGGGTCGAAAAGAGTCCCAGTATCGATACACATCAGCCCGTCTCGCGCCAGCATGAAATCGATTATTCCGCGTACTACGGATATAACTCCTATTGGGGTGGCCCGTATATGTGGGGTCCGGCCTTTTACCCGGCCGACCTGTCACGGAAGGGCGCCGCCCACGTGTCCAAAGAGAGGGCTCGCAGGGATTCGGCGGATTCGCATCTGCGTAGTTCCGAGGCGGTCACTGGCTATCACGTGGAGGCCACCGACGGCGAGATCGGTCACGTGGAGGGTTTCATCGTGGACGATGAGCTTTGGGCGATCCGTTACCTTGAAGTGGCCACTCGGAATTGGCTGCCCGGGAAAAAGGTCCTGGTTTCCCCGGCGTGGATCGTCCGCGTAAGCTGGCTGGATTCCAGAGTGTACGCGTTCCTCTCGCGGGAGGACATCAAGAGCGCGCCGGAGTACCTCGAGTCCGGATTGTTGAGCCGGGATTATGAAAACCGGCTTCACACTCACTATGGCCATCCGCCGTACTGGCTTCATGAGGCCGAGCACAGAGCCTCATTTCCATTGAGCAGGGTTTAACTTCAGGCCTGGACGCAAAATTGGTCAAAGGGCAGCAGATGGTTCGCTGCCCTTATTTTATTTGCGCTCGAACAAGAGCGTGATCGGTTTGCGCCCCTGCCTCGCCACGTTGACCGTCATGATGCCGTCCGCGGCAAGGGTGTACGTTTCAAGCGTGACCGCGCCTGGCTGCGTTGTGGTCACCTTCAGGGCATCGTGATCCCACTTGGCTTTCGTTTTGAACTCCTTGCCGCTGTGAATCGTGGCGCTGTTGTCGCTGTCGATCATGTCGCGATAGAAGGTGGTCCCGGTGGCGCTTTCATACGCAAAATTGCGGGACACCGTGATCTTCCCCTGCCGCTCATTGATGGTCACTGTCCCGGTTTGAATGACGGACTGGCCGGCAAAGTCGCTCCTGGCCGGAATCAGCGTCCAGGTGCCGTTGAGCGCGGTATGCCGGCTCGCGAAGACGGCGGAGGCGGCCAGGAGAGTTGTCAACACGACTCCGGAACGATGGATCTTCATGGTGTTTCCTTTCGAGTACGTTATTTTTGAGAGGAGGCTGGGCTGATGCTCGCCGGATAGACGAGGATTTCAACTTTCCCGTTCTCCCCCGCGTCCTCTGTTTTTCCCAGGCCCATGGTCTTGATGCGAGTGTCGTCCAGGCGGAAATTCTGAACCAGGTAATTGCGGATCACCATGGCTTGCGCCTGCGTGGTGGTGCGCTCCTTGTCCGAATCGCCCTTCATGCCGGCGGCGGCCGTAATCACCACCGCGCCGAATGGCGCAGCCTGCAGATATTGCCCGACCTCCTTCAGCGCCTTCTGATCCTTCAACTTCGCCGCGTCCGGCTTGTCGAAGATCTGCTTGGCCTCGTAGGTGAAGCTCTTTTGTGGCGCGCCGGCCGGCAACTTCACGATTTCATGCTTCTTCAGCTCGTTCGAATCGACGTATCCTCGCTTATTGAAAAAGCCTTTCAACAGAAAGTTGCCTTTCATCGCCTCGGCGTCTTCTTTCATCGAGGTGACGGCGGCCGTCGCCTGGTTGTAAATGGTCTTGTTGTTGATCAACGCTCCCACCGTACCCTGGCCGTGATCGATCTTCTCCGAGATATTATTGATGTTGGCAGTGGCGCTTTGGACATTTTCGAGCGCTCCCTGCGTGGTGTCGAGGATCTGGTTCGCCTTCCCAAACAAGTCGGAAATGTCGACGGGCGGCTGCGAGCCGATCGTCTCGCCTCCGCGCAGTTTGGCCGCCTCCATCGAGCCGAAGGAAATCTCCACGTACTTGTCGCCCAGCATGCCTTCGGACTTGATGTCGGCCACCGAATCCAGCTTTACGATGCTCTGCGTTTCCTTCTCCAGATCCATCAGCACGACCACTTTCCCGTTTGGCTGCTTCGGCAACAGGATCGTTCTCACGGAGCCCTTACGCAGGCCGCCTACCCGCACGTCCGCGCCATCATTCAGTCCTGCAACGTTGTCAAAGTCAGCTCTGACCTGGTAGATCGAGCGGAACATCGATTCCCGGCTGCCGATAAGGAACACGCCGATGGCCAAAATCGCCAGAGTGACGGAGATGAATGCTCCCAGCCTTAGGTTTTGTGACATATCTGCCTCATGCGGCATCGCTCAGAAATTGAGCGATGAACGCATCCTTGCTCTTTTCCAGATCTTCAAAGGTTCCGGAGATGGAAATATTGCCGTCTTTCAACATCACCAGGCGATCTGAGAAATGATGAGCCGCATGCATATCGTGCGTGACCACGATGGAGGTCACATTCCTCTCCTCGCGCAGTTTCTGAATCAGCTTTCCAATCTCGGCGGCGGTGATGGGGTCAAGCCCCGCCGTCGGCTCGTCGAACAGCAGAATTTCCGGATCGAGCGCCAGGGCGCGGGCCAGGCCCACCCGTTTGCGCATGCCTCCGGAAATGCCGGAAGGCATTTTTTCCAGATCTTCACTCAATCCGACGCTGAGTAGAAGAGCCCGTACCTTATCGGTCCTGTCGGAGTCCGATAGCTTCGTGTGCCGCCGCAACGGGAACGCGACATTTTCCGCAATGGTGAGCGAATCGTAGAGCGCGCCTCCCTGAAACAGGAACCCCACCTTCATTCGCATTTCGTTTAGCTGATCCATGAGAAGACCGGTGGTGTCCACCCCCCGAATGAAAATCGAGCCCGCATCGGCCTTTTCGAGGCCAATCAACAAACGCAGAAAGACGCTTTTCCCCGTTCCGCTCCTGCCCAAAATGGCGAGGATTTCGCCTTTGTTGACGCTGAGATCGATGTCCTTCAGCACCTGCTGCGCGCCGAACGATTTGCGCAATCCTTTGACGACCACTGGTTGCGGTTCCATATGTCCTTAGGGGAAAAAGACCAGAATGAGGCGGACCAACAGGACGTCCGCCAAAATGATGAACAGGGACGACAGAACCACGGAACTAGTGGCGGATCGTCCCACGCCCGCGGTTCCTCCCGTTGTTCGCATCCCTTGAAAACAGGACACCGTGCCGATAATCAGGCCATAAACCGCGCGGTCTTGAGCGTGGGAGGAAGAAGATCGCTAAACGTGACGCCGTCCATTCCATTGTTGATAAAGAGCTGGAACGAGATCGGCTCGGTCAGAGTGTTCGCGACCCAGCCCATCAGGATTCCGCAGGCATCGGCGGCGAGCGTGAGTAGGGGAAGAACAACGATACAGGCCAGAATCCTCGTCGCGGCAAGATATTTGTAGGGATTCACCGCGGATGCTTCCATGGCATCGATCTGCTCGGTGACTTTCATGGAGCCGAGTTCCGCGCCGATGCCCGCGCCGATGCGTCCGCTGGCGACCAGGCGAGCGCAGCCAGGGGCAGGGATTTCGCCCCCGCCGAATCCAGTTGATGCACGAATTCCTGCCATTCGAAGGGAAGCGTGAACAGAGCTTTGGCGACGCGGGCGGAAAACACTCCCAATTCGCCAATCCACTCGAATCCCGCTGTCCCGAAGTCCGCCGTCACTCGACGGATTTGTGGTGTCGCACTGGCCGATGCTGCCATTGGTAATCTTGCGTGCAGATGGGATGCCAAACCTTACGCGCTGATTGATGCCCGCTATGGGTGCGCCGACAGAAACGAATTCAATGGAGGCCTCCTGCCGCAGATTAGCCCGCAACGGCACGGGTCATCGAACGATGGCTGATGGCGAGAGGAGAGCTTCGAAGACTTGCACCCTCGCTTTAGCGGATCGGGATACGACGAAATGACCGATCTCTTGTCCAGAGGATCGCGCTGAGTTCGGAGAAACGGGCGCGCGGTAAAAGCGCAACTGACGGAAGACGCGGGGGAAAGAGACCGTTTTCCCGCCGTGATGGCCTATTCGATCGCGAGGCGCCGGAATACCGGGACTTTTGCAAAATCGAGGATGAAGGCGAATACGGCGGCGGCTCCAAGGACTGCTCCTAGATCCACAACAGGCAGGGGAGTCATGGCGATTCCACAGGCCGCCAGCGTGGAGGCAATGAGAAGGTCGGCGGCGGAGGAGGCGACGAGCCACCCGCTGGGACGCGCCGTGCCCATGCGCTGTCGTTCCCGATTCGTATACGTGGTGGCCTGATTGCCATAGACGATCGACACAAAGGCGAGGGTCTGCAGCGCCTCGATGCCGAAACCCAGGCGGAATTTGGCGATGGCCAGGATGGCCGTGCAAAAGACCAGTCCGGAGAAGCCCATGAAGACACCGGCGATCGTCAAGTTGCGAATTCTCCAGGCATTCGGCGCGGACGAAGGCCGCACATTATCCGTCGTCAGGGACATGCCGAGAAGGTCGCCGGTGAGCATGATGATCACCATCAGCATCGGAGTCAGGATCGCATGCCCGGTGAGGAGCAGGCCCGCGGCAAGGAACAGCACCTGCACGATCTTCTTGGTCACCGAGTTGAGCGCGTACGTGAGGATGCGCTGGAACGTCACACGGCCTTCCTTCACCGCGGCGACGATGCCGGTAAGTCCGGGTTTGGTGAGCACAATGCCGGCCGCGGACTTAGCCACATCGGTGGCGGTGGACACGGCAATGCCCATCTGAGCCTGGCGCAGCGCGGGGGCGTCATTGGCGCCGTCGCCGCACATGCCGACGGTGTGGCCGCTCTTCTGGAACGCCTTCACCAGGTCGAACTTGCCTTCCGGCAGGACGCCGGCGAAGACCGCGAAGGTTTCCGGGCGCACGCCGGCGGGGATCGGTCCGGGTGGGCAGACCGCTCCATCGAGACCCACCGCGTGAGCTACGATTGCCGCCGTGGCAGGTGCATCGCCGGTGACCATGACGGTGCGGACGCCCAGGGCGCGCAATTCGGTGATGAGCTCGGCCGAATCCTGGCGAGGCGGGTCGCTGAGCGCGATGATACCGGCGAGCTTCACGGCATCGGGGGGGCCCAGGGCGACGGCCAACACGCGAAATCCCTGGGCCTCCAGTTCGGTCGCCAACTTAAGTGCGTCGGGCAACGGCTGTGCCAGGTTCGCTACCGCGGCAAAGGCTCCTTTTATGGCGCGCACGGTGGCGCCGCCCGCATCGACGGCCATGGCCTCGGAGATTTTCGTGGAAGGGTCGAATGGCACGAATTTGCTCAGCTTTGGCAGATCGGACACGGCGGCATGCGAGGCGGCGGAGCGAATCGCCTGGTCCACCGGATCCTGGCCACCCTCGGAACTGGCCAGAGAGGCGATTCCCAATACGCGCGCTTCGTCGAAGCCGGGCAGGGGGCGCACGGCGGTTACCTTCAGCTCATTGCGCGTAAGGGTGCCGGTCTTATCCGCGCACAGGATTTCGATGCTGGCGGCTTCGTCGACGGCGGAGAGCCTGGTCGGAAGTACGCCCACGCGCCCCAGCGATCGCGCCCCTACCGCCGCCGCAAGGGTAAACGTGGCCGGCAGCGCCACGGGGATGGACGCCAGAACCGCCGTGAGCACGAGCGGGACGATCTCGCCAACAGGCATTTTGAGGCTGTAGGCATACGCCACCAGCAAGGCGACAACGCCGCCGTTGAACAGGGCTAAATTGCGCACCACGCGCAGAACGGCTTTCTGCTGGGAGCTCTCGACGTGTGCGGTGCGAACCAATTCAGCCGTGCGTCCAAACTTTGTGCGCGTTCCCGTGGCGGTCACCTCTGCCACGGCTTCCCCGCGCCGCACCAGCGCTCCGGCGTACGTCTCGAATCCGGGCCCGGCTTCGACCGGAATGGATTCTCCCGTAAGCATGGACTGGTCGAGCAGAATCCCGCCTTCCGTCAGGCGCACGTCGGCGGGAACCACGGAACCGAGCGACAACTTCACCACGTCTCCGGGCACCAGTCCGGCCGCGGGCACGATTGTCCAGGCCTGATCGCGGCGGACAGACGCGTTGAGCGCGAGCCTCGACTTCAACGCGGCCAGAGTTGCCTGAGCGCGCCCTTCCTGGAAAAATCCCAGGGCGGCGTTGAAAATCAGCAACGCGGCGATGACCGCCGCTTCCACGTCCTTGCCGAGCGCGACTTCAAGAACGATGGCCGCCTCGAGCATCCAGGGCACCGGAGCCCAGAACTTGGCCAGCGCCCTCCGCAAAGGATGCAGGGCCGTATCGGGCACCGCGTTGGGGCCGAACTTCTGAAGTCGGAGCCGGGCTTCCTCGCCGGTCAGGCCGGCTGGGAGTGGAGGGGTGGTTGGGGCGTCCACCGGGCTACTTCTCCAGCAGCTTGCGGATGGCTTTCAACTCCTGACCTCGCTTCGCGGTCGTTTGTGGATATGCCATCTTCAGCCCGTTCAGCGTGTCGAGGACAATTTGCGAAACAATCAATCGAGCGTTCTCCTTATCGTCGGCGGGCACCGCGTACCAAGGGGCGTGATGGGTGCTGGTGGCCGCCAGGCAAGCCTCGTAAGCTTCCCGGTACTGCTTCCAGTATTTTCGCTCGTGAACGTCTGAGAGGCTGAATTTCCAGTTGTGGTCACGCTCGTCGATGCGCTGGAGAAATCGCTTGCGTTGTTCCTCGTGCGAAAGGTGTAAAAATATTTTGACGATCCGCGTTCCATTTAGATGCAAATGGCGCTCCAGATCCACGATGGAGCGATACCGGTCCGTCCAGATGGCTTTATCGTCGCGTGCTCTTCAGACAGGCCCTGGCTGCGAAGAATCTCCGGATGGACGCGAACCACCAGCACTTCTTCATAATAGGACCGATTGAAGATGCCGATCTGTCCGCGCTCAGGGAGCCGCGCCGTCGTGCGCCAGAGAAAATCGTGTTCCAGCTCATCGGCGCTGGGCTGTTTGAAACTTGAAACCTGGCAACCTTGCGGATTAACGCCGGACATGACGTGCCGGATGGCGCCGTCCTTGCCGGCAGCGTCCATTCCCTGAAAAGTCAACAAGAGGGCGTACCGGTTGGAGGCGTAGAGCAGGCGCTGCAGCGAGCTCAACCCGGCAACGTGTTCCCCTAATTTCTCCTGATACTGCTTCTTCGATTCGAAGAAGGGCTTGATGACCGTCGGGAGGTTCTTGAGTTTGACCTTATCTCCGGGGCGCAGGAGGAAATCCCGAGAGTTGATCTTGATCTTCATCAGGGAATCGCTTGCACGCGGGCTTCCTCCGCGAAAGATCGAGCGAGGATCAGGTTTGATCGAAGGTGGATTTGGCGCGTCCTTCCCCATTTGGCGGGGATTTATGCAGGGGTTTGGAAACAGGGTAAACTTTTCGCCCGGCAGGATTTTGTTCCAGCGAGCGCAGCCACCCAGCCACAGCCTTCCCGGCCTCGCGCTTGGTAACTCCGTATTTGTCGCGCATCTGTGTGATCAGATATGCCCGCCACGCTTCGATGTGATCGCATTTCATTCGAATCTCCTTGTGGTCTGCGATCCTCATGGCAAAGCATTCGCGCACAAAAAGGCTGCTGTCCAAAATAGAGCTTCGCCGTGTCCAGTCCGGCTCGCCGCTTCCTCCGATCGCGGCGGGCCGCTTTCTGGCCGTGCTACGCAATTCGTGAGCAGGTCTATCGCCAATAAGCATCCCGCCCTCAGATCCATGAGTTACCGATGCGAGGGGGTAAATGTGGGCGGCGAGCTCTTATTCCGGTGACCTTTTAAGGTCATGTGGCGCTGGTTTCGTCACAGATCGGAGCGTGAGATGCCCAGTTTCTTCATGACGGCGTTCAGGGTCGTCCGCGGCATCCCGAGACGGGCAGCCGTCCTGCTGACAACACCACCGGTTTCACGGAAAACACGCAGGATATAGTCCCGCTCCATTTCCTGAAGCGTAGAATTGTTTGCGGAGACGCTCTGTTCGCCGCGCAATTCCGCCAGGGGAGCCCGGAGTGTGGCGCCAGGGGAAAGGATCACGGATCTCTCAATGAAATTTTCCAGTTCCCGGACATTGCCGGGCCACGGAAAATTCACCAGGGCCTGCATGGTGGCGGCAGGAATCTTTTCGATCTTTCGGCCCATTTGGGCCGCGAACGTCCTGATGAAATGATGAGTGAGGGCAGGGACGTCTTCCGGATGATCCCGCAGTGGCGGGATGGTGATGGGGAACACCTTGAGCCGGTAATAGAGATCGCTGCGAAAGAGCTTGTCCCCCATCATCTGGGTCAGATTGCGGTTGGTGGCCGCCAGGAGGCGCACATCGATCGGAATGGTTCGCGTGCCGCCCAATCTTTCAAACGCCTTCTCCTGCAGGGCCCGCAGCAGTGTGGGCTGAAGTTCCAGGGGGATATCGCCGACTTCATCCAGAAACAGGGTTCCCCGGTGGGCCAGCTCAAAACGCTCGATTTTCTGCGACAGAGCGCCGGTAAAAGCGCCTCGCTCGTAGCCGAACAGTTCGCTTTCCAGCAGCCCCGTCGGGATGGCGGCACAGTTCAAGGTGACGAACGGAGCCTTGCTGCGGGGGCTCAGCCGGTGGATGGCGCGCGCGACCAGTTCTTTCCCGGTGCCCGTTTCGCCCAGGACCAAAACGGTGGCGTCCGTTGGGGCCACCAGTTCGACCTGCTGCTGAACACGTCTGAGCGCGGCGCTTGTGCCGACGATTTCCTCGAAGGCCGGGTGGATTTCGGCTTTGACCTCGGCGCTTTCCATCCGTTCCGTCTCCGTGAGATCCTGCACGAACGAGATCCAGTGGAAGGGGGAGAGTTTCAACACCGCGGTGGCGATCAGGACCGGGACGCGGGTTCCATCTTTTCGAAGGAACTCCTTCTCATAAGGCGTACAGGCGCCGAACCGCAATCCTTCTTCATGCGCCAGCTCGTCGAGCGGCTCGAATTCCCGAGGAGTGAGATCGTGCCAGCGAAGCCCACCGGCATCCAGATCTTCCCGGGTGTAACCGACCAGCGAGAGAAACGCGTCGTTGGCCTCCGGGATGCGGTCGAACTCTCCGGAAACGATGCCCGCGATGGCGGAACCCTCCGGGGTGGGCCGGAGCCGCGTGCGGGTGCTGCGCAGTTGTTCGTCCCTTTCACGGCGATTGGTAAAGTCGCGGACCACTCGGGCAAACCCTTGCAACTCTCCGTTCTGGTCCTTGAGCGCGAGTGTGATCGCGCTGGCCCAGAAGCGCGATCCGTCCCGTTTCGTTTGCCAGCGTTCGGAGCCAAAGTGGCCATGGGCCACGGTCCTCTTCAATGTCTCCGCAAGCGGCAAGGAAGCGTCTTCATCGGAATAAAAAAGCGACGCGTTTTGGCCGGCGATCTCGCTGCTGCTGTAGCCATAAACGCGTTCCGCCCCTCCATACCAGGCGGCAATCTGCCCGTCCACGTCTAACAGATAAAGCGCGAAGTCCTGCACCCAGGGCGGAACGCTGCTTTTCAACGGCTCTTTTCCATTCGGAGTCTTGCCATGCAGCATCAAAAGGTGACGCCCCGGCAAGATGTTAATTTTGGCGCAATACTCCACCTCGCTCGGTTTTCCGTCCGCACCCAGCAGGGGAATTCGTGCCCTCCTGCTCGCCTTGCTCCAGGAACTTACTCCAGCGCTCCGAAATTACCGGCTTGAAATCATGGGCACTAAAATCGTCGAGGCGGCGGCCGATAACCTTTTCCCTTGGCAGGCCGAAGAATCTGCTCGCTCCGATGCTGGCCTCGCGAAACTGGCGCTCATCATCGGTCAACAGAATGGGGACGGACGGATGGTAAACAATGGCCCGGAAGAGCAGTTCAAGCTCCTTCGGACCGTTTTCCGAAAGCCAACGATTCGCATTGGACGGAGAGGCCATGGAGGTCAGAACGATCCCTCCTCCCTTATCCCCCCGTG
Organism: Acidobacteriota bacterium; assembly: GCA_037439565.1. Taxonomy (GTDB): domain Bacteria; phylum Acidobacteriota; class Terriglobia; order Bryobacterales; family Bryobacteraceae; genus Palsa-187. Next base: position 35,838 of record JBBIVT010000017.1, on the reverse strand, counting down.
AATCCGGGGAACTGACGGCTTGGAGAAGATGGCCGACAACTGCCTTTACTGTATCAGCAAAACGGCAGATTGCGTAAGAATTGTCGCCCTATGACCATATACGGTCACGTCGGGCGGTGAAGGACAGGGCCCCTCTCGATCACCGCCTGAGGCGTGCGGAAGCACAGCGGTTCCGCGCTCTTACGCGCAGGGTTTTCGCGTCTGGCGCAAGCCTGAAAAAAAATGTAGAAATTCAAGGCGGGGAGAGCAATCGCGGCAGCTCCGGGAAACCGTCCGGGAAAGGATTTCCCGGAAAGAGCGAGGGCCGCCTGCCCGCATTTGGTCAAACGACCGCCCGCAGTCAGGTCACTCCGGGACGGGAGACCGCCAACCGTACCGAATCGAGGCTCCTGCGAACAAATCTCCATCTATTCGTGGCGGACCCTGGAATGCCTTATAGAAAGCGGCGGGATCTGCCGCGCAAGGTATCGAACCAAGGAGAAAGACATGAAACTATTAAAAACATCGACAACAATGTGTTGTATCGCGCTGATGGGCGCGGTATTCACGACAGTAGCCAAGGCTGACGACTGGAACAATAAGACTGTGATAACCTTTAGCGGTCCGGTGGAGATTCCGGGGGTTCATTTGACAGGTTGGGGCGTACTGCCGGCCGGCACATATGTATTCAAGCTGCTGGATTCGGCGTCCGATCGGCATATCGTCCAGATCTTCAGCCAGGATGAGAGAACGGTTTACGCCACGATTCTGGCCATTCCGAACTATCGCCTGAAGACCACCGACAAAACGGTAATCACGTTCAACGAACGGCCGGCCGGAGAGCCGGAGGCGCTGCGCGCGTGGTTCTATCCCGGCAAAAATTTTGGCGAGGAGTTCGTTTATCCGAAGGCAAGAGCCGTGGAACTATCCAAGATATCGAACGCGCCTGTTTTGTTCACTCCCGCCGAGCTTCCGGTTGAGGTCGCTGAGCCGATCAAAGCCGTCGATGCGCCAGTGGTTGTGGAAATGAAGCGTGCGCCGATCATGGCGGTCCAGCCGACGGGCGAAGAAGTGCAGCTCGCGGCCGTGGTTACGCCTCCTCCGGCCGCAGAGCTTGACGCGACCGTGACGCCGGTTCCCGTTCCCGAAGCGCTACCCGCCACGGCGAGCACAATGCCGTTGATCGGGCTGATGGGGCTGATCGCGCTCGGCGGGGCTTTGTCCCTTCGTGCCTTCGATCAGCGCGCACGTTAAGTTCAGGAAAGATGGGGCGGAAGCCCACGTCCGCGCCAGATCCCGGCGCGGGCGGCGGGCGGCGGTCTGGGGACCGCTCCAGATGGGATGACCCAGGACGCTACCCCAATAGCATGACTTGGAAAAGCGAGGTAGCACTATGCGAGAGATTGGTGTCCCGGCGGCGGCGACCCTGATGAGAAGCAAGTACAACGGCGACACCGGCTGCTATGAGACCAAGGCCCGCGGGCTGGCGGTACTCAATTCCCCTCAATTGAATAAGGGCACGGCGTTTACTGCCGAAGAGCGCAGGGCGCTGGGGCTGACGGGGCTGCTGCCTACTGAGATCAGTACGCTCGCGGTCCAGGTCCAGAACTCCTACATTCAATATGAACGGCTGCCGGATCCGCTGAGCAAGAACATCTTCCTGACCGCCGTGCACGATCGCAACGAGGTCCTGTTCTACCGGCTGTTCTCCGAACACCTGCGGGAAATGATCCCCATTGTCAACGATCACACGGTCGGCATGGCGGTGGAGCAATATCACCATGAGTGCCGGCGTCCGAGGGGTGTGTATCTCTCCATCGACCATCCGGAAACAATGGAGGAGGCGTTTCGCAACCTGGGCGTCGGCCCCGGCGATATCGACCTGATTATTGCCACGGACGCGGAGCAAATCCTGGGCCTGGGCGATTGGGGCGTTGGCGGCATTGAGGTGTCGATCGGCAAGCTGGCGATTTATACGGCGGCGGGCGGGATCGACCCCGGGCGCGTGATCCCGGTGATGCTGGACGTCGGCACCAACCGCGAAAGCCTGCTCGGCGATTCGACCTATATTGGGAACCGGCACGCCAGAGTGCGTGGGGAGGCGTACGATGCCTTCATCGAGGCGTACGTCACGGCCGTGACAAAGCTGTTTCCGCATGCGCTCCTGCAATGGGAGGACTTCGCGCCCGGCAACGGACGGCGGATTCTGGAAAAGTACCGCGACCGGATCTGCACGTTTAGCGACGATATGCAAGGAACGGGCGCGATCACGCTGGCCGCGGTGATCTCTTCGGTGCGCGTCTGTGGGACGCCGCTGCGCAACCAGCGCGTGGTCATCTTTGGGGCCGGCACGGCAGGGGTGGCCGTTGCCGATCAGATCCGGGATGCCATGGTGCGTGACGGGCTATCTAAAGAAGACGCCACCCGGCGCATCTGGTGTGTCGACCGCAACGGACTGCTCACGGATGGAATGGCGGATCCGATGCGCGACTATCAAGTGGCGTACGCCCGGCACAGCGCCGAAACCAAGGGTTGGAAACGCGAGGACGGGAAGGGCATCAGCCTGGCGGAAGTTGTGCACATGTTGAAGCCAACCATGCTGATTGGCGCGTCGGCGGCCGCCGGCAGCTTCACCGAAGCGATTGTGAAAGACATGGCGGCTCATACCCAGCGGCCGATTATCTTCACCCTCTCCCACCCTGGGGCGCGGGCCGAAGCAAATCCGTCCGATCTGATCGCCTGGACGGATGGGCGGGCGCTGGTGGCCACCGGCAGTTCCTTCGCTCCGGTGACGTACAAAGGTGTGACTTACGTCATCGGCCAGGTGAATAATGCGATGCTGTACCCGGGTTTGGCCCTCGGCGCGATCGTGGCAGGGGCCACTAGAGTCAGCGATGGGATGTTCGCAGCGGCGGCGAATGCCGTATCGAGCCTGGTAACGGTACGCCAGCCCGGCGCCTCGCTGCTGCCGCATATTGACGATTTGCGGAGTGTGTCGGTAACCGTGGCGGCGGCGGTCGTCGAGGCTGCGGTCGCGGACGGCCTGGCTCGCAGCCGGTCCGGCGACATCACAAAAGAGGTGCAGGACGCCATGTGGAAGCCGGAGTATCGCCCAATCCAAGCGCACTAAGCTAGCCCAGCGACGTCATTCTCCTGCGCGTGGTGATTTGCAGAGAGCGTTGTCTCAGCGCCGCGCGCCGGGATCGCCGGTGGCGGGCGGGGCGTGATCCACCGCCGCGGGAGGGCCGAGGAGTTCCGTCAGGACCGGCTTCAGCGCATCCGCCCAGATTTGATATCCCTTCACTTCAGGGTGGAGCTTGTCGTTTGCGTTCATCATCCCGTCGAACAGCTTTCGATCGGGACCCGCGAGTTTGTCATTGATGTTGAGATACCGGATCTTCCGGCCGTCTGCAAATCCGGATAGACTGCCGTTAATTTTCTCGATGACGGGCATGAACGCCATGTTGTCGTTTCGCGGGAAAATCCCCATGACGATCACCGTCGCCGCGGGCGCTTTGGTTTGGATCACGCGCAAAATCGCCTGAAGGCCTCTCACGACGTCGTCTGGCGCCGAAAGATTGCCGATGTTGTTCGTTCCCGCGAGGAGGACGACCACTTTGGGGTTGACACCGTCCAACTCGCCGTTCTCCAAGCGCCAGAGGATGTTCTGGGTCTGATCCGCGCCCCATCCGAAATCCGCAGCGTTCCAACCGGAGAAGTTCTGTTTCCAGTTGGCGAGCAGCCCGGGGTAGTCGAGGGCGCCCCACCGCCGCGTGATGGAATCGCCCTCGAAGTAGACGTCGATCCCGCCCTGCTTTGCCTTTGCCAGCAACTGGGCATGCGCGACCAGGGAATTCGGGTCAGTTCGGAAAACCGGCTGATCGGCGGGAAAATTCCAGTGCGGGGGGTGATAGTTGAGGAACTTGTTCGCCCAGGGGATGAAGTACTTCCAATTCGGGGCATCGGTGTGGCCGCCGTCATGCTGCCGCCATGCAAGCTGGCCGTCAAGCAGTCCCGTGTTGACCGCAGGCATCTTCGCGATGCGATCGTCTTCCGTCACCCCCAGATCCTTTGCCCCCAGGAGCCGGAAGACCGCACCTGCCGCCACGGTTGCCATGAAGCTACCCTGCTGATCCAGCCACTTTGCGTCCCCCTTTTCGGGGATTCCGTAGCTGATGAACGTCAGCCGCGGCGCGCAGAGCGCGACTAACTCATTGGAGTCGACCGGCAAGTCGCCGGCGTTTTTGCTTCCGAAAGAAGCCTCGGCTGCGCCGTACTTCAGGAAGTTACCGGCCATCCAGTGGTATTCGCCGGAGCCGGTGAGACTCTCCACTGCCTCTCCAAAATTGCGCCGGTGCGGTTTGACGCCACCCTCTCCCGAGGATCCCACCAGCGCGACCGCGAAGCGAGTGTCGAAGGCCATGGTCACCAGGGCAGCCTTCCCATAGCGGGAGACACCTTCTATGCCGACACGCTTCGCATCTACGCTCTGGTCGGATTCCAGGTAATCGAGACCGCGCGAAGCACCCCACGCCCATGCCCGCAAGGCACCCCAGTCCTCCGGCTTTCGAGGCTGGCCTTTATTTGCAAGGCCGATGATCCCCTTCGTCAGACCCGCGCCGTTGTCCGCTTGGATGCTGCCAGGGTCGATCAGCGCGTAGCCCCATCCCGCGGCGACCAATTGTTCCGTCGACGGCGGATCGCTTCCCATCATCGCCTTCAGCTCTGGACGCGCGGCCATCATTTCCGCCATCCGCCGGAGAAATGCCGCGCTGCCGAACATCATCATCACGGGGACTGGACCCTTCGCATTCGCCGGCGTCACGAGCGTCATCTCAATATCCACGCTCAATGCCGGGCATGATGAGTTGTCCGCATGCCCCACGAGCTGCTTTGTCACGACAGGGAAAATCCCCGCCTTCGAATCGGTTGTGCCGGTCATTTTCCAGGTGACTTTGGGCGCGTTGGCCGGGACGCGGCCGAGGACTTCGCGCTCAAAGTCCTCGACGATTTCCTGGCGCCTCTGGCGCCACTGGGCCGCGGACGTCACCCTTTGGCCGCTCTTAAAGATCAGCGCGCCGGGCAGATCCGGAAACGGATTGGCCTTCGATTCATCGTAGTTGGCGTGATTTGGAGCGTTCTCATTCCCGCTTGGCCCTGGGCGGAGAACCTTAATGCCCAACTGATCCATCATGTTTTGATGGTCCTGGGGTGCGGTCCAGTTCATCGGGGTACAGCCCTGCCCGGTGGCGATCTGCCAACAGAGGACCGCCCAGGCGCCGAATGCGGCGGCCGTCGAGTGTGCGTGTTCCGATCTCCAGGTACAGATCACGGTTGACCTTGAACAGATGTTATCGAAGATCGATGGGGTGCGTCAGATCCCGGCCGATCCGCGGAATCATCACCTGAGGCCCCACTTCCGCAGACAGGGCGTCAGCGCGATCAGTACTCTTCCCAGGACAGGATCGAGCGCGCCAGCAGTGTATCGTTGTGCAGAATGTGGATGTGATGATGGGCGAGGGCGAGAGCTGCGTCCTTGGCGTCGGCCGGGTCGTCGAACGTTTCCTCATCTTCCACGCGATCCCCGTGTCTAGTGTCGGTCAGGATTACACGCCAGCAATCCTCGCGCCGCTCCACGGTCAACTCGACATAATCATAGGTCGCTTTATATCCGTGTCCGATCGTCATGAGATTCAGTATAAGACTGCGCCCTACCGGAATTTCTCCACCAGCATCAGGTCGCTCTCCTGGCGGTCCGTCTTTGAGAACAGAATGGTTCGTTCATCGGCCGATACAGAAAAGACGGTACCACCATCGAATCCGATCGCGTCCCTCGGGAAACCCGCATATTCGAACCTGCGACCGGTATCCATCCTCAACACCCACAACGCGGGTGGAGAGCGCACGCCAAAGTAAATGCTATGACCGGCGACGGCGTAGAGCAGAAAAACCGGCTCGGCGAGCACCAGTTTGGGATCGCCCCCCGCCACCGGCAGGGCCCAGAGCCCTTGGCTGTTCGTGTAATAGAGCAGTTTGCCATCCGGCGATTCAAACGGTTCATTGCCGGAATTTTGCGTCACCTGTTGCGGCGTGCCTCCCGACGACGGCACTTTCCACACTTCGATGCGTCCCGTGCGGTTGGAGCTGAAATAGATCCATTTGCCGTCGCGCGAAAAACTGGGGCGAATGTCGCGGAATGCATCGTTTGTGATCCGGCGTGGTTTGCCGCCTCCTGCACCGATTGTATAGATCACGCTATGCCCGTTTTCGTAGCGGTCGAACGCAATCGTCTGGCCGTCGGGCGACCACCGCGGGCTGCCCATGGCCGTGGGCCCCATATTGGTTAAGGCCGCCGGGTGGGATCCATCGGAGTCCGCAACGTGGAGTTCGGAATAACCGAGCCGATCGGAGATGAACGCCACCCGTTGTCCGTCCGGAGACAGCATCGCCGAGTTGTCTCGCGCGGTGGAGTCGACAATGGCGGCCACGTGGCATTGATCGTAGGGTCGCGGGCCCCCGTCCGGGCCGGGTCCATCCATACGATAAATATTCGTGTCCACCAATCGCTTCTGATAGGCGAGACGGTAACCGGAAAGCGATACCGAGGGCCAGGCGAGAATGCCGCTCTCGATGCCGAGCGGTTCCAGCGCTCCCCCGCTCAGCCGCAACCGGAAGAGTTCGCTTCGTTCCCCCATGGTTCTGGCGGAAACGATCAGGCCCCGGCCATCGGGCTGCCAGGCCAGATGTTCGATCCTGTAGTCGTAGGAAGTGATCTCGCGCTCCGTTCCCCGCGTGGCCCCATCGGAGTTCATGTCCTGCAGGACGACGGTACGGCTGTTCGAGTCGCGAGCGCGGATGTAGGCGAGCATCCGGCCATCCGGGGAGAACGCCGGCGAGACCTCCAGATAGTAACCCTTCGGCGGCTTACTGATGCTGCGATATTCGCCGGAATCGGCGGAAACAAGCCAGATGGAGGGTGCGCTATCCTGGGCGCTGTTGACGGCCAGGAACCGGCCGTTCGGCGACCAGGAAATCGAGGAAGGCGCGGCCGCGTTCAAAAACAAACTCCCCGGCGGGAATTGCACGAGCTTCCGCTCCACACCTCCCAGAGCGGGAACCAGATAGATGGCGTCGGCCCGGACGAACGCCAGTTGCTCGCCGTTGGGCGACCAGGCGGGCGCGTGGTCCGGCGCAGGGTCCGTGGTCAGGCGCAGCGGGGCGCCGCCGTCCACCAGGCGCACATAGATGTCGGAATTGTCCTTGTTCGGGCCGTCCCAGGCAAATGCAATTTGCCTGCCATCGGGTGAAAGCGCTGGTTCGCTCTCATTTCCCCTATATGTGGTCAGGGGCTTCACCGGACCGTAGGCCGTGTTTTGGGTCTGACTCCGCGCAAAAAGCCACGCGGAGAGAGAGCCTAGTGCGAGACCCAGCCCGAGAGCCGCGGCTATCCATATTGCGCGGCCGCGCGTCGACGCCGGCGGCGCGGACGGAGCCGATTCGCCGGCTCCAGATTCGGCTTCGCGCTGGAGATCGCAGAGGCTGATTTTCAGATCAGCGGCCGACTGGTACCGCCAAGCCGGGTCCTTTCGCATGCACCGCTCGATAATCCGGGCGAGATCGCGCGGCATGCCGACGTTGAGCTCGGTCACGGGCGCCGGCCTGCTTTTGAGAATGGCGGCGAGAGTCGAGATCTTCGAACGGCCCATAAAAGCGCGCTTGCCCGTGGCCATTTCGTAGAGCACCGCGCCAAAGCTAAAGATGTCGGAACGCGCGTCCGTCTTGCGCGCTTCGGCCTGCTCGGGCGACATGTAGCAGACGGTGCCGAGGATGCGGCCCTCCTCCGTATCCGGTGCCACCGGGCGCGTAAGATCGACGTCGCTCGATTCATTGAGATCGGAGAGCTTGGCCAGGCCGAAATCGACCAGTTTGACCTGCCCTTCCTCTGAAATCATAATGTTGCCCGGTTTGAGATCGCGATGAACAATGCCCGCCGCGTGCGCGCGGGCTAGCGCGTCGGCGATCTGGATGCCGTACGTCAGCAACTCGCCGAGTTTCAGCCCGTTTTTGGGGATCACACGGTCGAGCGTTCGGCCGGCGATGTACTCCATCGCAATGAAGTCCACGCCGCCCTCGCTTCCAATCGAATAGATGGTGACGATATTGGGGTGATTCAGAGCGGAGGCGGCCTTGGCTTCTTGAATGAAGCGCGATTTTCGCTCGTCGTTCGTCAGTTTATCGGGCGAGAGAACCTTGATTGCGACAAGCCGGCCCAGTTGAGTATCGCGAGCCTTGTAAACAAAGCCCATGCCGCCCTGGCCCAGTGTGTCGAGAACCTCGTAGTGAGCAATGGTCCGGCCCGTCATGTCGCGTCACCAGAACATCAGATACGGCTTGCTTGTGGACCAAGTTTACTGCAATGTCCGGAGAGATGGCAATCGTCCTCCGTTCCAACCGCACGAACGCGAACTCCAGGACAAAAACATTCCCGCGCTGCTACGGCAACGCGAACGCAATGTAGGCACTGCCACTCGGGTCGCTCGGACGCGCCTTGCCCCCGGTCGCGTGTACGACGACAAATTCGCGTCCGCCGACCTCATAAATCGCCGGAGTCGCATTACCCGACATCGGCAGCGTCGTCTCCCACAGCAGCTTGCCCGTCGTCTTATCGAACGCCCGGAACTTCCGGTCGAAGTTGGTTGCGGCGATGAAGACTAAGCCGCCCGCGGTGACCACCGGTCCGCCGTAGTTCTCGGTGCCTGTGTCTCTCATCCCCTCAGCAGCCAACTCCGGATATTCGCCAAATGGAATTTTCCACGCATATTCTCCCGTGTTCAAATTGATGGCATTCAGGGTTCCCCAAGGCGGGTCGACCGCAGGATAGCCGTCCGGATCGGTGAACTTGTGGTAGCCCGTGAAGCGGAACGCCGGGACGTTCGCGGAGGGCGAGGCCGATTCCAGTTCTTTGCTCTCGGGATTCATCACGTACTGCACGATCGCCTGCACGTCTGGTCCCGCAAGATTGGGGAAGCTCGGCATGCGTCCAGCGCCCTGACGAATCAGCGACGTAATCTGCTCCGTGGTCTTTGTAGAGGAAATTCTAGTCAAGGCCGGCATTTGAGGTGGCGCGCCTGCCATGGTCTCGCCATGACAACTCCCGCAATTGCGCAAATAGAGCTGTCTGGGAGATCCCCCACCCTGATTCCGCGCAAGGCTCGAAGTCCAAGGGATGTCGTTGGCGTTGACATAGAGCAGTCCCGTCTCGGGATCGAACGCGGAGCCTCCCCATTCCGCTCCACCGTCGAAGCCGGGAAAGATCACCGTTTCCCGGCCTGCCATGAACGGTACGAACTGGCCGTTGCTGACGAAATTCCGGAATTGCTCGATGGCCCAGGCGTGAGCCTCTGGCGTCCGCTTCGTCAGCATCTGCTCGGTGAGCGATTGACGCGCGAATGGCGCCGGCTTGGCCGGCAAAGGCTGGGTCTTTGCGCTGACCTCACCAGGTAGGTTGCTCGAAGGGTACTCCCGCTCCGCGATGGGAAACAGAGGCTTGCCGGTCACACGATCAAACAGATACAGCCAACCTTGCTTCGTCGTCTGAGCGACCGCTTCCACTTGTTTCCCGCCCCTCGACACGGTGACCAACGACGGAGGCGAAGGGAAGTCGCGGTCCCATATGTCATGATGGACGGCCTGAAAATGCCAGATTCGTTTGCCGGTGGCGGCATCGAGAGCGAGCAGCGTATTTGCAAACAGGTTGTCCCCGGTCCGGTCGAACCCATAGAAGTCGGAAGCGGCCGAACCTGTCGGAACGTAGACGATGCCGCGTTGCAGATCCAGAGCCATGCCGGCCCAATTATTCGCTGCGCCCGAGTAGGTCCAGGCGTCCTTCGGCCATGTATCGTATCCGTACTCACCGGGATGCGGGATGGTGTGGAACGACCACCTCAATTGGCCCGTTCGGACATCGTAGGCGCGGATGTCACCCGGCGGCGCGGGCAGGGATTCCGGATTTCGTCCGCCCACGATAAGGAGGTCCTTGTAGATGACGCCCGGCGTCGTCAGCACCCATGACTGCCGGGATGGCTCCCGACCGAGGTTCTCGCGCAGATCGATGCGGCCATTCTGGCCAAAACCGTTGACCGGCTGGCCGGTCGCAGCATCGAGAGCGTAGACAAAACTACGGACAGCCGCGAAGATCCGGCGATCGTTTCCGTTGGCCCAATAGGTGACACCACGATTCGGCCCTCGACCTTCCATCCCCGAGTCGAACCGCCAGCGCAGTTTGCCCGTCACCCCGTCGAGCGCGATCACTCGATGTTTCGGCGTAATCCCATAAAAAACCCCGTCGACGACCACCGGTTGCGTCTGCGTGTCCCCCCTGCCCTCGGCTGCATCCCAAAGCCAGGCAACCTGAAGGCGGGCGACATTCGAGCGGTCAATCTGCTTCAACGGCGAATAACGGATGCCCGCCGCAGAGCCTCCGTACGCGGGCCAGTCCGCCGCACTCAGCAGCGCGACCGTTGCGAACGGAACGACTAGAATCCAGGCTCTCATAGAGAACTACATTTTATGCAAACCCCGTAGCACGTGTTGGTCTACCCACTTCTCGCGATACTCCACGCCATTAAATCCAAGAAACACGCAGCCCAAAGCCAGCGTCAACACGGCCCGCGCCTGAGTAGTTATACGGAGTGGGAGAATTCTCCCACTCCAGCACTTTCGCACGCCTGGGATTTTGGGACGATCTGGGGCCGTTCCGCCACACCCGGGCGGGATCAATGCCAGCCTTTTCGGTGCCGTACCGCTGGAGGTACGGGCGCTGCTGGGGTGGAACCGTGACGCGGAAGGCTTCCGCTGTCTCTGATATTCTTTGTGTACCGCAGGCGCTTTCATTACGCACCAATGGCCGGGCGGCAATGAATGGCCATGTCCACTGCTGCTGGTCCAGTCATCGAGGTTTCCGGTATCCGTAAAACCTACGGAACCACCGTAGCTGTCTCCGAGGTTTCGTTCAAGGTCAACGAAGGCGAAATCTTCGGCTTGATTGGCCCGAACGGCGCCGGCAAGACAACGACAATGGAGTGCGTTGAAGGAGTGCGCCGGCCCGATTGCGGCGAAATCTCGATCCTGGGCCTGGACCCGGTCCGTGACGTCTATCGGTTACAGAACCGCATTGGAGTGCAACTCCAACAGGCACAACTCCAGAAAAGGATCAAGGTCTGGGAGGCCGTCGATCTCTGGGCCTCCCTGTACACGAAGACCGTGGATGCCAATCGACTGCTCGACCAACTCGGTCTTTCCGCCAAACGGAATGCTTGGTTCATGACGCTTTCGGGGGGACAGAAACAGCGGTTGTTCATCGCTCTGGCACTGATCAACGATCCAGAAGTCGTATTTCTGGACGAGCTTACTACCGGTCTCGACCCACAGTCGCGTCGAGCCATTTGGGAATTGGTGCGTGGCATCCGCGATCGGGGTAAAACCGTCTTCATGACCACACATCTGATGGAGGAAGCCGAGCGACTGTGCGACCGGGTGGCGATCATTGAACACGGAAAGATCATCGAAATTGGCACTCCCGCGGAGTTGGTGCGCCGTCATTGTCCCGAGCGAACGGTCCTGCTGGCTACTGACAACCCTGTGGCCGAAGAACAGCTGCGCACGATTTCGTCAATGGAAGCGATCACGCTCCAAGGCTCGCAGTTCACGCTCCAGGGCAAAGGCGACGACTTTGTGACCGAGGTGATCCAGTGTCTTTCTGAAAACCGGATTCGAGTCACCGACTTTCGCACCATCTTGCCGAATCTGGAGGACGTGTTTCTCAGGCTGACCGGCCGTTCGATCCGCGACTAGGAGAGATAAGCGCATGTTTCGAGGAATTTGGAAGCTAACCTGGCTGGAAATCAAAATCTTCCTTCGCGAGCCGATGGGCGCGCTCGGGTCGATTTTGATGCCCGTAGTGTTGTTCGTCGGGCTCGGGCGGTTCCTGGGTGGCCGCATCCCTCAACCTGCGCTGGCAGCGAGCGGGTTTCTACGGGTCGGGCTCCCCGTTTTCGCATCGGTGATGATTGCGCTCAGTGGGGTGCTGTCGCTCGTGACGATCATTTCGATTTATCGAGAGGGCGGCATTCTCCGCCGGCTGCGCGCCACGCCGCTTCGGCCGCAAACGATCCTAACCGCGCATGTCCTGGTCAAGTTGACGCTGACGCTTGCCACCCTGGCCCTAATGGTGCTGGCAGGCAAGCGCTATTACCCGGTGCAAGTGGAAGTTCCAATATTCGGATTCTCGATGGCACTACTGATCAGCACATGGAGCATCCTCTCGATCGGTTTTCTGATCGCGAGTATCGTGCCAACGGCGCGCTTCGCCCAACCGATTGGAGGGGCCGTCCTGTATCCGATGCTTGCCCTTTGCGGACTGTTCGCACCCCTGGACTCTTTGCCTCCTACGTTGCACGCCGCGGCACGTCTTATGCCCCTGACCTACGCTGTGTCGTTACTTCAGGGGATCTGGAAAGGCGAGGCGTGGTCGGCCCATACTGGCGATGTTGTAGCGCTGGTCGTCCTGTTCGCGATTTGCACGGCGCTCTCGGCCAAGGTGTTTCGCTGGGAATAGACGAGGACGTGAGCGGTTGTAATTGGCAGACGGCCCTGCGGCGGCGTCTCACTCTCATGCCGCGCAGACGCACCACAAAATTGAGGGGATCACTTGAGGAGATCCAACAACCCGAATGACCCAAAACCCAAAAATGAGACTGGAAGTTAAGGGCCGACCTACTCAATTGGGCGGCTCTACCCGCCGCTCAATTGGGCCAGCAGCCAGGAACGGGCAAACTCCCAGTCGCGTTTCACTGTGGCGACCGAGAGATCGAGCACATCGGCGACCTCCGCCTCGGTAAGGCCTCCAAAAAAACGCATCTCCACCACGGCGGCGGACCGGGCGTCGAGCTTTTGCAGGCGATCCAGCGCTTCATGCACGTCGACGATCCGGCGGTCCAAAGCAATTGCCTGGTTCAGCGCCTCATCCAAAGGAAGGCGAGGAAGAGGGCCGCCGCGTTTTGGCCCGCGCCGCCGCCGCGCCTCGTCCACAATCACGCGCCGCATCTGTTGAGACGCGATGTGCAGAAAATGAAGCCGGTTCTCGCAACTGAGCGGCTGCCGGGACAGCAGATTGGCGCACAGCTCGTTCACCAGCGCGGTGGGCTGCAGCGTGATGCAGTTCCGCTCCCTTCGCAGATGCATGGCGGCGAGGCGCCGCAGTTCGCCGTGCATCAGGGCGATGATCTTGCGCGCGGCATCGTCGTTGCCAGCCTGCCAATCGGCAAGCAACTGCGTCACGTCGGGATCGGCCTTCACGCCCATGTCCTCATGATAGGCTGCGCCATGCCGGTTCGCATGAGCCCTTGGATCCGCACGTTGCGCAATTCTGGTTATGATGGACGCTGCGGCGCTGTTTCCGGCATGACTCCAGATCGATTCCAGGAGCTTCGCGGACTGTTCGAGCGCGTGGTGGACGCGCCCGAGGCGGACCGCGCGTCGCTGGTGGAGAACGTGGCCCGCACCGATGGCGCATTGGCTGAAGAATTGAAGCGTATGCTGGACGCCCACGCGCAACGCACCAGTCTTCTGGATGGGCCCGCGCTGGCCGCTCTTCTGGCGAGCAGCCGCAGTCTGCCCGAAGGCTACCAGATCGGGGCCTACCGCATTGACAAGCGTCTGGCTACCGGGGGCATGGGCGTTGTCTACCTTGCCACCCGCTCCGACGGAAGCTTCGAGCGCAAGGCCGCGGTCAAAGTGATGCGAGGAGACCGAATCGATCCCCAGTTCCTGAGCCGTTTTTATCGGGAGCGCAAGATTCTGGCGCAATTGGATCATCCGCATATCGCCTCCATTCTGGACGCTGGGGAAACCTCCGACGGCGATCCGTACTTCGTAATGGAATACGTTGACGGAATCCCGATTACGGAGTTCTGCCGCCGTCATTCGCTTTCCGAGGACCGCCGGCTGGAGTTGTTTCTCCAGGTCTGCGACGCCTTGCGGCACGCGCACCGCAACCTGACGGTGCATCGGGATCTGAAGCCGGACAACGTGCTGGTTACACCCGCCGGCGCGGTGAAGCTGCTCGACTTCGGCATCGCCAAACTGATAGAAAGCCCGGAGGCCGAAGCCGAAATGGCCAGCGCGCTGATCCTTACGCCGGAGTACAGCAGCCCGGAGCAAATTGAGGGCGGCCCGGTGACCACCGCGACGGATGTTTTCGCCCTTGGCATCCTTCTATATGAATTGATCTCGGGCGCACATCCGTTTCGGCAAAAGATGCAGCCGCCGCACGAGGTGATGCGCGCCATCTGCGAAGATGATCCTCCCCATTTCGCCGGAGAACTTTTCGCCATCGCGGCGACCGCTCTTCGCAAGCGTCCGGAATGGCGATATCCGTCAGTAGAGCAACTGGCCGACGACGTCCGCAACTATCGCCGCGGCTGGCCCGTTTCGGCGAAGGGGGACGGCCGCGCGTACCGCCTGAAAAAGTTCGCCCGGCGGCACTGGATGCCCTTGACCGCCGCCGCGCTGGCCATGCTTTCCCTGGCCGCGGGCATGATCGCCGCCAACATTCAGGCGAAACATGCTGAGCAAGCTCGTGCCGTTGCCGAACAGGAGCGCGCCAATTCAGATCGCCAGCGGCAACTCGCGGAGCAGGCCCGGCGGGAAGCGATGGCGCAGCACGATATCGCCGAGACGCGGAGAAGGGAGGCCGAACTTGCGCAAAAAATCGACCGGCAGCGCTATCAGGACATCCGTTCGTTGGCCTCCTCTCTGCTGTTCGATCTGAACGACGGCATCCGCGACCTCGCGGGGTCCACCACGGCGCGGCGCTTGATCATCGCCAAGGTGCAGCGTCAGTTGGAAGTGCTAAACGCCGACGGAGGTCACGATCTCAGTCTGCAGCGCGATCTCGCCGCCTGCTACGAGCGCATGGGCGAGTTGCGGGTAGACCCCGCTCGGCCAGACAAGAACGACGCGGCCGCGGCGCTCGGCTCCTATCGCAAAGCCGTCGGATTGCGGCTCCGAATCGCACAATCCGCGGGCGCATCCGCGCAGGACCGCGCGGATCTGGCCATGAGCGTCGCCCGGCTGGGCGAGGGCGAGCTACGCGCCGGCGACGCGCAGCACGCCGCCGCGTCGCTCAACCGCGCGCGGGAGATTGCGAAAACGGCATCTTCGGAACGCACGATCGGCCTCATCGATGAACGGCGCTGCACGATTCTATTTGGCGCTGGCGACAGCCAAGGCGCCTCGGATGCCTGCCAGGAGGGGATTTCCATCCTGCAGCCCATGGCCGCAGCCGCGCCGGATGATGTGCAGGTGCGGCGCGCGCTCGCCCGGATTGAGGGCGCGTATGGCAATGCTCTGCGCATGTCCCAAAAACCCAAGGAGGCCGAAGGCCACGTCAGAGCTGCGCTCCAATCCCTTGCGCGCCTGGAACAGCTCGCGCCCAACAACGCGGAGTACCGGCGCATGGCGTCGGCGTCGGAGTTGGTGCTGGCGACAGCGCTGGCGTCGGACGGCGATCTCGCGGGCAGCCTGGAGGCCTACCGCCGCTCCGCGCAGGCGATGCGCGTGGCCCTGGAGATCGAACCGGCCGACCTGAATTCGGCGCTGCGTCTCGCGGTGACTTTGTTTTCGTTTTCAGGCCGATTAGCAACCGCCGGCAATCAGACAGGCGCGCGCGACACAGCAGTCCAGGCTCTTCAGCTGTTCCAGGAAACGGCGGAAAAGCCAGCTGCGGGCGTGGTGGAGTGGAATGAGTATGCCAATGCGTTGTTAAAGGTGCAGTGGCCGGAGCTGCGCCAGCCGTTGAAAGCTCTTGAACTGGCCCAAAACGCAGTGAGGGCTACCGTCAGAAAAAATCCTTTCGTTCTGGATACGCTCGCCTGGGCGTACTATCGTTCGGGCGACACCTCCCGCGCCGTCGAAACGGAGCGCGAGGCCCTGCGGCTGCTCCCCTCCAACGCCAAAGGCGGTCTGCACGACGAGCTGGAAGCCTCACTGAAAGCGTTCCAGGGAGGGATTTGAGCGATTCGCTCCCTCGGTCGCGCAATTCAGCTGGGAGGATTGAACCACATGGCAAGTTTTTGTCCCAACTGCGGATTTCCGCAAGGCTCCGCGAGCGCATTCTGCTCGAAATGCGGCGCACGGCAGGCAGCCGCGTCGCAACCGCCAGCCGCCACACCGGCAGCGCCGTCATCGGGCGGCGGAACGGTATTGAAAATCGTTCTGGCCGTCGTCGTGGTGGTGGGCTTGCTTGGCATCGCCGCTATCGGAGGCCTTTGGTACGTCGGTCATCGGGTCAAGCAAGTGGTGATGCAAAAGGCGGCAGAAAACGGCGTGGACCTCAGCACGATCACCCCGCCAGCCGCTCATTCCAACGGCGCGACGCCGAGGATCAAACCCATGTGCAGCTACTTGTCGAAGGAAGAAGCCTCGCGGTTAATTGGCGAGCCCATCCAAATCGCCGAAGTGAAGGATTCCATGTGCCTCTACCTGGGCCCCGCCGGCCTCGCGGCCAGCCTTGCACAGCAGCAGGCAGGCGCAGCACTGGCAAAGGCGCAGGCTCCGGGGACCAAGCCGAGAGGCATGGACGTGATCAGCGCCGTGGACCAGATGGCCAACACGATGGGGGCGCAAGGCGGCGTCGCCGGCAGCAATGGCGAGTATCCGCTCCTGATGATCGGCGTCGATCCCGACGGCCGCGCCCAGATGACCGCGCTCAGCGCCGCCAACGGCATCTTTGGAGGCATCCTGCACGCCGCCGAGGCGGATCAGCCGAAGCCCGGTCAGCCCGCCTGCACCACCGATTGCTTCGGCGTGAATATTTCCGGCCTGGGAGACCGTGCCATGCGGCTCCCCAATCTAGGCTTGAACGTCCTGCAAGGGGAATTGCTGGTGCGCGTGATCCCAGGCCCGATCCCGGACGCGGACTCGAAAACCACGGCCATCGCGCGTACCCTCCTCAGCCGCTTGTAGTTATCCCCCGCGGCTCTCACGTGCGCTTCGGGTCATCCCAGGATCCTCTCCGCGCATAAAAGCCTGGGGCAAATCGCGTTTTACCGGCGATTGATCGGCTCGATCGCTGGTGAGTCTGGCGACCGAAGCACCCGGATGTCGCGCATCGGCGGTTGACCGAAGAAGCGGCTGTATTCACGGATAAATTGACTGGCGCTCTCGTACCCGACCTCGAGCGCGGCGCTTGCAGCCTGCGAGTAGGTCGCTTGCTCAATGTGTTCGTTCTCGGCACAAACGTCCAGATCGCTCGTGTGGTTTGCTGGAGGGAAGGTGCTTTGTTGGCATAGACCTTCTAAAGAAGAAAGTAGCGCGACCATGAGAACGGAATTCTTGCGATTCAACGGTACCGTCGAGAGAGATCCCGCCATCGATGCATGGATGAGAGAGCATCCCGGTGAATTGGGAGCCATTGCGCGCCAGTGGTTTGAGGTGATGCGAAACTGCGGGGACGAAGTCCGGGAACTCCTGCATGACGGCCATCCAGTCGCATGTTTAGGGGATGCGCCCTTCGGCTATGTGAATGTATTTACGTCGCACGTAAACGTGGGTTTCTTTCATGGCGCAGCGCTGCCGGATCCGGTCCGCCTATTGGAAGGCACGGGAAAGTTCATGCGTCATGTGAAGCTGAGACCGGGAACGGCAACAAACGCCGCAGCGCTGAGCAGACTCATCGATACGGCGTACTCGGACATAAAGGCGCGCGTCGAAAACGGCTAGCCATTTATCTGAAATTGGCTTCGGGCTACGCCATTGCCGGCAGCGCTTTCCTGGCTTCCCTGTCGGGATCGCGTTTCGCAACGCACGTATCATCGAAGATCATGGTCTCGCCATTGCTTGAGGTGTACTTCGGCCATTTCGGGAGCCCTGGTCCGTTTGGATCGCCGGTCTTCATGAACTGTAACAGCGCGCCTGCCATCTTTTGGGACAGGGCGCGCGGCTTGGGACCCCCTCCGGTATGGCTCCACATCAAATCCGTATTGTAGAACCAAAAGCTGATATCCACGCAGTGGAACGCACGCAGTCGTCCGTCGAACAAGGGCGGCTGCCAGGTGAACCAGTTGACGAAAACCGGCGCTACTTGCCTGGTCTTCATGTCCGCCAGCGCGACTACGCTTTGCCGGTTGCTGCTCGCCAACGACCAAATTTCGATGGGTTTTCTGCCAGGGAACGCCTTCGCGTAGGAGGCAACCACCTCGGCAGCTTTATCGCCAAATCCTGCGCCGAATCCCGCACTTCTCTTCAGCCGTTCGACCACCTGGTCCATGGTCATCGCTTCGAGTGACGAATCGATCCAACTGATCGACTGCTCGTTTTCGACCGAACTGATGATCATGGGCACCGACGCGGCGGTTGGCGCGGGCTCGGGATCGTAGGGATGCTGCGGCAAAATCTGGCCGTCAACCACCGGGCTGAAGCCGCGCATCATGCCCGCGCCTGGTCCCAATTCCGCGGCAAACGCATGCTGCGCCTTGGTAGCGAGTTCGTAGAACTCTTTCCATGGCATGGACTGCAACTTGTCGAGCTCGGAGGCGCTCAGCCCCGCCTGCTTCAGCACTGCCGCGCCCAACCTTTCTGAAAGTGTTTTGTCCGCGGCTTTGCGCGAAGCTCCGCTCAGCACCACGGCCTTGTGAAAAAGGCCCTTCGCCGAAGGCATCGCAGTGAGGATGCAGACTTTCGCGCCGCCGCCCGACTGACCCATGATCGTTACGTTTCCTGGATCGCCCCCGAAGTTCGCGATGTTGTCGCGCACCCACTCGAGCGAAGCGACGATGTCCATCATTCCCACGTTTCCGCTGGCGGCAAATTTTTCTCCGCCGGCGCCCGCGAGATTGCAGTAACCCAAAGGCCCAAGGCGGTGGTTGATGGAGCAAAACACCACGTCTCCCAGCCGCGCGAAACTCTCGCCGTTGTAGCCGTCCTGTTCGATGCCGTTGCCGTTGGTGAAGCCACCGCCGTGAATCCAGAACAGAACGGGACGCTTCTTGCCGTCGTTGATCGCTGGAGTGAAGACGTTGATGCGGAGGCAATCCTCGCTCACGTCGTCGTAGTTCCAGTGGTCGCGGAAGGAAGCGAATTTGTTGGCATACCGGTTGCTCATGTTCTGCGGAGCAGAGTTGCCCCACCACAACGCCGGATACACGTCGGCCCAAGGCTCCGGCTTCTGCGGGGGCATGAAGCGGTTCACCCCGGAGGTATCTGCGCCGTAGGGAACGCCGAGAAAATGATAGATGCCGCGCAGCACATATCCCCTGACCTTGCCGTATTGAGTACTCGCCAGCGCGATGTTGTCGCCAACGTGGAGAAGCTGCTCGTCCTGCGGCTTGGCTTCGGCGTCTTCAACCGCTGACGCGCCGATCGCCAGCCCCGCCGTACCGGTCCCGACGGACTGTAGGAACCGGCGTCTGTTGGATTTCATAAGTTTCCGCTCCTTTCATCTTCACGACACTTCGCTGCTTCTTACAATCAAGGCCGGAAGGCCAAGACGTCAACAGAGTAACCGTGCTGCTACCGTAAATCGCCGCTTTTCGTCCCGCTGCAATCGCCTTTCTGATTGATAATGGGCCTTATGATTCAACCCTGGCGAACCGGAATATGCACCTCGGATGAAAACGGAATCTGGGTCCACGGCTATGATATCGCTTCGCTGATGGAAAAGGCGACGTTCGCCGATATGCTCTTTCTCCTGCATCGGGGCCGGCTGCCGAATGCAGCGGAGCGGCGGCTGCTGGACGCAATCCTGATTGCGGTCGCCGATCATGGTCCCGGAACTCCTTCCTGCGCGTCGGCCCGCCTGGTGGCGTCCGGTAACCGGCAGTCGCTTTCGGCCGCGATCGCGGCGGGCGTTCTGGCCATCGGCGATGAGCATGACGGAGCCGGCGCGCATACCGCGCCGATTACGTTTATGGGGAAGAACGGAAAACAATATGTAGTGGTCACCGCCACCGGCGGGGGATTCCTGAACGACCGGTCAAGCGCGGATACCATCATCGCGTTCGCGCTGCCGTAGCTTCTTTGTATGTTCCGGAGAGTACTTTGGACGCTGATCTTCGCCGGGCTGATTGCAGCGCCGCTTTCGCCCCAGGGATCGCAGCAGCGAAAGCGCCGCATTCTCGCGATCGGCGACGTTCATCGCAAGGTTTATCAACACGACGCCGTTTCTCACGCGCTGGCGACCATTGAGCGTCTGGGGTACGATTCCGGCCTTTTTGACACCTATATCCGGACGGATACCCAACTCCTCACCAAACACCCCATCCGGTTCGCGGAGAACGTCGCGGTTCCCGATGCGGACGCCAGGGCGATCAATTATAAAACCCTGAACGACTTCGATGCGGTCGTTTTTTACGGCATCGGCGAGTTGGAACTGACGGACGAGCAAAAGGCCGATCTGCTGAGTTTCATCCACGACGATGGCAAGGGATTCGTGGGCGTTCATACCGCGATTACGGCGTTTTACACATGGCCCGAATATGGGAAAATGATCGGCGGCTACTTTGACGATCATCCATGGACGATTTTCAATGCTCCCGTGATCGTCGAAGATCCCGATTTCCCGGCGATGAAGGCCTTCCCAAGGGAGTTCACGGTGCGGGATGAAATCTATCAGGTGAAGGACTTCTCGCGCGGCCAGGTGCGCGTGCTCGCGCGTCTCGATGCGAGCAAGTTGGACCTGAACAACCCGCGCGTGCATCGCACGGACAAAGATTTTCCCGTCGCCTGGGCCAGGGACTACGGCAAAGGCCGCGTGTTCTATTCGACATTCGGACACACCATGGAATCCTGGGATGACCCGAGGATGCAGAAAATGTGGCTCGAGGCCATCAAGTGGTCGATGGGAATGACCAGCGCCGATGTGACGCCTCGCCCAATGAGGTAGCCCCGCCGGCGAAAGCCGCGTAAGAATACCGAAGCCTCACGTTTAAGAGTAGTTTCACTGGGGAACGTATCGAGCGTTGGAACCACCCCTCGTCATCGTGTCCACTTGATCGCCCTGAGCGCCGTTCTGGACGCCCTCTTCGAAAAAGTCGCTCCTATTTATTTAATCGCCCCGGGACGACATCGATCTGCAGCGCCGGATCTGCCGCGGGAACGTACGTCACCGGCAGTCCGAGTTCACGACGCACAAGATTCGCTCCCTGAGCGATCGCGCTCGCCTTATAAAACGCAATCTCCCGGTTGCAGCCCTGCCTTCCGAAACCGCAGTCGCTTGAGACGATCAGGCGTTCGGGCGGGATGTATTTCAGGGCTTTGCGAATTTCCGTGGCGACTTCTTCTGGGCGGTCCGCCTGCAACGCGCGATGGCTCACCGTACCGATGCAGATTTTCTTTTTTAAGTCGTGCTTAAATGGCTCGAACATCTCCAAATCTCTCTGGCCGCGATCTTTCATCTCCAGCGTCCACACGTCGCCGCGGCAGCGCTCCAGATAAATTTCAATAGAGTTCGCGTAGCTCGTGTCCTCCATCACCCGCTGCATATTCGGATTGCCCCAGCATGTGTGGATCCAGAGTTCCACGTCGTCGAGTCCCTGGACCTCGCGGTTAAATGCATCGACCATAAACTTCACCTCGTCGTGATCCTTGCCGTAGGTGTTCGCCATGAAGTGAAAAGTGGGTTCTTCGATTTGAATGCAGCGGCAGCCGGCGTCGCGGAGGGCGAGCAGTTCTTTATTCATCGCTTCCGCCATATCCCAGATCACTTGGCGCTTGTCTTTGTACTTCGGCGTGTGGATATCCAAAAATAGCGCCATTACCTGGGAGCAGCAGGTCCCGAACTTCACGGGCTTGCGTGTCTTGGCTTGCGCGAGCCGCCAAAGTTTTGGATAGTCGAGTGGCCGGTGCTCGATCTTATCGACGACGTGAGGCCAGCGCCAGCCCGTATAGATTTCGTTTAACAACGTGCCAGGGGGATAGTGAAGCCAGGGCGCCGTCGTTTCCTCGGGCTGCAAGTGGTCGCCCTCGAACCCGGCCCAGCGTTGGAGCGGATAGTGATGCCAGGCCCGGCCTGCGAGATCCTCATCAACATGAAGATCGCCATGAGTGAGAATGTCGAGCCCGGCACGCTCCTGGTCGCTGATCATCACCGCCATCGCGTCCTGCAGCTTTTCGCGAAAGCGAACATCGAGCATACAGGAATCGAGGGGCTTGCCCCACATACTCACATCGAACCAGCGCGGACGCGGAAACGACCCGGTGGTTGTACTCGGAAGAATCACATTCGCAGTAGCGGTGAACATAGTTGCCCCACATTGTACTGCTCCCGTGGGCTCGGCAAATAAGGGCGGCAGCTCTCGCGCCGGCGTAGGGAACGATTGGCCGATTGTGATCGATCGGGCAAATGAACGATACCGTCGATTGCGAAGAGTGCGTGGTGTCTGTTTTCGCGTTCAGAGAGGATTCCGGCTAAGCCGAACGCTCAATCCGAAGGGAAACCGAACGGCATTCCCGGATCATCCCGAACACCATCGGAGCGAAGCGACGCTGGCACCTGGATTGTGCAAGACGTGTTCGGCTTCGTCAAGAGAATCCTGTCCGTAGCGTAGCGGAGGAAGGATGCCGCTAGCGGGCGAAGGGGCGCGGGGACCGCTGATCCCTGCACATAATTGTTCGGGATGCCCATTCCGAAGGCGACCAGAATGACCGTTTCGCCCGCGGCCGTAGGAGTGGATTGTCCGGGAAACAACGTCGCCGGACCCACAAGCCTGCCATCCAGATGCCGGGCGGCCACGTGCCCTTGCGCATCGAAGTATGGGAATGCCGGAGAAAGGGACTGCTCCGCGATCGCATACGGCGCACTCGCGACACCATTGAGCGTGAAGGGTGACAGAACGTTGATTTGGTCGCCTCCCGCGCAGTTCGGATTCGTCACGGCGCTGCGATCGAAATAGATGTACGCCGGCACTCCGGCCACGGTCACACTGTCGATCGCGCCGAGACTTGTCGGCATATTGCCGCTGGCAAATCTTCGAATTTCTTCATCGCGAACGCCACGTCTTGCCGGACGCTCAAGGGTCTGGTAGGTGGGAAACGGGACTTGTGAGGTATGGGCGAAGAAGATCTGAATCGCGGGAAGAATCAAGCGGTGGACGAGTACGTTAAATGTAAGCAAGGATTGAGTGGGTTAGAATCTGAGGCCAGGCTCAATGCGGATCTTCTTGACAAAGTGTGTGAGTTCTTGCGCGGTGGCGGAAAGCGGGAGCGATTTGCTAGAGGTGGCCTTGGATGCGCTATCAGTCAAACTAATCGCATTCATTACTGACTTGCACCATACCAGGCACAGGTGCGAGCTCCTGCATAAACACGCATACCTCTGAAGGATCTCGATTAGGAAGCGCCTTGCGTAAAGTGCATACGTCCGTTTCTATTTCTTTCGGGCCTTGGGATGAGCGCGATCGTAGACGGCCATCAGATCGGTGAGCGACACTTGCGTGTATTTCTGCGTGGTGGAGAGCCGCGCGTGGCCCAGCAGTTCCTGAATGGCGCGCAGGTCCGCGCCGTCCGCCAGCAGATGGGTCGCGTAGGCGTGGCGAAGGCTGTGCGGATGGAGCGCGGAATCGCCGGCCAGCAGGCGGGCGTAAAGCTTCACGATTCCTCTGGCGCCGCGATCGCTCAGGCGCTCGCCGCGATGATTCAGAAAGAGCGCGGCTTGCGGCGAAGCGCGCGCCGTCAGATATTTTTCGAGCGCCGCCGCGGCTTTGGACCCGTAGGGCACCTGCCGCTCCTTGCGGCCCTTGCCGCGGACAAGAATCCAGCGTTCCGATTGGTCGAAATCGGTGAGATTCAGCCCGACCAGTTCGCTGATGCGCAGGCCGCAGCCGTACAGAAGCTCAAACAGCAGCAGGTCGCGCTCCGGGTGAGGCCGGTCGAGCGTATCGGCCGCGACGCCGTCCACCAGAAGATTCGTTTGCTCTGCCGTGGGCACCGGAGGGATGCGCTTGGCCGCTTTCGGCGTCCGCACCAGCCGCGCGGCATTCGTGGCGATGGTCCCTTCCCGGAGAAGAAACTTGAAGAAGGACCGGATGCAGGCGAGCTTCCTCCGGATGGACACCGCGTCCAGGCCGTGCTGATAGAGTCCGCCGAGCCACTCCCGCAACAGCAGGGAATCGATGCCTGCGGGAGGCGGTGGATCGGCATCGGCCGGCGACAAGTATTCGGCGAACTGCCGCAGGTCAGCCTCATAATTCCGCAGCGTATGGGGAGAGACGTTGGCCTGGCGCAGGCTGTCGAGATACCGTTCGATGGCTCGCGCGAGTTCAGACATGGGCGAGTAGATGCGCGTCCAGCGCGGCGCGGGCGCGGCGGCAGACTTCGGCCTGGCGCAGCTTCCGATCCTTGGGCGGATGCTCCAGCTTGGGCAGCAGATCGAAGGTGATGTTGGCGGGTTGGTAATGCGCAGGATCGGCCCCGGAGACGTAAGCGCACAGCGAACCGAGCGCTGTTTCGCGCGGAAATGGACGTGGATTATCCTGCATGGACGCAACACCCGCGATCAGGCCCGTGGCGATGGATTCGACGTAGCCTTCGACGCCCGAAATCTGGCCGGCGAAGAAAACATGAGGATGCGCGCGCAGCCGCAGGGTGGCATCAAGCAGCGCCGGGGCATTGATATAGGTATTGCGGTGGACCTGGCCGTAGCGGAGGAACTCGGCGTTCTGAAGGCCCGGAATCATGCGCAGAACGCGCGCCTGATCGGCAAATCGCATGTGATTCTGGAAGCCCACTAAATTCCAACTCCCGGCGCGCGCATTTTCCGAGCGGAGTTGGACCACCGCCCAGGGCCTGCGCCCGGTGCGCGGATCGGCGAGCCCCATCGGCTTCATCGGACCGAAGCGCAGCGTGTCCCGGCCGCGGCGGGCGATCTCTTCAATCGGCAGGCAAGCCTCAAAATATTTGACGTTATCCTGCTCGATGTGCACGGGCACGCTGGAGGCGCTGAGCAGGGCGTCGAGAAACGCCTCATATTCGGCGCGGTCCATGGGGCAGTTCAGGTAATCGTCGGTGCCATCGAGGGATTTGCCGTAGCGCGACGCGCGGAAGGCGATGGAAGTATCGATGGAGTCGGCGTCCACGATGGGGCTAATGCTGTCGTAAAAGAAAAGCCGCTCCGAACCGGTAATGCGCGCGATATCGGCCGCCAACGCGTCGGAGGTTAGAGGGCCGCTGGCGACGATCCAGGTGCGATCCGGCAACAGCGACGTAATTTCCTCGCGCCGCAGCTCGATGTTCGGCTCGCTTTCCATGGCGCGCGTGACCTCCGCGGCAAACAGTTCGCGGTCGACGGTGAGCGCGTGGCCGGCGGGAACGCGCATGCGATCCGCAATACCGATCAGCAGGGAGCCAAGGCGGCGCAGTTCGTCTTTCAGCAGACGCGGGGCGCTATTTTCCTGCTCGCTCTTCAGTGAATTGCTGCACACCAGTTCGGCGAGCTTGCCGGTTTTATGCGCGGGCGTATTCTTCGCCGGACGCATTTCATAGAGGACTGCCTTGCCGCCGGCGCGCGCGATCTGCCAGGCGGCTTCGCATCCGGCCAGGCCGCCGCCGGCGATGTGTACTTGTCTTGTCATTACGATATGCTGATTCCATTATGATGAACCGCCGCGACATGTTCCGCACGGCAGCCGTGTTTACCGCTGCTTCCTATCAAAAGATTCTGGGCGCAAACGATCGCATCAACCTCGGGCTGATCGGCGCAGGCGACCGCGGGCAATACGTCATGAGCGTCTTCCAGCAGAATTCGTCTGTGGAGGTGAAGGCAGCCTGCGACGTCTATGGCGCGCGGCTCGACGAAGCGTTGGGCAAGGCGAAGGGCGCGAAAGGATTCACCGACCATCGGAAGCTGCTGGAGATGAAGGAGCTGGACGCGGTGCTGATCGCCACGCCGGACCACTGGCACGCCGGATGCGCCATAAACGCGGTGCGCGCGGGCAAGGACGTCTACTGCGAAAAACCGCTGACGCTAAAGATCGAGGAAGGCCCCCGGATCGTCAAAGAGGCGCGCATCCATGAGCGCGTGTTCCAGGTGGGCATGCAGCAGCGCTCCGGCCCGCATTACATCAAGGCTCGCGACGAGTATATCCAGGCGGGCAGACTCGGCAAGATCACGCTGGCGCGCACCTGGTGGCACGGCAACGGGTACCACTTGCGCAAAGCCCCGGCGTCGCTTCAGACGCAGCCGTCGAACCTCGATTGGGCGCAGTTCCTGGGCCCGGTGAAGTGGCGCGACTACGATCCGCAGCAGTATTACAACTTCCGCGCGTATCTGGATTTCGGAGGGGGCCAGGTGACCGACCTGTTCACCCACTGGATCGACGTGGTGCACATGTTCATGAAGCAGGACGATCCGGTGACGGCGTCCGCGGCAGGCGGAATTTACAACTATAAGGACGGCCGCACCGCTCCGGACACGATCAACGTGCTGCTGCAATATCCCGAGGAATGGACGGCAACGTTCGAAGCCACGCTGGCGCCGGGAATCACCGGAGCGGGCGTCGAGATGTGCGGCACGCAAGGCCGTCTGCTGATTTTCCGCGACAGATTCGAGTTCACACCCGTGGGGCGCGGCGCCAAGACGGAGGTGGTCAAGGCGGCTCGGGAGTTGACCATCGACCACGTGGAGAACTTCCTCGATTGCGTGAAGACCCGAAAGCGTCCGAATGGAGACGTGTATATCGGCCACCGTTCGGCGCAGGCTTCGCACCTGGGGAACATCGCGTATCTGCAGAAGAGGCAGATCCATTTCGACCCGGTGCGGGAGGAGATTCTGCCGCTATAGAAATGGTCAGATGACCATTTGCTACACTGGAAGCCATGAAGCACGAGTTTGTCAGCGTCACGGAATTTAAGGCGAAATGCCTAGCCCTGTTCGATCAGATCGATCAGGAGGGATCGACGCTGACGGTCACGCGGCGCGGCAGGCCTTTGGCGACGGTGGGACCGGTGAAACGGAAACCGTTCAAATCCTCGCAAGGGATTCTCGCGGGAAAAGTGAGGATCAACGAAGACCTTCTCCGAGATTTCAGTGAGGATTGGGAAGTGGTGCGGAATCCCGAGCGCGTGTTGTCCCCTGAGAAAAAGTGATTCTTCGATACCTGGCCGACACCCACGTGGCCGTATGGTGGTTGACAACGCCGCGGAAACTCTCCCGCGAACAAATCCGAGTGCTCACGCAGGCGGAGCGGCGTGGAGAGCAAGTAGGCCTTTGCGCCACCACTCTGATCGAGATTGCGGCCCTTCGAATCGACGGCGTCGAGAAAATCCTAAAGGAACTGGACACCGGCGCGCTGTTCCGTGTCTTGCCAATGACGGTAGAGATTGCCTTGGACGCCGTAAAATTAGCGATCTTGCGCGATCCCGGTGACCGCGCAATCGTTGCGGCTGCGCGGGTTCACGGGCTGAAATTGCTCACGTCGGACGAGCTCATCAGAGGCTCGAAGCTCGTCCTAGTTGTGGATTAAACTACGGTTCGCGGTACTCGCCAAAAACTTTTCGCAGGCGATGGGAAATTTCGCCGACCGTCGCGTAAGCCTCGCAGGCATCCAGGATTTTTGGCATTAAATTGTCCGAACCCCGGGCCGCCTGCTCCAGCGCTTCCAGCTTTGGTTCGATCGGAGGCCGGCTTGCGCGCAGGTCCCGCAGCCGGGCAATCTGCGCAGCCTCGATGTTCGGATCGATGCGGAACGCCGGAGGCGACGCCTCGCCCTCCTGCTTGAAGCGATTGACGCCCACCACGACGGTTTCGCCCGACTCCACCCCGCGCTGATATTCGTACGCCGCGCTCTGGATTTCGTTCTGTTGAAAGCCCGCTTCGATGGCGGCGAGCGTGCCGCCCATGGCGTCGATCCGCTCGATGTAGTCGAGCGCGCCCTTTTCGATCTCGTCCGTCATCTTCTCAATGACGACGCTGCCACCAAAGGGATCGGCCACGTTGGTGATGCCGGTTTCGTGCGCGATGATCTGCTGCGTGCGCAAAGCCAGACTGGCCGATTCCTCAGTAGGCAAGCCGAGCGCTTCGTCGCGCGAATTGGTGTGAAGGGACTGCGTCCCGCCCAGCACGGCGGCCATCGCCTGCAAAGTAGTGCGGACCACGTTGACGTCAGGCTGCTGCGCGGTGAGCGACGACCCGGCCGTTTGCGTGTGAAACCGCAGCATCATCGACCGCGGATTCCTGGCGCCAAAGCGGTCCCTCATCAGACGCGCATAAAGGCGCCGCGCGGCGCGATACTTGGCGATCTCCTCCAGGAAATTATTGTGCGCGTTGAAGAAGAACGAGAGGCGCGGCGCAAAGGCATCGATCTCCATGCCGGCGTTCAACGCCGCTTCGATATAGGAGATCGCGTTGGCCAGCGTGAAGGCCACTTCTTGAATCGCCGTCGAACCGGCCTCGCGGATGTGGTACCCGCTGATGGAAATGGTGTTCCATTCGGGCATTTCCCGGCCGGCCCAGGCGAACAGATCGGTGATAATGCGCATCGCGGACCGGGGCGGATAAATATACGTGCCGCGGGCGATATATTCCTTCAAGATGTCGTTTTGAATGGTCCCGGACAGCTTGCGCACGTTCGCGCCCTGAAGCCGCGCCACCAGCACGTACAGGCTGAGAAGAATGGCCGCCGTGGAATTGATCGTCATCGACGTGGTGATGCGCTCCAGCGGAATGCCGTCGAACAGCGTCTCCATGTCGGCCAGCGAGCAAATCGCCACGCCGACGCGGCCGACTTCGCCCGCGGCAAACGGATCGTCGGAGTCGAGGCCCATTTGCGTGGGTAGATCGAAGGCTACGCTCAATCCCGACGTGCCCTGAGATAGCAGATATCGGTAGCGGCGGTTGCTCTCTTCGGCCGTGCCGAAGCCCGCGTACTGGCGCATAGTCCAGAGGCGTCCGCGGTACATATCCGGATAAATACCTCTGGTGTAGGGAAACGATCCCGGAAGGTCGCTCATGACCGGCTGATCTTTCTGGCCTTGCGGAAGGAAGTGAAGGCGAACCATGCCATCAACAGCGCGAAACCCACGGAAATGGCGGCCTTGAAGAAACTGCCGGAGTCGCCATCATACTTGCGGACGTTGCGCCATGCGGACGGCGCGGCCCAAACCGCCAGCACGATGAAAATAAACCCGATGACTTCATTCCAAAGAGCATGAATCGGGCGGATGACGCCGGGGACGACGTGCTGAAGGAACCGTCCGGCCAAGCCTACCTTACTATTTTGCCGCGGCATCGCTGATATACTCATCCTAACATTCGGGACCCAGTGGGCCGATATTGGAAGAGGGGTTGATCCCGACGCGCATCCAGGACGATGATATCCTGAGGATGGTTCCCGGCGACAAAGGCCGGAGAGAATCGAGGGACGATTGGAAGAACGACTAAAGGAGCTCATGCAGGAATTGGGGAACGCGATCAACGAATCGCTTTCCGATTCCGACCGCATCGCCGCCGCGATCGGGGAAATCAAGCGCGCCGGCTACGATGTCTTCCTGGTCCTGGAAGCGACCATCGGCTTCAATAAACGCGAGGAAAGCGACGAATCCGAGGATGGCGAAAACGTGGAAATTGAGACCCCGCAGGAACCCGCGCGGCGAAGAGTCGGCAAGATCAAACTGACCTCACAAGACCAGAAATTCCTGCGCGCGCTGAAGATCTCCATCGACGACGAAGGGCGCTGAGCGCTTGAGAGCGGTAAAATAAAAGTACCGCATGATCCTCGAAACGATCCTGGAAGGCCTCACTTTTGACGACGTCCTGCTGCTGCCCGCGCACAGCGACATCGTTCCCGCGCAGACGGACACGCGAACGCTTGGTACGCGCAACATCACGCTGAACATTCCCGTGTTCAGCGCGGCCATGGATACGGTAACGGAGTCCCACCTGGCGATCGCTCTGGCGCAGCAGGGAGGCGTCGGCCTGATCCACCGCAACATGCCCATCGACAAGCAGGCCGAGGAAGTGGACCGGGTAAAACGCTCGGAAAGCGGCATGATCGTCGATCCGGTGACCGTGGATCCGGAGCAAAAAATCTCCGATGCGCTCGAGGTGATGAAGCGCTACCGCATCTCCGGCGTGCCGGTGACGAAAAACGGCCGCCTGGTGGGCATTCTCACCAACCGCGACCTGCGTTTTGAGACGCGCTACGACCTGCCGATCGAAAACGTGATGACCAAGGAAAACCTGATCACGGTCGCGGTGGGAACAACTCTGGAGGAAGCCGAGGCGATTCTGCATCGCCACCGCGTGGAGAAACTGCTGGTAGTAGACGAGCATTACATGCTGAAGGGCCTGATCACCGTCAAGGATATTCAAAAGAAGTTGAAATATCCGAACGCGGCGAAAGACGCCCAGGGGCGCCTGCGAGTGGGCGCGGCGCTTGGATCTTCTGGCGATTATCTGGAGCGCGCGCAGGAACTGGTGAAGAAAAAGGTGGACGTCCTTGGAGTGGATTCCGCGCACGGGCACAGCTCCCGCGTGATGGACGCGATCAAGGCCATTAAGAACGCCTTCCCAGAAGTGGATCTGGTGGCGGGCAACGTGGCCACCTACGACGGCGCGCGCGATCTGATCGCGCTGGGCGTAGACGGGATCAAGGTGGGCATCGGGCCCGGTTCAATTTGCACCACGCGTGTGGTCAGCGGCGCGGGCGTGCCGCAGATCATGGCGATCAGCGAGTGCGCGCGGGCGGCCAAGGGTACGGGCGTCCCCGTGATTGCCGACGGAGGCATCAAGTACTCGGGCGACGTGACCAAGGCGATCGCGGCCGGCGCGGATTCGGTGATGATCGGCAGTTTGCTGGCGGGAACCGAGGAGAGCCCTGGCGAGACCATTCTCTATCAGGGCCGCACTTTTAAGAGCTATCGCGGCATGGGTTCGCTGGGGGCGATGGCCCAGGGGTCAAGCGACCGCTACGCGCAGGAAGCCAGCGGCAAGCTGGTGCCTGAAGGTATTGAGGGCCGCGTACCGTATAAGGGTATGCTGGCGGATCTCGTTTATCAGCTGGTCGGCGGCCTGCGCGCGGGCATGGGGTACTGCGGCTGCGCGAACATCCAGGAATTGCGCGAGAAGGGCCGCTTCGTGCGCGTCACGTCGGCGGGCCTGCGCGAAAGTCACGTTCACGACGTGATCATCACCAAGGAAGCGCCAAACTACCGGCTGGAGTAGAGGGTGCAAGCCTAGGATGGCGGCGCGAAACCCGTTCTGCGCCCATCCCCGCGCGACATGTTTCGGGCCGTTCCCGTGTTGACGATTTGCGTCAAGTAGTGCGCGTATAATTCTTGAAAGGCCTCTACTCATGCACGTACCGAAGCTCTCCCGCATCGCTCTTGCCGCCGCGCTTTCGCTGGCTGCCTTCGCCCAGACCGCGGCGAAGCGGCCCATGAATCATCGCGACTACGACCCTTGGAACACCATCACCGGGCAAGCCCTCTCGCGCGACGGGAAATTTCTCGCCTATAGCGTGTTCCCCGAAGAAGGCGACGGGCAGATCGTGGTGCGCAATCTCGCGACGGGGAAGGAGGTCAGGGAAAACGCGGGCGCGCTGCCTCCCGCGCCCGACGCGCAGAATGCCGAGGCTCCGGCGGAGGGTCCAGGCAGCCCGGCGCGCAACGCAAAACTGGCGTTTACAGCGGACGGAAAATTTCTGATTTCCTCGGCGTTCCCCAAGAAGGCCGATACGGATCAGGCGAAAAAAGACAAGAAGCGCGCCGAGGAAATGCCCCAGCCCAGCCTCCTGATTTTCGATCTGACCTCTATGAAGGCCGCGCGCATCGGCGATGTGGAAAGCTTTCAGGTTCCGCCGACAGGCGAGAGCGTCGTGGCCTACCTGAAGGGCCCCAAGCCCTCCAGCGCGCCGGCGGCGGAGAATAGTGACCGCCGCGATCAGGGCCGAGGCGGACGCGGCAGTGGTGGCCGGAATGCCCGAAATAAGATGGGCTCCGACATGATTGTGCGCGACCTGCGCGGGGACAAGGATCGCACCATCGAAGGCGTTTCCGATTACTCGATGAGCAAGGACGGCAAGACGCTGGCCTACACGGTGGCGTCGAAGAATGAAGAATCCAACGGCGTTTACTGGGTCGCTCCGGGCAGTGACGCGGCACCGGCGGCTCTGCTTTCGGGTAAGGGGCACTACTCGAAACTCACCTGGGATTTCGCGCAGAAGCAGATGGCGTTCCTGAGCGACAAGGACGGGGCGGCGGCGAAGCCCCCGAAGTACAAGGTGTATATGTGGGACCGGCAGTCCGCCGCGGCGAAGGAAGTTGTCTCGGACACAATCCCGGGCTTTCGCGCCGGTTACGCGATTTTCGAGCGCGGACCAATGAGTTTTTCGCGTGACGGTTCCAGACTTTTCGTCAGCGATGCGCCGCTGGACACGGTAGCGGCGGCGGAAAGCGATGCGCCCGCGCCGTCGACGGCCACTCCGGGTCCGAATGAGGAAAAGGTGATCGCCGATTTATGGCGCTGGAACGACGACTACATCCAGCCGATGCAGAAGGTTCGCGCCGCGCAGGAGCGCGCCCGTTCTTATCGCGCGGTACTGAACCTGGCCGATGGGAAATTCGTCCAGCTTTCCGATCCCACGATGGCCGGCCTCACACCGAGCGACGACGGACGCTACGCCATCGGCCTGGATGACCGCGCGCTGCGCCACATGGTGGACTACGACAGCGCGTACAACGACGTTTATCTAGTGGACACGGCCACGGGCGTTCGCAAGCTGCTTCTGCCGCAGATGCGCGGAGGCGGCGGCCGCGGAAGCGCAGGTGTGCAGTTTTCACCCGACGGGAAATACCTGCTGGCATTCAAGGACAAGCATTGGTGGTCCATCCGGACGCCGGACGGCGCAACGGCCAATCTGACCGCCAAGACGGGCGCGGCGTTCTTCAACGAGGAGCACGACATGCCCGAAGCGCCGCCCGCCTACGGCTCCGCCGGCTGGACCAAGGATGGCAAGTGGGCGCTGCTCTATGACAATTATGACGTGTGGGCCGTCTCGCCCGACGGAGGCATGGCGAAAAAGCTGACCGCCGGACGCGCCTCGCACACGCAGTTTCGCGTGGTGAGGCTGGACACGGATGACGGCGAGGAGGAGCGCGGCATCGATCCCGCGAAGCCTCTGCTGCTGCGCGCGGAAAACACGGAAACACGCGACACCGGCTTTTATTCGCTGGCGGGCATCGACCAAGGCACGCCGCAGAAGCTGCTGATGGGGCCCAAAAACTATCGGACGCTCGGCAAGGCGAAGGACGCCGACGTGGTGATGATGACCGCGACGACGTTCAAAGACCAGCCGGATATATTCATCACCGATTCGACGTTCAAGCCAATGAAGAAGGCCACCGACGCGAATCCGCAACAGGCGCAGATCCTGTGGGGCACGGGCGAGCTGATTCCGTATCGCAACGACGACGGGTTGGAGTTGCAGGCGGCGCTCTACAAGCCTGAGAATTTCGATCCGCACAAGAAGTACCCGATGATGATCTATCTCTACGAGCGCCTTTCGCAGAACGTCCACAATTTCGTCAAGCCGGCGCCGGGAACATCGATCAATATCGCGTATTACGTCAGCAACGGCTACCTCGTGCTGACGCCCGATATCGCTTACACCACGGGCCATCCGGGACAAAGCGCGCTGAAGTGCGTGCTGCCGGCGATCGAGGCGGTGGTGGAAAAAGGCTACGTCAATCGCAACGCCATCGGTATTCAGGGGCACAGTTGGGGAGGCTATCAGACGGCGTACCTGCTGACGCAGACCAACATCTTTCACGCGGCGGAGGCGGGCGCTCCCGTGGTGGACATGATCAGCGCGTATAACGGCATCCGCTGGGGCACGGGCCTGCCGCGCCAGTTCCAATATGAAAAGTCGCAGAGCCGCATCGGGGGCACACTCTGGGAAGATCCGCTGCGCTTCATCGAAAACTCGCCGGTGTTTCAGCTCGACCGCATCAAGACTCCGGTGCTGATCCTGCAAAACGACGGTGACGACGCCGTGCCGTGGTACCAGGGGATCGAGTTTTTCCTCTCTCTGCGCCGCCTGGGCAAGGAGGCGTACCTGTTCAATTACAACGGCGAACCGCATGGCCTGCGCAGACGTCCGGACCAGAAGGATTACACGGTCCGCATGCAGGAGTTTTTCGACTTCGAATTGAAGGACGGCCCGAAGCCGGCCTGGATGGAAAAAGGCATCCCCTACATTGAGCGCGAAAAAGAAAAGGACTCGCACAACTCGGTGTATGAGGAGAAGAGGTAGCTGCGAAGCAGCCTCCGCCCGGCGGACGATTCTACAACCTGACTACTCAAAAAGTGCCGCTGGGGGGCAAGGCGATTTCCTGAATGCCCTCGCTGAGCGAATTGAAGATGCGAATGGGGCGGGAAGGGTCGTCGTCCCATGAAGGAGCGCGCCGGAAGAGGATCTCCCGCGGGCCGTCCGGCAGATTGTAAATACGAATATATTGCGGATGGGCGTCTTCGGCGTGGGTTACAGCGAAGTTCACCGGCTCCATGGGTTGAGGGCCTGAGAGCATCCGGGCGATCGCGATCACAAGTGCAGCCGTCACTCCCGAATGATCGGCGGAACCGGTATTTTTCGTTAGGGAGTACTAAGGGCGAAATGCGGCGGCGACTGGCTTGCCCGTCGCGCCTGCGTATTCCGCCGGATGGATGCCCATCAGCTTGATGATGGTGGGTGCGATGTCGCGCTGTTCGGCGTGCGCCGGAATCTCGCCTGACGCCGGCGTATCGGGCCCCATGATCGCCATCCAGATTTTGTCTGCGCCCGCCACCTTACTGCCGTGATCGGACCAATCGGAGAGAGTCGAGCCGCGCCCATGGTCTGTGGTGACGATCAGCGTCGTCGAATCGCGGTATTCTGGCAGGCTCTGAATCGTGGTCCAAAGGCGGCTGAGGAAGCTGTCGAAGGCATGGATCATATCGAGCACGCGGTCATAGCGTTTTCCATGAGCCCAATCGTCGGTTTCATCGAAGGAGATCGCCAGCGCCCGGGGCTTGGCGGATTTCAGGTATTCCAGTGCCATTTCGAAGGTGAACGCATCGTGGCGAGCCTCGTCCCAAGGAGTCAGCGCCACGTTCTGCAGACGGCTGAGGGCAAGCGAATACGTGGAGTCCTGATAGCCCGCATTGACAAAAATCGAGCCTGGCTTGTGCTCGGCGATGTAGTGGAAATGATCCCAACTGGCGAACAGAGCGACGCGATCTTTCGGCAGCGTGAGCTTGCGGCGAAGGAATTCGAGTACCGTCTCATTCGGCTGTTGGACGTTGATGTTACCGGTAATGATGTCGTCGGAGGCACGGCCGGTGAGAATTTCAGAGTAGCCGGGATAGGAAACTCGATAGGCATTCGTCACGTTGACGTCCTTGAGGACGATTCCCTCCTTCGCGACGGTGAGCCAGAAAAACGGCGCAAGCGCGGTGCGATTGTTGTATCGCTTGCGGTGCTCCTCGGCGTCTTTGTCGTCGGCGTCCATGTGCGCGGCCTTCTCGCGCGCCAGAATCGGATCGATGCCGTTGAAAAGGTCCTGCCAGCGAAGACCATCCGCGGTGACCAGAATCACGTTACGCGTTTTTGGGGGGCCGGCAGCGAACAGCAGCGCCGGCAGTGTCAGGAGGATGCCGAGGAAGCGGACACGGACCATAGGGGAATGGTACACTAAAGTGGTTCCAGCCACGTTACGGCCAGGTAGCTCAGTTGGTAGAGCGCAGCCCTGAAAAGGCTGGCGTCGGCGGTTCGATTCCGTCCCTGGCCACCACGTTTTCAATAACTTACAAGCACCTTCCTCCCTCGTTTTGTT
>JBBIVT010000016.1:18866-54782 GCA_037439565.1 Acidobacteriota bacterium | reverse complement strand
GCCCCGGTTGGCTCATGGCGTCGCTCACGCGCAGGCGGAGCAGTTGCACTCGCCCTTCGGCAGTGGGCAGATGGACGCCGTCCTGCCCGGCCAGAGCTTCGTAAATCGGCTCAGGTTGCAGCTTGTAGGAGATGAAGAACGCGATCAGGTTGGAGATCATCAGCGGCACGATGATGGCGTAATCGCGCGTCATCTCAAAAATCATGATCACGGATGTGAGAGGCGAGCGGATGATCCCGGCGAACGCCACGCCCATCCCCACCAGTGCGTAAGCGCCCGGCCCGGCCGTATAGGCCGGCAGGAAATGATGCGCCACGCCGCCGAACGCTCCGCCGACCATCGCGCCGATGAACAGGCTGGGGCCGAAAATGCCGCCCGCGTTGCCGGAGGAGTAGCAAACGGCGGTCGCGATGAGCTTGAGCGCCGCCAGAATAAAGAGCGTCTTCACCACGACATCGCCATTGAGGACGCCATCGACGTAGTGATAGCCCGCGCCCATTACGTCGGGATAAAACCAGCCGATGAGGCCGGTCGTCAATCCGCCCACGGCGGGCTGCAACCAGATCGTCCATCTCGGCCACAGGCGGAATTTCAGGCGCAGCCACAGCAGCAGCTTCACAAACGCCACTGACGCGAGGCCGCCAAAAATCCCCAGTGCGGCGTAGAGGGCAAATTCCACGGGATGCACCAGTTTGTAGGCGGGCACGTGGAATAACGGCTCGTCGCCGAGGAACAGGTGAAGGATCATCCAGGCCGTGGCGGAGCTGACCACCACCGAGCCCAGGACCGGCGCGTGCAGGTCGCCGGTGATTTCCTCAAGCGCGAACAGCACGGCGGCGATGGGTGTGTTGAAGGCCGCCGCCAAAGCCGCGGCGCTTCCCGAAATCAACTGCGACTTCACCAGCGTCCGGCTGACGCCCAGCTTCCGCGCGATCACCGAGCCGATGCCGCCGCCGATCTGCACCGAAGGGCCCTCGCGTCCCAGCGAAACGCCGCTCGCCAGCGCGGCGGAGCAGCACACGAACTTTCCCACCACGGTCCGCAACGATATCTTTCCGTCTTCGACAAACAGCGCGTATTTCGTCTGCGGGATGCCGCTGCCGCGCGCGAAAGGGAAATAGCGGAACAGCAGAAATCCGGTGACCAGCGAGCCGAGCGTCGGGACGAGAACGCGCCGCCATGGCGCACCTCCGGGAGGGTACATGCGAACGGCGAGTTCCCCGGTTAACACCAGGAACGCGACCACCACCAGGCCCACCAGCGCGCCGATCACCAGGCTGAGGACAAGGGATAGCTGATTCTCGTTCTGGCGGACACGGGTCCACCCGTCCAGGAAACGTTGCTTCACTGTCTAATTGCGGCTCCTATAATCAAGATATGCGTAAGCGGTACCTATTCGCATCCGGTGTAGCGCTGCTCGCCATCCTGGTGACGCTGGTGGTGTGGCAGGCCTCCTTCGACTTCGGCGAATACGGGCCCGCCGATACCGCGCAAACATTCGTGTTTTGGGCCGTCTCGACGCTGATCTTTCTGCTCACCGTCACTCTGGGTTTCATGCTGTTCCGCACCGGCGTGAAACTTTATTTTGAGCGGCAGAGCGACCGGGAAGGCTCGCGCCTGAGGACCAAGCTGGTGTTAGGAGCCCTGGCGCTGAGCCTGCTCCCGGTGGCGTTTCTGGTCTCCTTCAGCTATGGCGTGCTGAACCGGACGGTGGACAAATGGTTCACGCGGCCGGCGGAGGGCATCAAGGTGAACCTGATCGACACCGGGGTCGCCCTGGGGGACGAGGTGCAGAGCCGCGCTCAGGCGCTGGCCAACTGGATTGCGGGGCTGTCCACCGCGAATCCCGATCCCGATTTTTCGAAGCTGTGCGCGGAGAACCGCATCGCGGAACTGCGGATTGAATCAGCGGACGGAGTGCGCACGGTTTGCGATAGCAAGGAAGACCCCACTCACCTGTTTACGGCGCGCGCGCCGCTGGCCGGCGGCTCCACGGTGGTGGTGCGCCTGCACCCGCTGGTGGATCTGGAGCAAAAGCAGGCGGAAATCACGAGCTACGTCCGCGAGTACGATCAACTGGCGGCCAATAAGAAAAACATCCGCACGCTGTACCTGATGTTCATCCTGCTGATCACTTTGTTCGTTCTGTTTGTGTCCACCTGGATCGCGTTATTGCTGTCCCGGCAGATCAGCGCGCCGATTTCGGCGCTGCTCGGAGCGGTCGCGGAAGTGCGCCGAGGCAATCTGGACTACCGGGTTGCGGTGAGGGCGATGGACGAACTGGCCACGCTGGTGCGCGGGTTCAACGAGATGATGCACGAACTGGAGGCGAACGCGCGCGAGTTGGAAAACCGGCGCAGGTTCACGGAGGCGATTCTCGAGAGCATTCCTACCGGTGTGATCTCGCTGGCGCCCGACGGCCGCATCCAGCGCGTCAACCGGGCGCTGCGCGGGCTGTTCGGAGAGGAGCCGCTGGAGGGCGCCTCGCGGCTAGCCGACCTTTTCCCGCCGGAGGACGTTCTGGAAATCGAGTACCTGATGAAACGCGCGCGCCGAACCGGTGTGGCCGCAAGCCAGATTGATCTCGATGCGCCCGGGCAGGTATTCCATCTGGCGGTGACCGTTTCCGCGCTTCCCTCAAGTCCTCCCTCGGCCAACACCGGATTCGTCGTGCTGGTGGAGGACACCAGCGAACTATTGCGGGCGCAGAAGGCCGCGGCGTGGCACGAGGTGGCCCGGCGCATCGCCCATGAACTCAAGAATCCGCTGACGCCGATCGCGCTTTCGGCGGAACGGATCGCCCGGCTGCTGGACCGGGGAGCGGTCACTCCCGAGACGGAGCGCATCCTCCGCGATTGCGCGGCGACGATATCGCGCGAAGTAGAGTCGGTGAAGAATCTGGCCGACGAGTTTTCCCAGTTTTCCCGGTTTCCCGCGGCGCAGCCCGTCTCCTGCGATCTGAACGAGATTGTCCTCAACGGCCTCGATGTGTTCGCGGACCGGCTGACGGGCATCGACCTGCGCGTCGAATTGTCTCCGAATCTGCCGGCCGTGGAAGTCGACCCGGAGCAGTTTAAGCGCGTGATCGTGAATCTGGTGGACAACGCGGCGGAGGCGATGCGGGACTCGCTGGTGAAGAGGCTTCTCATCTCGACGCACGCTACCGCGTCCGACACGGTGGAGTTGCTGGTTGCCGATACCGGCTGCGGCATTTCCGCCGGCGACAAGGAGAAGTTGTTTCTCCCCTATTTTTCGACCAAAGGCCGGGGTACAGGCCTCGGGCTCGCCATCGTGAATCACATTCTCTCCGAGCACCACGCGCGCATCCGGGTGGAGGACAATCGCCCGGCGGGCGCGCGCTTTTATGTCGAGGTTCCGGCCACCGTCGCCGCCGAGGCCGAGGTGAGGGCGTGAAAAATGTGCGCGTGCTGATCGTGGACGACGAGCCGGGCATCCGCGAGTCCCTGCGCGGGGTGCTCGAAGACGAAGGATTTCTTTGCGCGGCGGTGGAGACCGGCGAGCAGTGTCTGGAAGAACTCGCGCGGCAGGCCTACGACGCGGTTTTGCTCGACGTCTGGCTGCCAGGGATCGACGGGATGGAGACGCTGGCGCGCATTCAGGAGATCCCCTTCGCGGAACGCCCCGAAGTAGTGATTATTTCCGGTCATGGCACCATCGAAACGGCGGTAAAGGCGACCAAGCTGGGCGCATTCGACTTTTTGGAAAAGCCGTTGACCATCGAGAAAGTAACGGTGGTGCTGCACAACGCCGTGCAGCAGCGGCGCCTGGAAATGGAGCTGGCCGCGCTGAAGGAGTCGGGCGGCGCGAAGTCGAACATCATCGGCGAGAGTGTGCCGATGAAGGCGCTGCGGCAACAGCTCTCGCTGATGGCGGCAACCAACGGGCGCGTGCTGATTTTTGGCGAAAGCGGAACGGGCAAGGAAGTGGTGGCGCACGCGATTCATGCCGCCAGCGCGCGCGCCGCGGAGGCGTTCGTCGAGGTAAACTGCGCCGCGATTCCCGAGGAATTGATCGAAAGCGAGCTGTTTGGCCACCGGAAAGGCAGCTTCGCCGGCGCGAGCGAGGACAAAACCGGCAAGCTCGAAAAGGCGCACGGCGGGACGCTGTTTCTGGACGAGGTTGGGGACATGTCCCTCCGGACGCAAGCCAAGGTGCTGCGCGCACTCGACGAGCAGCGGTTTGAGCCGGTGGGCGCGGCGGAATCGGTGCAGGTGGACGTGCGGGTTGTGGCGTCCACGAATAAGAACCTGGAGGAAGAGATCGAGCGCGGTAATTTCCGCGAGGATCTGTTTTACCGCCTGAACGTAATTCCGTTTCACGTGCCGCCGCTGCGGGAGCGGATCGAGGATGTCCGCCTCCTGGCGGATCACTTCTTAAAAGAATTCACCACGGCCTATGGCCGCAAGCCAAAGGAGTTGACCGAAGACGCTCTGCGCGTGCTCGAGGAATATCCGTGGCCGGGAAACGTGCGCGAGTTGCGCAATTTGATGGAGCGCATCGTGATTATGAATCCGCAGGTCCGCATCGACGCGCGGCATATTCCCCTGGATCGCGCGCGGCGCGCGGTGTTTGACCGGCCGGTGGACCGTTTCGGAAGCCTGCAGGAGGTTCGCGAGGCTGCCGAACGCGATTACATTTTGAAGAAGCTCGAGGAGGCCAAAGGCAACGTCACCCGCACAGCGGAATTACTTGGACTGGAGCGGAGTCATCTGTACCGGAAAATGAAAGCTCTGGGCATTGCGCCGAAAGAGTGACAAGCCCGGCGCGCGCGACGTCATCCGCCGGCGTGGATCTGCTCGGCGTGCCGCAGAGCCGCCTGGATATGCGGCAGGATGTTCTCTTTTCCGATGTGTTCAATGAAGTCGCTGCGCCTGAGCAGCAGCGCCGGCTGGCGGCGCGCGCCGCAAAGCAACATCGTGCGTCCTGATCTCTTCAGCCGGTCGTTCAGCATTTCCAGGGCGTGGAGGCCGGTCGCGTCGAGCGCCGTCATGTTGCGCAGCCTCACGATCACCACCGGCGCGTAACTGGAAATATCGGCGGTCTCTTCGCGTAATTTGTCGGTAGTGCCGAATAGGAACGGCCCGTGGATACGAAGGATCGTCACGTAGGGCGGGACGTCCTTGTCCTGCAAAATGTGCGGCCGGCCGTCTTCGACGTAGTCCGGCGTGACCACCGCAACGGTTGTGGTCTGCGAAACCCGGTAGATGTAGAGCAGTGCGGCGAGCGCCATGCCGACTTCCACGGCTACGGTCAAATCCGCAACCACCGTGAGCCCAAACGTGATCAGCCAAACGGAGCGCTCCGGGGTGTCGAGTCTTAAAATCGCAGGAATTTCACGCCACTCGCCGATGTTGTAGGCGACAACGAAGAGCACGGCGGCCAGAGTGGCCAAGGGAATGAATTTCGCGAAGGGCGCAAACACGAGCACAATGGCCAGCAGGGTGAGCGAGTGAATCACCCCGGCGAGGGGAGTTTTTGCGCCGGAGCGGAAATTGGTTCCAGTGCGCGCGATGGCCCCGGTGACCGGAATGCCGCCGATCAAAGGGACGAGGATATTCGCCGCGCCTTGCGCCACCAGTTCGGCATTCGAGTTGTGGCGGTCTCCGCTGAGCGAATCCGCCACAACGGCGGAAAGCAGGCTTTCCACCGCGGCCAAAATCGCTACGGTGAACGCGGAGGGGATTAGCGGAAGAATCAGATCGGCGCGGAACGGAGGGATGTGAATCGGCGGAAGGCCACTCGTTAAGCCGCCGAATCGCGATCCGATCGTCTCCACCGGCAAATGAAAAATGGCGACTGCGAAGGCTCCCACCAGCATCGCAACAATGGAGCCGGGCACGCGCCGAACCAGTTTCGGGACGATGATGATGATCAGGACAGAGGAGAGGGCCAGGATGGCCGAGGGCCAGTCGATTGTCTCCAAATGCGTGGCGATGGCGCGCATGCGGGCGATGAACTCGCTGGGATTTTCCTTCATCCGCATGCCCAAAAAATCCTTAATCTGCGTGGACGCAATCAGCAACGCGATGCCGTTGGTGAAGCCGATGACAACGGGGCGGGGAATGAAGCGGACCGCGATACCCAGTCCGGTGAAACCGAGCAGCAGCAGGATGACGCCGGCCATCATGGTCACCATCAGCAGTCCGGACAAGCCGTGTCTGGCGACGATCGATGCGACGATCACCACGAAGGCTCCGGTGGGCCCCGCGATTTGCAGTTTCGAGCCGCCGAGCAGCGAAACCACGATGCCGCCAAGAATCGCCGTATAGATGCCGGCTTGAGGCGTCACCCCGGAGGCAATGCCGAACGCCATGGCCAGGGGCAACGCGACAAGACCGACGGTGATGCCCGCGATCACGTCTGAGGTAAAGGTCTTGCGCT
Organism: Acidobacteriota bacterium; assembly: GCA_037439565.1. Classification (GTDB taxonomy): domain Bacteria; phylum Acidobacteriota; class Terriglobia; order Bryobacterales; family Bryobacteraceae; genus Palsa-187. The sequence goes on along the minus strand of JBBIVT010000016.1, from coordinate 48,380 downwards.
TGTAGCCCGGGAGCACCTCCAGCAGCTTGGGCTTCCATTTTCCCCAAGGAATCCGATTCAATTCTTTTTTCCGTCCTTCTTGATTTCCTTGAGCAACGTGGCCGATTCGGAAAGTTGAGAGTAAAAATAGTCGCGCAGCAGGAGCAGGACCTGCTTGAGAACCGGGTCGCGCAAGGAATAGTAAACCTGGTTCCCCGCCTTGCGGGCCAGCACCACCTGGCGGGCGCGCAGAACAGCGAGATGTTGCGAGGCGTTGGCCTGCTCCAGCCCGAGCTTATCGATGAGTTTCCCGGCGGAGAGCTCGCGCTCGCCCAGCGCCTCGACGATGGCGATGCGGGTGGGATGCGCCAGTCCTTGAAAGATCCTGGCCTTGAAGTGGCGCAGTTCGCTTGTCACTATACATTAGTATATTCGATTATTCATATGTATGGTGTAGTTAAATTCATGGAGCAGAAACGCGAGCGTGCGCGGCAACTGGCCACAGAGTCGCTGGACGCGGGCGATCCCACCGGTTGGTTTGACAGGCTGTACCGGGAAGGTCTTGACGCGGTTCCGTGGGCGGAGTTTCGCCCGAACCCGAATTTGGTGGAGTTTCCGGGCGCCGGTAAGACGGCGCTGGTAGTGGGCTGCGGATTGGGCGACGACGCGCAGCAGGTGGCGGCTTGGGGATTTGAAACCACGGCGTTCGACATCTCGCCGTCGGCCATCGAAGCGTGTCAACGGAGGTTTCCTGAAAGTCCTGTGCGATACGAAATCGCGAACCTGCTCGATCCGCCCGAGCGGTGGAACGGGCGCTTCGACTTCGTGCTCGAATCGTACACAGTGCAGGCGCTCCCGCCGGCGCTTCGCACGCAGGCGATCCGCGGGGTGGCGTCGTTCGTGAAACCAGGCGGCGTGCTGCTGGTAATCGCGCGCGCGCGGGAGGAGCGCGATCCTCCCGGGGAGATGCCCTGGCCGCTGTCGCGCCGGGAACTGAGCCTGTTCACGCAGTTTGGCGTTGCAGAGAGATCTTTTGAGGACTATATGGATGGCAAAACGAGGCGATTCCGCGCGGTGTTTGTCGGTCACCCAGATCAGTAGTATTACTTAAACAGCTCATTCACCGGGTTATAGTAATCCGGGCCCAGCGACTGGGGGACGAATTCGAATCCGCGGTGGAATGGGTCGTTGTAACAGATTGTGGTCCAGTCGATACCGAGGGCGGAGTAGATGGTCGCCTCGATATCCTCGGGATAGACGGCGCGTTTCTGGCTCCAGCCGGGATCGACGATGGTAGCTCCGGTAGCGTCGGTCGCGCCGATGATGCGTCCGCCCTGCACGCCTCCGCCGGCGAAGAAGGCGAACTGGTTTGGCCAATGATCGCGGCCGAGCGCTGCAGTGAAGTTCGGGGTGCGCCCGAACTCTCCGCAGGCGACGATCATCGTGGAATCGAGGAGTCCGGCCGCCTGTAAATCGCCCATCAACGCGGAGACGCCCGCGTCAAACGCTTTGCCGAGCGTGAAAATATTATTTCCGTTCTTGTTCTGCGCCGCGCCGTAAATATCGATGTGCATGTCCCAACCGCCGATGGTCACCTGAACGAAACGCGTCCCCATACTCGATGCCAGCGCTTGCTTGGCGACGACCAACGCGTTGCCGAAGCTGGTGCTGCCATAGCGCGTCGAATCGGCCGAGGAGTAGGTGAACACGCTCTGCACTTGCGGGTTGTACATCAGGTTCGTGCCGAGCGAATAGAGGTTATCCATATTCATCACGTTCTGGCCCATGGGCGAATTGACTCGCAGGACATCGTCTTCGGCATGCATTTGTTTGTACATCTCCTGCCAGCGCGTCTGGCCTAGGGAGTTAGAGGCGTTCGGGAGGCCGGCGGTTGAAGGATCGACTTTGAACGGCGCGTAGGTGGCGTCGAGATAGCCGGAACTGACGCCCCCGTCGGAATTCAGGGCCAGAAACGTGGGCAGCACATGGCTCGGCTGGCGCTCGGCGGCCATCTGCATCGCCACGATGCTGCCGATGTTCGGTGCGATGTTGCCGAGCGCGGCGGCGGGGTTCCGTCCAATTTGTACCCAGGTTTGGCCGAGGCTATGCACCAGCGCATGCGCCTGCAATGAGCGAATCACGGAAAACTGGCCCGTCATCGCGCTGAGGTTGGGCATGATTCCGGTGGGCCAGAGGCCTCCATTGATTGTCTCGGGAGCGGCAGCTGCTGGCGTAACGCCGGGCATGTTTTTGAAATCGAAGGTATCGACGTGGCTGGGAGCGCCGGCCATGAGAATGAAGATAACGTTCTTGGCTGTATTGAGGGTGGTCATGCCCTGACTGGTGCAAGTACCTGACTGGGCTTTGGCTTCCTTGCCTAGAAACGACGCAGTAAGGCCCGCTCCCGCCAGCCGGAAAAAGCCGCGGCGGGTCCAATGGGGGCGCCGGAAGTATGCAGGGCGCGCCACCGGGTTCGAGGCCAGGACTTTTTTGATGGTGTCTTTGTTCATGGCGTCCTGTTAATAGTTAAAAATAAAATCGACCTTGTTGTAGAGCGTCCACATCAGTTCCTGCATTTTCTGTGAGCGGGTTCCTGAAGAAAGGAAAGATGTTGCCGAAACGATCTCGGCCGGAGTGGGGTAGCGCGACAAAATATTGATCCACAAGAGGTTGATCGCGCCGGGAGTGCTCGTTGTCGCGTTGGCCAGACTCAGCAGGCTTTGCGCGGAGCCGGTCCCGGTGGACACCAGCTTATTCATGACGTTGCCATCGTTCATCAGCGCCAGTGTCTGCTGAATGGATCCATCCTGCTTTCGCGGCTGATCGTCGCGATTGCCGGGCAGGAAAGAGGCGAGCAGCGTGCTGGTCTCTTTTGCCGGTTCGGGATATTGCATCGCCCATGCCGAGGTGGTTCCGTTGTCGAAGGTGAATTTGTTCGGAACGTTGGCGGAGAGGGAAATGGAATCGGCAATTTCCTCGCCCCAGAGCCGGCGGACCAGCTTCCGGGCAAACAACGGCTGCCAGGCAACGTTCCAGGTGTTGGGATCGTACTCGGACGAAAGCTGATAGGCCTGCGAGTTGACGATAGTCCGCATCAGGTGCTTGATCGAATATTTATTGGCGATGAAGTCGCTAGTGAGAGCTTCCAGCAACTGCGGGTTGGACGGCTGCAGCGTCCACGGCGCGGGGGGAGGGTTCATCGGATCCAGACGGGCCGGATCGAACTGATCGGGGGGATCGACGATGCCGATGCCGAAGAAATAGGCCCATAAGTAGTTCACGGCCGCGCGCGCGAACTGGCGGTCAGCGACGACGTGCGCGGCCAGCGACTGGCGGTAGTTCAGGCCGGGAATCGCGCCGGATCCGTCGAAAGGATAGCTGGGAGGAATCGTGTTCGTTTTCCCGGCCGGCTGGCGCGGAGGCCGGTTCCCGGTAGTGGTATTGAGCGGGTAATCGACCTTGTAGCCATTATCGTTGGCGTACCAGAAGGTGGGCGTCCTCACTCCTGAAGTCACCGGCGGAGCGGCCAGAGCGACGTGCGAGAAAAACGACGACATACCCCAGGCCTGATAGCGCGTGAAGTTGCTGGCCCACAGGCTGATGTTGGTCAGGTGGCCTCGCCCATCGTGGCAGAGCAGGCAGTTGATATGGGAGATGCCGAGGAAAGTCTCGGCTACAGCGGCCGCTTCGCCATCCCAGATGTCCTGATTCGGACCTCCGGTGACGCGCGACGTGATGATCCAGTTGAGTTCTCCCTGGGTATAGTTATTCGTGCCCTGGGAGGCGATCAGCGCCTCCGCCACCTGATTGTATGGCGTGTCGTTGGCCAGGAAGTTGCGGATATAGGCATTGAATCCGTCGCGGCCCCCGCTGTAAAGCGTTGTACCGGTGCTGGGAAACGTGGAGGCGGACTTGAACTGGTCTCCATAGAACATGGTCCATTTGTCGAGCCATTGCGAGGTGGAGAACAGAGTTTCGATGAGGTCGGCGCGCTTGGTTGGGTTGGTACTGGCGGCGAAAGTGTTCACCTGATCGGCGGTGGGTATGCGGCCGGTCATGTCGAGGTAAATGCGGCGCACGAACTCGTAATCGTTGGTCATGCGCGCGGGGGTGACGCCAGCCGCCTTCATCGCCGGGAAAAGGTAACTGTCGATCAGGTTCGCAGAACTGGTTCCAGAAGTGCGGCTGCCGCCGGGAGGCGAGGCCATGGCAGCGGCACGCATCGCGGACACCTGTGCCGTCATCTCAGCGAGCCGCACTGCGTGCAAGGCTTGGTTCATGTATCGCTCGCGTTGCGGTCCGAACAGAGTGCACTCAGCGTGCTGGGTTACGGAAGCCGCCTCCGACCGCTGAACGTGCTCTATAGGTTGTTGAGCCAGAACGGCCAGGGTCCCGGTTGTGACCATGCCTAGGGCTAGGGTTAGAGGGATAGTCAAACGCCTCGTTCGCAAAAAGTCCTCCGCCGTTACAGTCTCTCATGGGAAACCCGGATCTTCCAGGGGAGTTGCCACAATTAAGTAATCTTTTTTGCATATCCGACCTCCAACTTGTGGAAAGTTGGGCTAGAGTGAATTGAAGAGTGATGACTGGGAAAAGAGTGACGTCAAGATGGTTGCTTCTGGCGACCGCCTTTGCCATGGAAGGATGGGGACAAGTCTCTTCGGATCTATCATTAACGGGGAAATACTACTTCCGGCAAGTACTCCTCATGACGGATGGTTCTAGTACTCTTAATGTCACGAATGCCCTCAGCGGCGAAGGGGTACTTACATTCGATGGGAAGGGCAATTTTACGGTCAGCGGGCAACAACTGGTGGATTCCTCTCCGGCTCAAGTGCTAACCGCGAATGGCACCTACACCGTGAGTCCCGGGGGGCTCGCGACGCTGAGCAATCCACTCAAGACGGGTGTTCTGCTGAACGCGAGACTCGGGCAGGGGGTTTTGGTAGGGGCGTCCACGGAGGCGGGGCCGAACGTATTCGACATGTTTATCGCCATTCCCGCTGGGACGAATCCGGCATCGAATGTGTCGCTTTTGGGGGCCTACTGGGTGTCGAGTTTGGAGTTTCCCGGAGGCTCGCTCGCTAGCGTCCGCAATACGAATTTCAAGTTGACCTCCACCGGCGCGGGTACTTTTGTCGAGAACACAGTAACCGGGCAGGCGGCGAATCTGAACAACATCCTAATCAATCAGATGGTGAACGGGATCGTGTATTCGATCAAGGCGGACGGATCGGGGACCATCGTGTTTCCGCTTGCCCCCGGGCTGAACGGAGACCAGCAATTGATCTCCGGTATAGAGGATATCTTCCTGTCGCCGGATGGAGCCTACTTCATCGGAGGCTCGACGGCGGCGGGAGGGCATGGGCTCGTCGTCGGCGTGCGGACCTTTGGCAGCATCAAGGCGACGAATGCGAGTTGGAATGGGTTTTTCTGGGCAGCCGGGATGCGGTTCGATACCACTCCGGCGCGGCTGACGTCGGTGGTGGGCAGCGCGTATGCCGATGGAAACGGCAACTCGACCTGGGCGCGGAGGACGAAACAGTCCGACGGTCTGCTCGATGCATCGCCGCTGATCACGTACAATCTGAATGCCGACGGCGCGGGGGTCTACGCGTCCGCGCCGGGGCATGTCAACGTCGACGGCACCAAGACGGTGTTTGCCTCCAGCGGCGTGGACATCACCAGTTCCAACAGCTACGAGTTATATTTTGGTGGATGGCTGATTCCGCAGTCTGGCCCGGGGGTATTTCTGAATCCGCAGGGCGTATTAAATGGAGCGAGCTTCGCGCCCCCCGGATATCCAATTTCGCCGGGTGGAGTAATGACTCTATACGGCACAGGATTCCCGGCGACGGCCGTGACGGCATCAGGTCCTCCCTTTCCGGCGACGCTCGGCGGGGTACAAGTGACGGTGAACGGGACGGCCGCGCCGGTATACTCGGTCTCTCCGATCCAGATTAGCGCCGTGGTTCCCTTTTCGGCGACTGGCTCAACGGCTACGCTGGTGGTGACCGTGAATGGCGTGAAGTCGAACGCCGTGGTGGTCCCGCTCGCTCCCAGTTCGCCGGGAATTTTCAGCATCCCCGCAACCGGGATCGGCAGCGCGGCGGCATTGCACGCGAACTATTCCGTGATCAGCGCAACGAATCCCGCGACGCAAGGCGAAATTATTTCCATGTATCTGACCGGGCTTGGCGGGACGACTCCAGCGGTTTCCGATGGAGCGGCTGCTCCCGGCAAGGCTCCGTTCGCGCTGGTGAACGAACCCATTTCGATCTACGTCGGCGGGGTGCAGGTTCCGGCGAGTCAGATTTATTATGCCGGCCTCGCGCCGACGCTGGCGGGACTGTATCAGGTGAACTTCAAGATTCCGAACGTCCCCGCGGGCAATGTAGGGGTCGCCGTCGCGACCAGCGAGGGGTTCACCGACATGGTGTATCTGCCGATCCAATAAACTTCACTTTGGACGCACCTTCAAAGCTATTCGAGAAGGTCGGTGGAAAACAACTTATGGCCGGCGGTAGCGGCAAGGAAGGCCCAGACTGCGAAGGCCACAATCGAGCCGACGACGAACACGGTGCTTGGGAAGTACCACATGGATGGGTTGGCGGTGATGGGGACGCCTCCCATCGCGTCCGCGACGAACACGGCCACGGCCAGCGTCACCAGGCCGAAGCGAACCAGGGCGAGCGCGGAGATGGTGTACAGGGCCAAAAAGACTGGAATGTCGATCATGGGGTGCCGGCTGCCCAGGCCTTGAATGGTGGTCCACAGGGCGACAAACGCGACCGCCGCGATCCATTGATTCCTCAACAGGGCGCGCATGATGAACAAGAGAAAGAAAAAGATCAGCGTCGTCATCACCGCACTGGGGATGTGAGCGGTCCAGGCGCCCAAAGCGCTGCGGGCGCCCTGAAGAAAATAGGTGTTGTTGAAATCGGGCTGAGCGCCGGCCAGGCCGCGCAGCGCGGTATCCATCGCGAACAAGAGCATCCATAGCACGCCCATCACCAGTCCAAATAGGACATCCCTGCCGACTGCAGGATCCCTCAGCCTCCCGTCAATGAATCGGCTCCAGGAGATGATCGTCCGCGGCCAGTGCCGCCGCACGTAGGGTTCTAGCGCGAGATAGAGCGTCCAGACCAGGGCTGCGTTCATCAGCGCTCCAGCCAGGGCCAGGATGAAGAGCGCGAACTCTCCGAAGCCGGCCACGAAGTGGGCGCGGAAAATCCACAGCAGAAAGCTGGCGCAGAAGATGGCCAAGCCAAGGCGGAACGCGCCCCGCCGGTCCGCCCTGCCGCGCGCGATATTCCGCCAGGCCAGCAGGCCGGGGATGACGAACAGGATCACGGTGAGGCTCATCAGGGCGGTGATGCGGGCCTTCTCTCCGCCGGTGAGCATCTGCGCCTCCGCCGGCTTGGTCCATGGCTCGACCAGGATGAAAAAAACTGGCTTACCGAGCCACGCTGCGGCCTCCACACGCAAGGGATAGGAGGTTCCGGGGATGGTGCCCGTCCAGGCCGCGCGTGTGTCGGATGCCCCCGGCGAGGCCCACATCGGATCGGCTTTCTGAAACTGGGCGGGATCGAGACCGGCGAGCTTGAACAACTCCGCCCAATCAACCGGCCCCGGCTTGTCCGCCGGTGTCTGCAACTGGAAGGGAAGCGCTTCGAAGTAGAGCAGACGTCCCTGGTCATCGAGCTTAATCATCCGCATGCCCGGCGTATCCCGGGAGGGCTCGTCTTCCTGGGGCACGCCCGGCGTCATACTTTGATCCCGCCACCAGGCAGGGATCATGGGCCGGGGACTCTCACGATACCAGTAGACCAGCACCCTGGGCCGCTGCCTCAGCAGCACATGCCAGTCGGGTTTTGCTTTTCCGCTGTGTTCCTCGACGTAATCGAGCGACGCACTGTCGTAGTCGAGCCCCTCCACCGAATCGGCCACCATGCCTGTGTAGCCGAGACTCGCAAGTATCTCTTGCGCCTTGTGGCGTAGCACTTCCGGAGGCGTGCTGTAAGCGCCGATCTCCAGGCCGTCATACCTTCCCGCAACCAGGCAGAAGGCGATGAGCCCCGCGATTACAAAGGCAAGGCATGCCCAGGCGATCTTCGGCTCAATGATCGACGAGTCTCCCGCGGCGGCCACCATCTGCGGCGAAGGAGTTTCGCCGGCCGCAAGCGCGGCGGCCAGGGGATCCCCTCCGGGCAGCGCGGCGGCGACCGCCAGCGCGGAGGAGGGACGCTGAGCGGGATCGCGGTCCATGCACCGGAGAATCACGCGCTCCACGACCGGGTCGAGGTCGGGAACAAGCGTTGAAGGGCTGGGCGGCGTGCTCTCATTCCGCGTTTTTACCAGTTCGGCCAGTGTGGCGCTCTCAAACGGCCGCTTGCCGGTGAAGATTTCGTACAGCACCAGGCCGAGCGAATAGATTTCGCTGCGGACGGTGACCTCCTTGCCGTCGAGTTGCTCCGGCGCCATGTAGGCGGGCGTGCCGTTGCGGACCTCCGCGCCTTCCACTTCCCCGGCCAGCGCGGCGAGGCCAAAATCCGTGATCAGCACCTGGCCGCGCGAATCGAGCATGATGTTGCCCGGTTTCAGGTCACGATGCAGGACGCCTTTTTCGTGCGCGGCGGCAAGGCCGGCGCAGAGCTTGCGGGAAATTTCCAGAGCCTTGGTATCGGGCAGGCGGCCAATGCGGCGCAGCAGGACTCCTAAATCCTCTCCGTCGACATACTCCATGGACAGAAACAACTGGCCGTCGATCTCCCCCAGATCGTAAACGCGGCAAACGTTAGGATGGGACACCTGGCGCGCGATGCGGACTTCATTGCGAAAGCGGTCGAGCGAGCGAGGGTTATCGGTGGCCTCGACCGGCAGGAATTTCAAGGCGACGGTCTGGCCGAGCACCAAATCGTCTGCCCGATAGACCTCGCCCATGCCGCCCGCCCCGAGTTTGGCCACGATGCGGTACCGCTCCGCGAGGAGCACGCCCGGCAGAAAGCGGCCATCACTCGAAGATGTTGAGGATACACGTAGTTTAGACGACGGAGCGCCGGAGTGAGGCACCGTGGCGACGGTCTGCGTGGCCAGAGATTCGGGAGCGGTGGGCGTGCCGCAACTCAAACAGAAACGGGCGTTTTCGGGCAGATCGCTGCCGCATTTCCGGCACCTCGAAGTCGGCATTGGTCCAATGTAACATTCCCGGAATTCGGCCCGCTCCAGACTTTTGCCCCGCCTGCCGATGTATCATGCAAAGCGAATGGCCGCCCCCTGGGAACAGTTTTTGGAGAAGTGGCAGGACGCCGGATTCATCGATCCGGAGAGGGCAGCGCGCATCCGCGAGTTCGAAGGGCGCGGCGGGCGTGGACCGGCGGGACTGCGATGGCCGGCCATCGCGGCAATCGCCTTCGGCGCGATGATGATGACCGCGGGCGTGCTGCTGTTCGTCTCGGCGCACTGGGACGACCTCGCGCCTGCCACGCGATTCGCCATCGTGCTGCTGATGGTGGCCATTTTCCACGCGGGCGGCGCCTGGGCCTCGCTCACGATGGAACCGCTGGCGATGGCGCTGCATGGCATCGGCACGGCGGCGCTGGGCGCGGGAATTTATCTTTCCGGCCAGATCTTCAATATGGCGGAGCATTGGCCCTCCGGCATGCTGATGTGGGCTGCGGGCGCATGGATCGGATGGATCCTACGCCGGGACTGGCTGCAATTATCCTTCGCGGCGATCTTGACGCCGGCTTGGATCGGGTCGGAATGGATGGAGGCGCATGCTGCCAACGACGCGTATTTTGCGCGGATTATCTGCCAGGGGATGCTGGTGCTGGCGATCGTCTATTTCACCGCGCCGAAAACGCGCGCGCTGGTTTGGATTGGCGGCATGGCCCTGATCCCGTGGACGCTGGCGCTCATTTTTAGCCGCCAACTCACTCCGTCTGCCGCCGCGGAGGGAGGCAAAGTAGAATCCGTCCTGGCATATGCGCTCCCGCTGAGCGTCGCGTACCTGTTGCGCCGGAAGCTCGCGTGGATGAACGGCGTGGCGGCGGTGTGGGTGCTGCTACTGAATTTCGCGGCGAAAAATGCCGACAGCCCGCTGCTCTATCTCTGGTGCGGCGCGGGCGCGGCGGGGCTCGTGTTCTGGGGCCTGGAAGAGCATCGGGCGGAACGGGTCAACCTCGGGACAGCCGGATTCGCCATCACGGTTCTGTTCTTTTATTTTTCCTCGGTGATGGACAAGATCGGCCGCTCAGCGAGTCTGATCGGATTAGGGGTCCTCTTCCTGGCCGGTGGCTGGGCGCTTGAAAAACTGCGCCGCAGGCTGGTGGCAACGGTCAGGATGAGGGCATCGGCATGAATGCACTGACCAAGGGCCTGATCCTGTGCGGCGTGCAAGCGGCGATGGTGCTGTCGATCGGCGGCAAGATGCTGATCGACCGGGCGACGCGGCCGCGGCTGTGGGTCCGGGTCGCGCCTTACGATCCCAGCCTGCCGGTGCGCGGCCGCTACGTGTCGTTGACGGTCACTGCCGAGGCGCGTGGATTTCCCCCGGGCGCGGTTTACGCACAGGCGAATTTCTCAGTGGAAGGCGGGAAATTGGTGGCGCGGCCGGCCGAAATCGATGGTAGCGGCGTAATGGTGTCCAACTCCACGGCTCCGGTGAGGATCGCGTACTTTATTCCCGACCGCGTGCCCGATCCATCGCTGCGACCTCCCGATGAAGAGCTGTGGGCCGAGGTAACGGTGCCGCGCCGCGGTCCTCCCAGACCGATTCAATTGGGCGTGAAGAAGAACGGTGTGCTGACGCCGTTGAAGCTGTTCGCTCCCTGACAGCCGCGGTTCACGGCTGTTTTGGTGTATCCGCGATGCTGCCGCCCAAACCCGCGTACGTATCCTTGATCTTCACCACTTTGGGGCCGGCGAAGGTCACAAAGGTCACGCGGCCCGGGGGCTGGCCATAGATCCAGTCTTCGTAATCGACACCATCTTTATTTTCCCGGGATTTTCGTAAGGGCCGGCCTAGCGCCAGCAGGACTTGATCCCGATCCATCCCTTCCATCGGCTTCTTGTCGAGGATCGCCTGCTTGATCTCCGGAGGCAGCGCGTCCGCATAGTTCTCCGTGGCGGAGTGCTTGTCGAAATCGAGCACCGGGGCCAAGATTTTCTTCACATCGGCGGAAGTGAGCTCCCCGATTTCGCCGGGAAATTTCAATAGGATGCTCGTGCCGGCCGGAGCATTGGAGTTGCCTTGAGAAAGAGGCGCAAGCCCGCCGCCCATGCCCACCTCCACGTGATCCTTCCAAGATCCGCGGCTTTTCATCCCGTGGTTGATCTCGAAAAGAATCGAGTCCTTTTCAATGGTCACGTGGGTGATCTGCACCAGGTCCCCGATTCGTCCAGCCGGGCCCATCTGGCGCGCCACGGCGGTCCAGGAGCTCTTATCGAACGAGCCGTCCGAGTTGTATTCCAGAGGCTTTTTCGAGCGCGGCAGAGGATATTTCACCGTGGCGTACTCTGCATCGAGGCCGCGGACCAATTCCACTTTCTGGTCGAACGTGAGCTTTTTCTGGTCGGCACGCAAAGCCGCGACGGCGACGAAGGCCGCCAGAATCCGAGGAGAAATTCGCGCCATAAACACCTCACTCGTCCGCTTCGGGCTGCGTCGTGTACTTGTGCAGCACGAAAAACAGCGCAACCACGGCGGCGGTGGTCAACAGGCTGCCTTCCGGCCCATACGCTCCTCCGCTCCACAGGTCGCTAGTCTTCCAATGGAGCGTATACCCGGCTACTCCCATTGTAAACCCGCTCAAATTCTCTCCGAACAAGGGCAGCGTCACGTTCCAGCCGAAGTGCAGGCCGATGGGCAGCCAGAGGGCGTTTGTGCGCAGATAGGCGTAGCCAAACAGCACACCCCAGAGCATTGTGTTCCCGATCCCGAGCCAGCTCCAGTTCGCGTTACCCGTGTGCGCGAGGCCGAAGACCACGGCCGCCGGGAGAATCGTCGCGAAGGCTCCAATGCGGCGGATCAACAACTGGAAAGCGTAACCGTGAAACAAGAGTTCCTCGCCGAAGGCTCCAAACAACAGCACGAAGCTAACGAAGGCGAGGCTCGGCAAAATATGTTCGGACGCGGCGGCCCTTTCAAAAGACGCTGCTCCACTGGCGATCGGAACGGCCAGAACCGCACAGACGGCGACGGCGCCGCTCGCCATGCCGAGCAGGAATTCACGCCGGGACGTATCGCTCCAGGCGAGGCCGAGCGCCGCAAGTTTCCCTCGCTCGTAAATCCGGACCGTAATGGAATTGGCCAGCGACGCCGCGGCGAACGCCGCCAGCGTCGCGGTGATCAGAGGGCTGCCCGTGAGCCAGAACAGAGCGATTCCGAAAACGTTGAGACCCAGCCATCCGATCAGCGCGAACAGGCCGACGCGTAGGATCAGGCCGAACCAGCCGGTTCTGTTTTCTTCTGGATTCATTTCCCGATTCGAATTTGCACGCCTTTGCGCGCGACCTTCACGGGAAGCACGGTGGCGCCTTCGCGTTCGCCTTCGCGTTCAATGATAGACGCCACGCGCGGTCCCGCGCCGGGTTCGACCAGGAACAGAACGCAGCCGCCTCCGCCCGCGCCGCAGACCTTGGCCGCGACGGAACCATTGCGGCGTGTCGCCCGGATCAGGCGATCAATGAGCGGCGTTGAAATACCGGGTGCGTTCTTCCTGCGGTGCGACCACTCCTCGCGCAACAGGCGGGCGGCTTCGTTCCAGTCCTGCCTTTCAAGGGCCGCGCGCATGGCCACGGCGATGGCGGCAATGGTGGAAAAATTCCGGAACACGCGCGCGTTACCGTCGATGTGACTCTTAGTCACTTCCCAGTTGTTGATGCCCGAGTTGCGAGGTTCGCCGGTATACGCAAGCACAACGCGAGACTCCAGTTCCTCGGGGGAGACGTCCAATGCCACCCGTCGAATGCCGTCACAGCCCAGTTCGATTGCGCTGACGCCGCCATACATGGCCGGATAGTAGTCCTGACAGCCAGTGGGCACTCTGATGATGCGAGCTTCGATGTTTTGCGAGATCTCACGCAGCTTTTCGATGGAGTGGCCCCGGTGCAGCCATTTATTGAAGGCGCCGGCGGTCGCGATAATGAGCGCCGAAGATCCGGAAATACCCGCCCCGGCGGGAGCTTCCGATGAAATGTCGAGATGGAAGCCATCCTCAGGGCGGAAGAATCGCACAATTTCGGCCGGCAGGGCCAGCGGATGGGATTTGGCGGCCAGCAGATGATCGAGCGAATCGTAGGAGGCTTCGCGCCTCAGATCGGTGGAGCGGAAGGTGATCCGCTTTCCGGCGCGCGGTTCGATGCGGGCGCGCGTGTAGCGGTCCACGGCGAAATTCACGGTGACCGCGCCTTCGTGAAACAGGTAGAGAGGCCAAATGTCGAGGGTCGAGCCGGCCATATCGACGCGGCAGGGGGCTTGCGAATGGATATTCATGAAGCTTGGATCAGGATATTCTATTTCGCTGCGCCAGGGATGCTCTCCGAAGCAGTTCGATGAACACAGCCGCAGCAACGACACACGCTGCAGCGGCGCTCCAGGCGACCTCCGGCAGCCATTGGCCGCGGTAATAAAACAGAATGAGCAGCGCGAAAAAGATGACGCGCAGGGCAATCATCGCCACTCTGCGCGAGAACTGAACGGCCAGCCAGGACGCCATTGACGCCACCATGACCGAGCCGCTCAGGCCAAGGATCGCCGCCTTTTCCAAAGAGGGCCAGTCGAGCGGCGGGACAAAACGCCCGCGGAGGGTTAGGTAGACCGTGGCGATTCCCGCTCCGGTGAGCGCGGCCACCGCAGCCTCGCCGTAAAGAACGCCGGTGATTACGCGGGAAATCGCCACGCGGAACGGCACTGGGCCAGTGAAGGACTGAGCCGCCGCCGGTCCGGAGAAAATCAGCCCCAGGCAGACGTAGGCTCCCAGTACCTGGGGATCGAGAAAGTCCAGTCCTTTGGCGCGGGGAATCCAAACGCCGAACGCCACCAGTACGGCGAGGTGAAGCAAAACGGAGCGCGAACCGCGGATGCGGGCGCCAAACATCCCGATTTCGTCGAAAATCGTTTCCATTGCGGATTCTTCAGATTCATGGTACCAATCGGACTAGGCTTAAGCGGTTGCCCTATGACGCACTTAGGGCAATTTTGTCTAAGGAGAAAACCGCCGTTTTCCCGGCATCCGGCCGATGGAATAAGGCAGAGACGGAACTACTCAACCAAATGCTTGACAGGCGTATCGAACCCCGGATGCTGTGTGCGGATCTTATTGACGTGCAGTGGAAAGACAACAAAAGGCGGACCCGCCGCGGCGTCGCTAACCTGGAGGACATCTCGTTGTCGGGGGCTTGCCTGCAAGTGGATAAGCCGGTGCCGCAAGGCACGGCGCTCAAAATGACCTACCCCAATGGGGAGTTGAGCGGCGTCGTGAAATACTGCGTTTACCGTGAATTTGGCTACTTCCTGGGCGTCGAGTTTCAGGAAGGCAGCCGTTGGTCCCAGCGGCATTTTCGTCCGCAACACCTGTTGGATCCTCGCCGGCTGGTCGCCCGGGTGACGAACCGGTTACGGGAAGCGCATGCTTCCCAGGCCCCCAACTAACAGGCCGCGCCTCCACTGAGGTGATCCGGGTGTGTTTTACTGGGAGTTAGCTCTCGGGCCAACCTATGCCGTCGGTGGAAAATCATTTGCCGGAGTCCGCCGAATCTCCGGCGAAAAAAAAGGATTTACCTTGGGCCGCCATCGCATGGTTCGGCGCGCTTTTAATCCTGACGTATTTTCCAATCCTGAAGCACCTGGTCGAGCAGTGGTCCTATGACGACGATGTGGGCCACGGATTCTTCGTTCCGCTGGTTTCCGGATATATTGTCTGGAAGCGGCGGACCGAGATCGCGGCCATCGCCTGGCAGCCGGCCTGGTGGGGGCTCTGGCTCATGGGTTGGGCAGCGATCCAGGCATATGTCGGGCTGATGGGTGCGGAGCTGTTTTTACAGCGCACGGCGTTCCTGATTTCGCTGGTGGGATTGCTCCTGGTGGTGGGTGGTAAGAAACTGGTGAGCGAACTCAGTTTCCCGCTGATCCTGCTGATATTTATGATTCCCCTGCCGACGGTCGTGTATAACAAGATCACTTTCCCCCTTCAGTTGTTCGCCAGTCAAGTGGCGGAAGTGGCGCTCGGCGCCATCAATATTCCTGTTCTAAGGGAAGGCAATGTACTGGAACTGGCGAGCCAGAAACTCTCGGTCGCGGAAGCGTGTAGCGGCATCCGCAGCCTGCTGTCGCTCTCTTTTTTGTCGCTCGTATACGCGTATTTTTTCGACTCCAAGGTCTGGATGCGGTGGGCGCTGCTACTGAGCGTGCTGCCGATTGCGATTCTGGCCAACGCTGGCCGGGTGACCGTTACCGGTATTTTGAGCGAATACAATACGGATTTAGCGCGCGGGTTCTTCCACGAACTGGAGGGATTTATCATTTTCGCGATCGCGTTCGCGATGCTTTTTCTCCTCCATATGCTCATCAACTTGATTTACCGCTGGAAGTTCGCAAAGGAGGCGCGCGTTGCTTAAGTTTCTCAACTCCACGCCCGCACGGCTGGTGACGGCGCTGTTGATCATCCAGACTGCTTTGCTGTACAGCTCGATCCGGTCCGAATATATTCCCAATAGCCGCCCGCTGAGCGATGTTCCGCGGGAGTTCGGCGCATGGACGATGGTGCAGGAAGGCTATGTGGACAAGGAAACGCAGGACGTGCTCAAAGCCGATGACCTTCTGAACCGCATTTACAGCGCACCCGGCAACGCAACCGCCGTGAGCCTTTTCGTGGCCTCCTTCCGCACCCAACGTAACGGCAAGACGCCACATTCTCCCAAGAACTGCATGCCCGGCGCCGGATGGACGCAATTGAGTTCGGATAAGTACCCCATCGACGTGGGTTTGGCTGCACCCATCGTCGTGAACCGCTATGTCATCTTCCACGGGGAGGAGCGGGAGCTGGTGTTTTACTGGTATCAATCCCGCGATCGCGTCGTGGCCGACGAGTTCCAGGCGAAATTCTGGGTGCTGGCCGACGCCATCCGGCTGAATCGCACCGACACCGCCCTGGTGAGAGTGATTATTCCCATCCGGGAAAAAAACGAGGAAGAAGCGACCCAAACCGGCGTCGCGTTCGTGCGTGCGTTCTTCCGCACGCTGCAGCAGTATCTCCCTTCTTAGGACTCAGGGTGGATTTAACCAGCGCGGCGCAGTAGACTAACCTCATGAATCGACGCAATGCCTTGCGCGCCGGCGCGACTCTCTTTGGCGTGCCATGGCAGAAAATTCTTGCGTCTCCCGCCAGCAGCCTTCCCGAGGAGACGCTCTTCGCCCGCGATCCGGAGGTGTATTGGACCCGTATTCGCGACGAACAGTTCTTCCTGCCGCACTGGCGATCCTTCCTGAATAATGGCAGCCTGGGCGTGTTGCCGAGGCCGGTATATCAAACCATGGCCACGTATCTCGAAAACGCCGCTGCGCTGGAGCTATCGTATCCCTACCCGCGCTGGGGCTACGAGACACTTGACGAGCCTCGCGAGGAGATGGCGAAGTTCCTCGGCTGCAAGAAGGACGAACTCGCGTTGATGCACAACGCCACTGAGGCGCTCAGCACGGTGGCCGCGGGTCTCGACTTGAAGCCGGGCGACGAGATCCTGATGACCAACCAGGAGCATGTTTCCGGCAAATCTGGCTGGGAGCAGAAGCGCGCCCGCTTCGGCACTACCATCCGCGAGGTCGCGATTCCGCTGCCGCCCAAGGATCCGGGCCAACTGGCCGACCTGATGATTTCGGCCATCGGGCCAAAGACGCGCGTTCTCAGTTTCAGCGGTATGACGAGCCCAACCGGGCTCATCCTGCCGATCCGGGAGATTTGCGACGCGGCGCGCGCCAAAGGCATTCTGACGCTGGTCGACGGCGCGCACATGCACGGCCAGATGGCGCTGAAGCTGTCCGATCTGAACTGCGATTTCTTTGCCGGCAGCCCGCATAAGTGGATGTTCGCGCCGGCCGGTTCCGGCTTCCTGTACATCCGGGAGGAAAACCTGGAACGGCTGTGGCCCATGAACGTCACTGGCGGTTGGGACGACAAGTCGTTGAAGGCCGGGCGCTTCATGCGCCAGGGAACGAACAATCGCGCGATCTTTGAAGGCATGATCGCTGGATTGCGTTTTTCCCAATCCATTGGATCGGAACGGATTTACACGCGCATTCATCAGCTTGCCCGCCACACCTATGAGCGCGCCGCGCGCCTGCCCTACATCGAGTTGCTGACGCCAAACGACGACCGCATGTTCGCGGCTTTGGTGGGCATCCGCTTCAAAAAGGACTCGAGCGCCGTCTGGCAGGAGGCCGGAAAACGCAAGATTTTCGTCAGCGGAGGCCAGCAGGTGCGGCTATCCTCGCACATCCACACGCGTCCCGCCGACATCGACGAACTTTTCGACATCATTGAAAGCAAAATGGGCAAAGCATGAGACTGTACGCTTTTTTCGCCCTCGCCGCGGCTGCGTTCGGCGCCGATCCGAAACTGACCGATCTGGCGCGTGATGCAGCCAGGATCCGCTCCACCATGAAGGCCGACGATTTGCAAAAGGGGATCGCGTATCTGGGCGATCACGAACAGATCCTGTTCGCGATCGAGAAGGACAAAGCGCCGATGCTGGTCACCGACGACGATCCGCCGGTGGCGATGACGCGCGTCGATCCTAAGCTGTGGGTCACGGTGGCGAGGCTCGCGGCGGGGCGGTCGCATCAGTTCCATTACGTGATCGACGGCGCGGCGTTCGGCGGAAGGCTGGATATGCCGGTGTTCATGCCTTCGTCCTATGAGCAGCCGGATGTGCCGCAAGGCAAAATGTCGGAAAAACTCGTGCATACCAGCAAGGTTTATCCGGGCATGCAGAGCGATTACTGGATCTACGTCCCGGCGCAATACGATCCATCGAAGCCGGCCGCGCTGATGATATGGCAGGACGGGCAGGGGCATATCGCGCGCAACGGACGGCGGACGCTGAACGTGCTCGACAACCTCACCTATCAGAGGCGCATTCCGGTAATGATCAGTGTATTTATCGCGCCCGGCAAGGTGGGCAGCCAGGCGATGCGCAGCATCGAATACGATTCGGTGAACGATACGTACGATCGTTTTCTCGACGAGCTACTGGAGAGCGTTTACGCGCAATACAACATCCGCAAGGACTCGTATAGCCGCGGCATCGCAGGGGAGTCGTCGGGCGGAATCTGCTCGTTCAACGCCGCCTGGCAGCATCCGGAGAGCTATTCGCGCGTGCTCTCGACCATTGGGAGCTTCACCAGCATCCAGTGGCATCCGGGGCAGCTTGACGGCGGTAACGTGTATCCGAACAAGGTGCGCAAGGAATCCAAGCGTAATATCCGCGTCTGGCTTCAGGACGGCAGCGAGGATCTGGAGAACGACCACGGCAGTTGGCCACTACAGAACATCCAGATGGCCAATTCGTTGAAGCTGAGGGGCTACGATTTCCATCTTGCCTTCGGCAACGGATCGCACAACGGAGCGGACGCGAACGCGGAACTTCCGGAATCACTCTCCTGGCTATGGCGCGACTACGATCCTTCAAAAACCGAGCAGGTTTACGATCAGGAGGCCGCGGAAAAGGCGAAACCGATGTTCCGCGTCCACATCTTCAATCGATAGCCATGTATTTTCAACAGTTCTATCTCACCTGTCTTTCGCATGCCTCCTACCTGTTGGGTTCGGACGGTATCGCCGCGGTGATCGATCCGCAGCGTGACGTGAACCTCTACATCGACGAGGCGGAGCAGCAGGGGCTGAAGATCGCATACATCATCGAAACCCATCTGCACGCGGATTTCGTTAGCGGCCATCGCGAACTGGCGGAACGGACCGGCGCGAGGATCTACCTCGGCGCACGGGCCGGAGCAACGTTTCCACATGTGGGCGTGCGCGAAGGCGACGAAATCCGCTTCGGCCAGGTGATTCTGAGATTTCTGGAGACGCCTGGGCACACGATCGAGAGTGTGTCGATCGCCGTCACCGATCTCGACCGGCGCGCAACCCCTTACGCCGTTCTTACTGGCGACACACTCTTTATCGGCGACGTCGGCCGCCCCGATCTTTCACCGGATCTGACGCCTCAGCAGCTCGCCGCCATGCTGTTCGACAGCCTGCACAACAAGCTTCTTCCTCTGGGCGATGACGTGGAGGTCTATCCGGCGCATGGAGCGGGCTCGCTGTGCGGCAAGCAGATGAGGCCGGAGCGGCAATCGACCATCGGCAAGGAGCGCGCGCTCAATTATGCGCTGCGCGCCGCGTCGAAGGAAGAATTCGTGCGGCTCCTGACGGCCGAACTGCCGGAGCGGCCTGGGTATTTCGCGCTGGACGCTGCCATCAACCGCGAGGGCGCGCCGGCTCTAAAGGAGTTGCCGCCGCTGGCCGAATTCACGGCCGCCGAGGTTCTCGGCCGCCAGCTCGGCGGCGCGATTGTGCTGGATACGCGGCCGTCGCAGCAATTTTTCGCCGGTCACATTCCGGGCGCGGTGCATATCGCGCTTTCGGGGCAATTCGCATCGTTCGCCGCGACGATTCTGGGCCTGGGAAAGAACATCATTTTGATCGCCGAGGACGAGGAACATCTCGAAGAATCGCGGATGCGCCTGGCGCGCGTCGGCATAGAGAATGTCGTGGGCTCGCTCAAAGGCGGCATGCAGGGCTGGAGCGGACCGGCGGAGGAGATTCCCCAGATCTCCGTCGATGATTTGTGCCGTGAGAAGGAGCACTTGCAGATTATCGATGTGCGCCGCGAACCCGAACTCTCCGGAGGTAGAATCAGCGGCGCCATCCTGATGCCGCTTCACAGGCTCGAATCGATGCTGGCCTCGCTCGACCGGACCCGGCCGATCGCCGTGCATTGCAAAGGCGGTTATCGCAGCGCGATCGCGTGCAGCCTGATCCAGCGGGCGGGGTTCAAAGATGTCATGAACGTGATCGGCGGCCATGATGCATGGCTTGCCTGCGGTCTGCCCAGTGAGTAATGCGTGTCAGGGCTGGCAATGGGAAGGCTGCGCCAGTGGATCCTTGCGAATGAGCTTGAAATCTGTACCCGTCCAATGGTAATAAAGCCATCCGCAGTCCTTGAAATCGGGGCAACCTTTTAAGATCAGCAGCGAACTGTCGCGGCGAAACGTGATACCGGGCTCCGCGGCACTCCCGTCGAGGCATATCGCCGCCTTTGGCAGCGCGCCGAATGGCCCTTCGTAGACGTAGCCTGTTTGTGCATCCACAACGGCCATTTGTACACAACTAGCGCCGCATCCCCATTGAGCGAGCGTGTAATGACCGGCGAAATTCGGCCCTTTTTTGACCCAACTCATAATCACCGAGCGGAACGTCCGCTGGCCCGGGGTCTTGAACTTCGGTGGGGCGGGCAAGCCCTTGAACACGGTCGTGACGGGGAAATCGGCAGCCTTCGGAGGGGCTTGCATCAACAACCCAGCGGCCACAAGAAGCGCCGGAATCAAATCGTCTGCTCCGAAGTAAGAGAATCCCGCTTCTTGCGCCTCTCCATTCGCAGCAATTCACGGCGGCGCCGGATTTTCACCGAATCGTCCACGCGGCGCCAGAATTTGCGGAAATAGTCCCCGGCCGAAACGATGCCAAACAGCATCACCGCCCACATGCCCAATGCGCCCGCCTCGGCGAGCGATGGCCAGCGGATCCCGCCGATCACCAGGGCAATTGCCACAACTTGGGCGGCCATCTTGGATTTGCCCAGGTCGCTGGCGGCGATGGTGTAACCCCCGGCCGCCGCGATGGCGCGTAGTCCCGAGACCGCGAACTCCCGTCCGATGATCAGGATCACGATCCAGGCGGGTACGCGGTGAATGTCCACCAGCGAAATCAGCGCCGCCGAAATCAGCATCTTATCGGCAATCGGGTCGAGTAACATGCCCACCGTGGTCACCTGCGACCAGCGCCGCGCGAGATATCCATCGAGCAAATCCGTCGCCGCCGCGGCCAGAAATACGCAGAGCGCGAAAATCTCGCGCGACACGGGAATCCAATGGTCCCAGTTCACGTTGGGGCCGTCGGCTAGGAGCGCCGCGACCAGCAAGGGGACGAGGAAGATTCGCGCGAGCGTAAGTGCAGTGGGAAAATTCACGCCGATGGTAAAATCATAGCCAAAATCAGAGCCCGGCGCGGTCCGGCTTCCAATCCCGCCGTAATAGCGCGAAGACGCGGATATCGTGGAACCGACCTTGCAGCAGATGCGCTTCCCGGGCCAGCCCTTCTTCGACGAATCCCAGCCGCCTGGCTACGGCGCAGCTCCGCTCGTTGCCCTTGGCGCAATGGATCACTACGCGGTTCAGGTCGAAATCGTCGAATAGGTGAGCCACAACCACGCGGCAGGCCGCCGTCGCAATGCCTTGCCCCTGAAACTGCCGGCTCAGCCAATATCCGATTTCGCCGTGACGGTTCAACAGGTCGAGCTTGTGCGTGCCAATGACGCCACAGAGCCGCTTTTCTCGCCAGATCCCGGCGACGAATCCTCGGCCGGAGGTGAACTGATCGAGAGAGGACCGGATAAAGCTCAGCGAATCGTCCACGGTCTGCGTCGCGTCCACCCAGGGTAGCCAGCGGCGAAGATATTCGCGCTCCTGATCCACCAATGCGAAGACCTGTGCCGCGTGGCGCTCCTCCAGAAGCTCCAAATAGACGTCTTCGCGCACACTAGCTCGGAACATAGGCTCACTTCACCAGGAACTTGTCCAGGCGACGTTTGATGGACGCGGGCGTTTCCGCCTCCACTTCACAGAAATTGCCAGTATATCGCGTCGCTGTTACGCGTCCGCGCTCGTGCAGCAGATGGAGCGGGGCTCCCTCCGCGATTGGGAAGTGGAAGATGCAATGCGAGACGGGATCCAACGAGAGGGTCTCGTCGATCTTCTGAAGCAGCGCCTCGAAACCCTGGCCAGTCAGCGCGGAAATCGCCACCGCGCCCGCCGGTTGATGGTCCGGATCGCTCAAAATCCTACGCGCGACCGAGGCCGTATCGGGCGTCCCCGGGATCTTGTCGATCTTGTTCAGTACCAGGATCTGCGGCTTGTGCGCCGCGCCAATTTCGCTCAGGGTCGCCAGCACGTGCTCGGTCTGCGCTGGAGCCTCCTCGGAACTTGCGTCCACCACATGCAGCAGCAACTCCGCCTCCACCACTTCCTCAAGGGTGGCTCGAAACGCCTTCACCAGCGTCGTCGGCAGATTCCGGATGAACCCGACGGTATCGCTCATCAACGCCTTGCGGTGCGACGGCAGAGTAATGTGGCGCACGGTGGGATCGAGCGTTGCGAACATTTTCGCATCCGCCAGCACCGCCGCGCCGGTCAGCCGGTTGAACAATGTGGATTTGCCCGCATTGGTGTATCCCACCAGCGCGATGGTCGCCAGTGGAACCGCCTGCCGCTGCTGCCTCTGCGTGGAGCGGCCGCCCCGCACGCGCTCCAAAAGCCGGTGCAACGCTGCGATCCGCTGATGAATCCGGCGGCGGTCCGTTTCGAGCTTCGTTTCGCCAGGTCCGCGCGTTCCGATGCCTCCGCCGAGCCGCGACATCGCCGCCCCGTGCCCGGTGAGGCGCGGCAAAAGATAGTTCAACTGCGCCAGCTCGACTTGCAGCTTGCCTTCGCGCGTTCGAGCGCGGCGGGCAAAAATATCGAGGATCAGCTGCGTGCGGTCCAACACCTTGACGTCGAGCGCTTTTTCCAGGTTGCGCTGCTGCGTCGGCGAGAGCTCGCGGTCGACGATGACGGTCGTCGCGTCATGAAAAAGAACCTGAGCCTTCAGCTCCTCGACTTTGCCGGAGCCGATGAAGGTCGCGGAATCGACGCGAGGCCGGGATTGAATCTGCTGCTCCGCCACGCGAGCGCCCGCGGATGCGGCAAGGGCGGCCAGTTCCTCCAGGGAATCTTCCGCGCTGATGGCCTCCACGCCGTTGGCAGTCCGCGCCGGCTGGGCGGATCGGCCCGTCAAATTCAGGCCAACGAGAATCGCGATTTCTTCGCCGGTTGGCAATGTATGTTTTGCGCTACTCCGAATCCGCGATGGGCGCGCCAGGCGCGGCGTGCGCAACCGCCGAAGCCATCGGAGCCGAGGTATGGAACGGCTTGGAGACCACCACCGTGGAAATGGCGTGCTTGAAAATCAACTGCTCCTGATTATTCGTTTCAAGAATCACCGAGTACTTATCGAAACTCCTGATCCGGCCGGACAGTTTCACTCCGCTCATCAAATAGATCGTCAGGAAAGTTTTCTCTTTGCGAGCATTGTTGAGAAATGCTTCTTGTATGTTTTGGGCCTGCTTCTCCATGGCGGTTTCTTTCATATTGTTTTGATGGATCAGCCGTTCCTTCATTCTACCGCGTTGTCACGGTTTATTCACGTTCAATTTGCACCAGCGTTTCGCGTTGCGGGGCAAGCAAACCCTTGGGCAGCCGCGATCCGTGCACCAGGCGCTCGATGACAGGCACGGCCCGACGCACGGTCTTTCCATGCAGGATCAAACTGCCCGTCACCAGCAGTGGATGGGGAATTGCCACGCAGCAGCGCGCGCACATATCGATTTCGCCCGCCTTGCCTTCGGCGTGCAGCCTTCGCAGGGTGCGCATCTCGTCCGAATTGTTGATTTCTTCGAGGCTCTGCTCCGGGAGGCGGCCGATGGGGTCGCCGTCCAGCATGTAACTCTGGCAGCAGGGATACACCCGTCCGTCGTGCTTCACGTACACGGGACCGCGCCACAAATAATGGCAAACCCGCTTGCCGGCTGCCTTTCGCGGCGCTTCCGGGTGCAGGACGTTCGTCTCGTCTTCCTTGATTCTGACTTGATCAACGCCCGGCACCGCACTCCAGAACCGTTGGAACTCCTCCACCTCACTCGCGTTGTTCTGCAAGCGCACCATTTGCACCACGATTTGCATTTTGGAGCCTTTGTCGTGTTTCATCCGCGCGAAGCGGATAAAGTTGTCACGCACACGCTCGAATTTCGCGCCCTTGCGGTACAGCTCAAACGATTCCTTGGTTGCACCGTCGAAGCTCAGCGTGATGTGCGCCAGCGGCGTGGCGAGCAGTTTTTCCGCCGCCGCCTCGTCGAGCAGCACACCATTGGTGGACAGCAGCGAGGAGATGCCGTGGCGTTCGCAATCGACGATCCGGTCGAAAATCTTCGGGTCGAGCAGAGGCTCGCCCAAGCCAATGAGCATCATGTGCTCTCCGGTGCGCGCCGCTCCCTCCACCAACGCATCGAACACCCGGTCATCCATGTCCTCCTTGGGTTGCGGATGCGTCTCGCGAGGGCACATCGGGCAATACAGGTTGCACTTGGCCGTCGTTTCGACGATATACTCCACCGGTAGCGCGGGCACACGCTCACGGCGGAGAAGATAGGACCAAAGGAGTTTGGCGCGGTTTATAAATCTCATGCGCTGTTCCTATCATCTCATTATGGTGGAGCGAATCCGCAAATTAAACGATCGGGAGTTACGGGAAAACGCCCGGTACGTCCTTTACTGGGCGCAAATGAACCGCCGCGCGGAATCGAATCAGGCGCTCGCATTCGCGGCCGATCTGGCCAACGAACGCGGCCTTCCGCTGTTGTTTTACGAAGGACTCACCTGCGGCTACCCCTTTGCCAGCGATCGCTTCCACACGTTTCTGCTGGAGGGCGTACCGGAAACCGCGCGCCGCCTCCGGAAGCTCGGTGTCGGCTATGTGTTCCACCTGCGGAGGCGCAGCGCCGATCCGAACGATGCGCTCTATCGCCTGGCGGCCGATGCCGCGGCCGTGGTCACCGACGATTACCCGGCGTTTATCGCCGCGGAGCACAACCGCAGCGTCCCGGCGCGGTTGGACATCCCCTATTATGCGGTCGATGCAAGCTGCATCGTGCCGATGGCGCATTTCACGAAGCAGGAGTACGCTGCATATACGATTCGTCCGAAGATCCACAAAGTTCTCGCCGATTGCTTGCAGCCCGTTGCTCCCATCCGCATGAAGGCGAAATGGGACGCGCCCGTGTCTCCGCTCCATTGCGAAGTGACGGACGAGAACATCTCCGCGCTGGTGGCCTCCTGCGAGATCGATCACTCCATCGCGCCGTCGGCCGAGTTTCGTGGCGGCCGCAAAGAGGCCGAACACCGCCTGCGCGACTTTCTGGACAGGAACCTGCGGCGCTACGCCAAGACCAGCAATCAGCCGCCGGAAAAATCGACCTCCGGCATGAGCCCCTATCTTCACTTCGGCCACGTCTCGGCGCTCGAAGTCGCGCTGGCGGCAAAACAATATGCGGAAGAACACGACTTGATCGCGGCGGAGTTTCTCGAACAACTGATCGTGCGCCGCGAGTTGGCGTTTAACTTCGCGCGCTTCGGTCCCCGGGCCGATACGCTCGACGCCCTGCCCGATTGGGCCCGCGCCACGCTTCGCAAACACGATGGTGACAAGCGCGATTTCATCTATACTCGGGATGAGTTCGAGCGAGCCGCAACGCACGACGCCTTGTGGAACGCCACACAGCGCGAGATGTTGCGCGACGGGAAGATCCACGGCTACTACCGCATGTATTGGGGTAAGAAGATCATCGAATGGTCCCCCACGCATCAGGACGCGCTCAATACCATGATTTATTTGCACGACAAGTACGCCCTCGATGGCCGCGACCCGAACACGTATACCAATATCCTCTGGTGCTTCGGCCTCCACGACCGCCCCTGGACGGAGCGGCCCATATTTGGAATGATTCGTTATATGTCATTCGACGGGATGAAGCGCAAGACGGATGTAAATTCGTACATCAACTCCTTGGCTCAAGGATCGTTGCTATGACCGTCGCCATCACAGGTGCCACGGGCTTCATCGGCAGGCGATTGATGAAGGATCTCGGCGCAGATGCCCGCGCGGTTTCGCTGCGAGGTTCGCTGGACGGGATGGCCGGAGCGGACGCGGTGGTGCACCTGGCGGGCGAGCCCGTCGCGCAGCGTTGGAGCCCCGAGGTCCGCGAACGAATCCGGTCGAGCCGCATCGACGGAACCCGTCGTGTGGTGGAGGCAATGCGCGCCAAACCGCCGCAAGTTCTGGTTAGCGCGTCGGCCGTCGGATATTACGGCTCGCGCGGCGACGAGATCCTCACTGAAACCTCCGCGCCGGCCAGCGGCTTCCTCGCCGATGTGTGCCTGGAATGGGAGCGCGAAGCTCACAAGGCCGAGGAGTTCGGCGTGCGTGTGGTCTGCCTGCGTCTGGGCCTGGTGCTCGGCGACGGCGGCGGGCTCGAGAAGATGCTGTTACCATTCAAACTCGGCGTCGGCGGAAAAATCGGCGACGGCAAGCAGTGGATGGCCTGGATTCATGTGGACGACGCCGCCGGTTTGATCGAGTTTGCGCTCGACGCACCTTTGCTCCGCGGCCCGGTGAACGCCACGGCCCCAAAGCCAGCCACGAACGCCGAGTTCACCCGCGCGTTGGCCTCCGTGCTGCATCGCCCGGCGATTTTCCCCGTGCCGAAGTTCGCGCTGCACCTGCTTTACGGAGAGATGGCGCGGATCGTCTACGCCAGTCAGCGGGTGATTCCGGAAGCGGCGCTCGCCGCCGGGTACACATTCCGATACCCGGCAGTCGACGGCGCGCTAAAGTCGATCCTTGGCTGAGGCTGCTTCGTTCGGCTGCCACAAAATCTCCGGCGCGCCGAGCGTGTGATTCACCCAGCGGCTCCAGACAAACAGAGCGTCGCTGAGCCGGTTCAAATACTGAATTGCCTCGGCCGGAACCTTCTCCGTGCGCGCCAGCGAGATCAGCAGCCGCTCCGCGCGGCGGCAGACCGTTCGCGCGAGGTGTAGTTCCGCGTTGACCCTCGTGCCTCCCGGCAGCACGAAGCTGCGGAGCGCCGGCAGCGCCTCGTTCATCTGGTCGATTTCACGCTCCAGTTGCGCGATCTCCACGGGTGTGATGCGAGGCTGTTTGGCGTGCACATCCTCCGGCAGCGTCGCCAGGATCGAGCCAAGATTGAACAACTCGTGCTGCACGCGCCGCAGGATGTCGAGAAGTAGCCCGATTCTCGGATTGTGCGTAACAAGTTCTTCGCAGGACACGACCGCCAAGCCGGCACACGCGCTCAGTTCGTCCACGGTTCCGTAGGTTTCAATGCGCGCGGCGTCCTTCATGACGCGCTGTCCACCCACCAGGCTGGTTTCGCCGGTGTCACCCCGTTTCGTATAAATACGATTGAGCGCAATCTTCGGGTCGTTAAAGGGTTTTTCCGGCACGTGCTTCCATGGTACGGAAAATCAACGCAAGTCGCTGGCGGACAGAGCGGTGTGTCCCCTCGGCGTAGAATAGAGTTGCATGGCCACAGCGACCAAATCCTATCGCACGCTCAGCGGGCTCCCTGTGGAAGCCGCTTATTCCAAGTCCATCAATTCCGGTCTTCCTGGAAAGTTCCCCTACACGCGCGGCATCCACGAAACCATGTACCGGGGCAAACTCTGGACCATGCGCCAGTTCGCCGGATTCGCTACTGCCGAGGAAACCAACGCGCGTTATCACTATCTGCTTTCGCAGGGACAGGCCGGATTGAGCGTGGCTTTCGACCTGCCCACGTTGATGGGCTACGATTCAGATCACCCCGCATCGCTCGGCGAGGTGGGCAAGTGCGGCGTGGCGATCTCCTCGCTGGCTGATATGGAAACTCTGTTCCGTGGCATCCCTCTGGGTGACGTCACAGTGTCCATGACGATCAACTCGCCCGCATCCATTCTTTGGGCGATGTACCTGGCGGTTGCCGAGCAGCAGGGCGTGTCATGGGAGAGCGTTTCGGGCACTCTTCAGAATGACATTTTGAAGGAATACATCGCGCAGAAGGAGTACATCTATCCGCCTCGCCCATCAATGCGCCTGGTGACCGACTCCATCGAGTTCGGCGCGAAACACACCCCTCGCTTCAACCCCATTTCGATCAGTGGTTATCACATCCGCGAGGCTGGATCGACCGCGGTGCAGGAACTCGCGTTCACGCTGCGCGACGGCATGGAGTATGTCGATTGGGCTCTCGCACGCGGCCTGCCCGTCGATTCTTTCGCCCCCCGCCTCAGCTTCTTTTTCAACGCGCATAGCGATTTTTTTGAAGAGATCGCCAAGTATCGCGCAGCGCGCAAAATCTGGGCTTATGCCATGAGGGATCGCTACGGCGCCAAGGACGAGCGGAGCTGGAAGCTGCGCTTTCACGCGCAGACGGCGGGCTGTTCGCTCACCTGGCAGCAGCCGCAGAACAATATCGTGCGGACAGCGGCCCAGGCGATGGCCGCCGTGCTCGGTGGATGCCAGTCCCTGCACACCAATTCGCTCGATGAAGCCTACGCGCTGCCGAGCGAGCACGCGGTCACCGTGGCCTTGCGCACGCAGCAGGTGATCGCGTTTGAGACCGGGATCACGGCTCACCCCGATCCGCTCGGCGGCAGCTATTATGTCGAGCAGTTGACGCTGGACATGGAAGCGGCGGCAAATGCCTATATTCGCCGCATTGACGAGATGGGCGGGATGATTCCGGCCATCGAGCGAGGCTTCCCGCAAACCGAAATCGCCAATGCGAGCTACGAATTTCAGCACTCGGTGGAAACGGGCGAAAGCATCATCGTCGGCGTCAACAAATTCGTCGAAAAGGATGAAAAGCCCATCGAGCTGCTGCAAATCGACGAATCGGCCGAACACCGCCAAGTGGCAAAGCTTCGCGAACTGAAATCGAAGCGCCGCTCCGGGGTGGTTGAGAAGGCGCTAACCAATCTCAAAAGAGCCGCCGAAGGAACAGACAACACGATGCCCTTGATCCTCGACGCCGTGCGCGCCTACGCGACGGTGGGGGAGATTTCGGAAGCGTTCCGTGACGTGTTCGGCAGCTACACCGAAACCAGCGTGCTTTAGGCCGTTTGCGGGGCAGCACCTTCCGAGAGGGCGGGGATACCAACTGCAGCGCTCCAAAGATTTCAGAAAAGAAGGTGTCAATTCGCCCCGGACTGCGCCAGGGCCATCACTGCCGATAGTGCCGCGATCAGGCCCAGGAACTGCGCCATTCCCGTGTTATCCGGCTCCTGCGCGGCGTCCTTGGTGAACATCCTGTAGACTGCGCCGGCTGCGATCAGCAGGAGGAACACTTCTCCGCTCAGCCACCACAATCCTGCCGCCGCCGCGAGGATCGCGAGGCGCTGTGGGCGAGTCATCGACGCGAATCCCCTGCCGCCGTCCAACTGCCAAATGGGAATCAAATTAAACAGGTTGATCACCGCGCCGAAATGCGCGATGGCGAACCAGGCTTTGGAGCCGGTGAGGTAGCCGCCCGCCAGAGCGATAAGAGCCGCGCCGAATCCGTAAATCGGCCCGGCCAACCCCACCCGCGCGTCCTGAATCGGCGTGATGC